>JAIXUU010000233.1 GCA_027483405.1 Planctomyces sp. | reverse complement strand
GCGTGATGACCGATTCGGGCGAGCCATTGTGATCTGAAAGACCATGTGATTTGCAACACCAAGCGAGTTGAAAGACAAATCGGGCCTGCCTGTGATACGCTTTTGTCGAAGGAAATCCTGGCGCTGGCAGAACATCCCAAGGCATTTCTGAGTTTTTGACATCTTCCAGAGGCGACGAACGCATGTTCTCAGGGAAAATCGGCTTTATCGGCTCCGGTCAAATGGCGACAGCACTGGCCAGCGGGATGCTGTCCGCAGGTCTGATACAAAAAGATCAACTCCTGGCCTGCGATGTCTCGTCAGCTTCTGCCGAGAAGTTCGCCGCTGATACGGGTGGCGAGATCTGCCCTTCGATTGCGATGCTCGCAGAGAAGGCCGATGTGATTTTTCTTTCAGTCAAACCTCAATCGATGGCGGGTGTTTTACAGACACTTTCGCAAGTCAGTACCAGCCGGGAAAAGCTGATTATCTCGATTGCAGCAGGGATTACGCTCGCCACACTGGAAGCAGGTCTCGGCGGGCCCGGTCGAATTGTGCGCGTGATGCCCAACACGCCGGCACTTGTAGGAGCTGGTGCTTCAGCCTTTGCGCTCTCCCAAGGGACACAAGCAGCATCCGCCGATCGCCCGAGTGATGCTCAGATCGTGCGGCAACTTCTGGAAACTGTGGGTGTCGCCGAAGAAGTTCCTGAATCACTGATGGATGCGGTGACGGGGCTTTCCGGGAGTGGACCAGCTTACGTCTATCAGATTATTGAAGCCTTAAGTGATGGTGGCGTGAGAGTCGGTTTGCCGCGGGCGATTGCAACCCGCCTGGCGGCACAAACCGTGCTGGGTGCTGCCCAAATGGTGCTTTCTACCAACGAGCACCCCGGAGCTTTGAAAGATGCCGTCACCAGCCCCGGCGGCACCACGATTGCCGGTCTGCATGCCCTCGAATCGGGAGGATTACGGGCTGCACTCATGACGGCGGTGGTGGCTGCCACTCAGCGAGCCAAAGAACTCGGCCAACCACCCCGTTAAAATCTGGTGGATCGCCGGGATTCCGGGAACGAGTCCCATCGCGAGGCTGAATTGCTGCAAACCCAGTAATATCCATCGATTACGAACAAAATGTTCGCCACTGGTTTTTTCGGCACAACCAAGAAATCCGGAAAAATCGTCATTCTTTGGCAGGTTCTCCTCCGATACCAGACATGACGAAGTCGGTTGCTCGGCAACTCAAAGTGCGTCATCGCGCTCGAGGTGCGGAGTCATCCCGGCTTTTCTGGGGGAAAGTCGCCGAATGGACATGTTGGCACCATCCATGGTGCTCATGGCCAAATGGGCGGCTGTGAGTCATTGTGGATGGATGGAAACATGCACCGGCTGATCACGAGTCTTTCGCTTGCCGGCTGCCTGGGCTTTTTGGCCGGTGGCTGCGCGACAGTTTCGCCGGAAGGATGTATCGATTGCACGCCATCACAGATGCACCTGCACCACGAATACACACCCTGGATTGACGATCATCTCACGAGGCATACTGCCAAGAAGTGTGCCTGCCGCCATCTGGCCGCCTATTCCTCGACCTGCAATCAGCCCGTGACAAAAGACTTCCGCCGAGGGTTTGAACAGGCCTTTGTGGATGTTGCAATGGGGGCACCTCAGGCAGTCCCTGCTGTGGCACCGTCTCGCTATTGGCAGGCCTATTACCGCTCGGGAGCAGGCCGGCCACTTGTTGAAGAATGGTTCGATGGCTACGCGACAGGTCTGGATTATGCGACACGCAGTCAGGCTGCCGACCTCAATCGTGTAGTTTCGACCGATAAGCCTTATCTGACACCGGAAGAGCAGAATCATCAGGCCAGTGCTGCTCAGAGAAATGGATGGTCGGCTCCGCCTGTAATCGCGCCGCAAGCCGCTCCAATCACTTCCATGCCACATCCGATGGAGCCACTGCCAGAAATGCCGCCGACTCCGGGGAATTATCAGCCCCATCGAACGAATCAGGGACCTCAACCGCTGCCTGAAGCTCCCTCGATGAACCAGTATTCACCGCCTGTTGTACCACCGGGCTCGGCTCCTGCAGGTACGAACTCCTGGCCACAAGGGCCAGCACAACCTTATCAAACACAGCCTTATCAGGCACTACCCTCGCACGCACAGCCGACATTACAGCCACCACCGGTCTATCAGGCGCCTCCCGCTCAGCCGAACTGGGGGGCATCGCGTGAAAACCGGTATGGGCCGACTCCACCTGTTCAACAGGCAGGATTTTTTCCTGCGCCGTCACAACGGATGAATCGAGCGGCGATCCCCATGACCGGCGGGTTTTCTGCACCAAATAGTCAACCGTCGCGTGCTGCTCAGTACATTGAAATGACAACACCAGAAGCGAATGCCAGCATGTATTCCGGGAGTGTGCAGCGATGAGTTTGTCACACACACATCAGAAGACATCCAGGCTGGCTTTACTCATGATGTTCTCATGGGTGGCAATCGTTTCGTTGGGTGGCTGTGCAGCCTTTCACCCGATGTCCGGAGTCCCGGCCCGCTACCTGCCGGATGAATTGCGAGGCCCTTCGCGAGCCGATCAGCGTACGATTGACCTTTCGCTGTTACGTCAGCCTGTGCCCGCCGCTTATCTGCTCGACAGTGGCGATGTTCTGGGTGTCTATATTGAAGGTCTGCTGGGACGTAAAGAAGATGTCCCGCCCGTTCACTTTCCGCTGACGAACGATGTGCCACCTTCATTGGGATATCCGCTCCCTGTCCGTGAAGATGGTACGATCTCGCTCCCCGTGATTGGTGCTTTGCCTGTGCGTGGTTTAACCATCATTCAGGCCGAACAAGCCGTTCGACATGCCTATAGTTCACCGAAGCAGATCCTGCAGCCGCATCAACGGATCAGCCTGGCACTTCAACAACCACGGCTCTATCGAGTGCTGGTCATCCGCCAGGAGGCCAGCCAGCAGGCGAATGTTGCTGCGCAAGGCCAGCTCAATATCGGTGTCATCAAGCGTGGCAGTGGCAAAATTGTCGCCCTCCCTGCTTACAAGAATGATGTTCTGCATGCACTGACAGATACAGGCGGTTTACCGGGGCTCGATGCTGAAAACGCTGTTTATATCATTCGCGCCAGGCACGCTGGCCAGCATGGACAGTCACCCTACCCAACGACGATTCAGACGACACCTGTGAGTCAGAAACAGCCCTCCAGACCCAGACTTTCGTTGAACTCAGGGCGTAACGCTCAAAATCAGCCTGTGATTCGCGGACAATCGGCTGATCCTTACGCAGATGTCAACTGGTCTGGGAACAGATCTCCACGGCAGAATCACTTCAACGGATTTTCAGATCCTGCTCTCCAGCCTAGTCGCGGCTATCCCTCGCAATCAACCAGTTCGAGCCATCCCGCGTTACCTGGTTTTTCGCAGCCCACTTCGCCGATAGCTCCCCCGAATCCTTCGGCGTATGGAAGTTCACCGGCGCCATCAGCGCCTTACAATTCAGGGGGTCCGGTCATCCCTGCGCGGCACCAGACGGATCAGCTCGCGGCACCACCTGGCCCCACCTGGCGTGGAAGTGAGCAGAGCCACGAGGCATTACCTTTTACAGCCAATCCCTATGGCCAGTATCTCCCACCTCAGAACTCTCCACTGGAGGCCGCCCCATCCTATGGAGTTGTGACTGGATCACCCGTGATCCCCTGGGATGGGACTCAAAGGTTTGCCACGGGCCATCAGATGTTTGGAGCCCCCACACCCGCATTTTTTGACAGCTACCAGGAAGACTCAATTCCTACGATCGATAACCCGGAAATCATTCGCATTCCGATTCGTCTCAAACCGGGCGAACAGATCGATTTCCACGAGCACGACATCACCCTCAATGATGGTGACATCATCTTCATCGAATCCCGTGATACGGATGTCTTCTATACCGGTGGTCTATTAGGCGGTGGTCAATATACACTTCCCCGTGACTACGATGTCGATATTCTGGGCGCCATTGCGATTGCCCAGGGACAAGGTCGCTCGCAGGGTTCATCGCGTCAAATTGGCGGAACATCGGCACTCAATAATGATGTGACAATCAGTGCCTCGAATGCGATTGTCATCCGGCCCATGCCCGATGGTACACAGGTACCGATTCAGATCAATCTGTACCATGCACTACGCAATCCGGCAGAACGGATTATCATTCAACCGGGTGACTATATTTTACTGCAATATACCAAACTTGAAGCCTGCGGAGCCTTTATTGAACGCAATCTGCTCGAAGGCGCATTGTTCGGTGTCGCTGCAGCACAATTAAACAGCAACAACGGTAATTAATTCTCTCTACTGGTGGTCAGCGGACTATCTATAACAAAGCCGTAGTCTGTTGATTATCCTGTCGCTGTATGGCTTTGAACTCTTATGAGCAGCTTTCCCGACAATTCTGAGGAAGATGAGAAGCCAGACGCTGGTGATGACGCGATTGTCAGTGAACCTACCTGGGATGTCGATGATCTTGAAGCGGCTTACCGCCTGGCTCTCGAAGCGTGTGAGGCAGCCGAAGAAGCCTACTCACAGCAACCTATTGATGAACTGGCAGCCGGCGCAATAAATCCGATCGACCCGACGGCCGCAGTCTCTCAATCGATCCTGAATCATTTAGGTGAAGGAATTGAGCAGAGAGTATCCACGACGGGTGAGAACCGGGTTACTGATGCTTTCGTTGACACTCACGTGGAGAAAATGGCCCCGGCAGAAATCAATCCATCTGCTGCGACTCCACCAGCAAAAGCATCGACAGCAAGCAGCCATGAGCCGACTGTCAGATCGGTCATCGAGGCCTGTCTGTTTGTGGGTGAGCCCGCTGTGACCATCGCGAGACTGCGAGAGATTCTGCGTAACGATATCACCGATCAACGGATTGAACTCGCGATTGGTGAAGTTAAACGTATGTACGATGATCAACAACGTCCCTATGAGGTGACTCATCAGGAGGGGGTTTATCGTCTTTCGTTGCGTGCGGAGTTTGAAAAACTTCGAGCGAAAACCTATGGCCAGGGGCCCAAGGAAATCAAGCTTTCGCAAGAAGCGATTGAGGTGCTGTCGGTCGTGGCCTATCACCAGCCGATTGAAGAGCGCGAAGTCAATGAAATCTACGAAGTACCTGCAGGCCCTTACTTAAAGCAGCTTCTGCGACATGAACTGCTGGCTGTCGAACGGGATGCTGAGAATCCGAAGGTTGTGCGTTATATCACAACGGCCAGATTTTTAAGCCTGTTCCAACTCCGCCGGCTCTCGGATCTGCCACGCATCGAGACATTCTCGCTGAAGTAAGCCTGGTGATCCTCCCCAGAAGTCGATGCGGAACATGCGGCTCAAGACGCCAGACTGGCACTCTCCAGTGGGCCAGGTGTGAGTTCTGCCGCTGTGTTTTCTAAACGATCTTTTTGGGTAGATGACAAAGAGAAGGCTCTCTGGTCTTTGTTCGCCTCCCACAAAGATCCACCCAGAACCCAAAGAAAGCCACAGATCCAAAGCACCTGCAGGGCCGCAATCATATAAAACTGAAACATCAAGGCCATCCAGCCGCAGCCGATAAGGTAGATAATGACCAGTGCATCCAGCCAGAAATACCATGGAATCTTGATGCGGCGACGTTTTGCCTGCGAAGTGCCCGTGCTGGAAAAGCCTTTGGGAGTCACGACCCAGACATTCTTCTTAACGAAAAAAGCCTCAAAAGCAGAGACCGTATGCTGACACGATAGTCCGGAATGCAGCACCATCAGCATGCTTCCCAAAGGAATGATACCCAATATCTTTTGCCAAAGACTGCCTTCACCAAAACGGATTCTTCCGGTACCGTAAACTAGAAACAGGACGGGAATCAGTGCTACCCCCAGTAATGTCGATGCCAACCAGTAGCGAGTTTCCGGGTACCACGTCACAATCAGCGGCACAGCCCCTGCGAGAATAATATTCGCAAATGTTACTGCGGACATCAGAGGGCCAAACAGGTGTGTCGTGGCATGTAGCTTCTTGATGAGCGGGTAATCACTTTGCCAGACCTGGCGAATATACTTAATAGCGATCTGCAGATTTCCCTTCCACCAGCGGAAGAGTTGCAGCCTCAGGGCGATCATTGAATCGGGTAACTCACCAGGTGTCGTGTAGTCTTCGAGATAGACAATCTTTTTTCCTCGCAACTGGGCGCGATAACTCATATCCACGTCTTCAATGGCGGCCGTTGTCATCCAGCCGCCGCAATCGACGATGACCTGTTTTCGCCAGATGCCAGCGGATCCATTATAGATCAAAAACAGATCGCTATCGCCTCGCCCTCTCTGCTCGACTGAAAGATGTCCGTCCAGAAAGAATTGCTGAACTCGAGTCACAATTGACGAGTCAGGATTCAGGTGTCCCCATCGACTTTGAACGATTGCAATTTCTTCGTTCTGGAAGTAGCGGATGGTCTGCTGAAGATAGTCTGGTTTCGGTACAAAATCAGCATCGAAAATGGCCATAAACTCACCTGTCGCCCAGGTCGTCCCTTCATCCAGATTTCCAGCTTTGTAACCTGTGCGATCGATGCGATGTCGATACTGGATGTTCAGGCTGGGATCTCGCTGTTGAATCTCGGCAACTTTTTCAACAAGAATCTTTGAGCAGTCATCCGTCGAATCATCAAGCACCTGGATCTGTAACAGATCATGAGGATAGTCAATTCGTGAAGCCGCTTCGAGAAGTCGATGAACGACGGGAGACTCGTTGTAAATCGGAAGTTGTATGGTCACTCGCGGTAGTGACTCAGGAAGGGGTGGTACCTCCCGCTGGCAATCTTTGCGGAGTACCGAGAGCCAGTAGCGGCGGGAAAGGTCAAGTTGTGCGATTGTCATCACAAATGTGAGCAACGTGACAGCAATCAACCCGGCAACAATTAACCAGACCATTGCGGTCTCCCTGCATCCCATTCTCGAAGTCGAACTGGATTCACTTAAGAGATTTTTGAAGTTCAATGACTGGACGATCCTTTTAGTGAATCGTCCATTTGAAACAGACCATTACCAATCAGAGTCTTTACGACCTGGCTCTATCGAGAACCGGCTCATTAGAATTCGGAAGTCAGTTCGCCACCGGATATACTGTTGAGATTTCGGTGAACAGTAAAATCAAGATTCTCAGAGATGAACCGGACACTTCCATCCCCTAGCAGCATATGCACGCCACCAGTATGCATGCTGCGGGGTGCCACTTCTCCATCGCCCCGGTCGAATGCACAGCCCATTCCATTTTGCGGTGCGTTCGTGCAACCATCGACATCGTCAGCAAATGCATCTCTGGCATTGATACCACTGCAATCGGCCAGGCCAGATGTCCCGACGTCGCAACCGCCAACGAGACTCGCACCAAAGCGGCCCAGGGCCCAGACTCCTCGCGGATCCTGATTATTTACGCCGACACGAATCTCCCAGACCATCGCCGAGTTGCTGGTGCCATCCGTGAATTCACTGAACTTTGAACCTGAGCCAAACCCCATGGCCCCTTTCTTTTGCGATGGAGTGGCTCGATGCTGGATTTGCCATTCATACATTTCGCGACCGAGATTGGCACCATAATTTGCGCGAGCCCAGGGTCTGCCAGCTGTAGTTGCTGCCCCTGTGTTGTCAAAAGTGTTGTATCGTTCGAGAGGGGCACCATTGAACGCATCGGAGGGACACAAGTATCCGGCGATCGTGGTGCTGCGAACAGTGGCATTGTTTCCACTGGCAACGCTGAGCGGGGTGTTGATATCGACCAGATTGTAAAGGGGTGCCTGATCGATGTAAGGCAACAGGGAAACCATCCAGTTCGTCCCCAGATGACGATTCTGATCGAGAACTGCAGCAAATCGGCTGGGAAGATCCTGAGTGTTGTTCGTTGCCAGCCTGACAATGAGGCCGGGGGGCAAAGTGCCGTGATTGTCGTGATAATTGTGGAGTGCAATGCCCAGCTGTTTGATATTGTTCCGGCATTGTGTGCGGCGAGCCGCTTCACGTGCCTGCTGTACCGCAGGCAACAGCAGTGCCATCAGAATCGCAATGATCGAGATCACCACCAACAGTTCAATCAGCGTGAAACCGCTGGAACGTGATCGTGCCTTCAAGACACGCAACATCTTTCAGCTCCAAAAACCCCGAATTGACGGCGACGAGCGAGCTCGTGCGTGTCAAGGCATCATGAGCATCAGACCAAAGGCTGATCAACAGAATTTCTGAAGTCGCTGATCCAGATCACATAAAAACCTTAAATTGAAGACAGACAGCCACAATCAGCAGTGATTTCTCTAGGTATCTTCACCGACACATCAACGAGCACGCATGAGACAATTAGTGAATGGCTTCCACAGACCACTGAACTTCCGGATTTAAGGAGCTTCTTCAGAAAACTATTTGCATGAGATGCGAATTGAGCGCATCAGGCCATGTAACGATGAGGTGCTTTTGCGGCTTTGTCGTAGACGCCGAAGTCGTTGAAGAACCAGCGCTTGGCCAGGCGGTAGGCCCAGCTTTTCTCGGGGATGAGCTGCTCGGGTGTGGAAGTTCCCTGAGAGGGAAGTTTTTCCATCGCTTCGAGTTCAGCCAGAGCGGTTTTTCGCGCCGTGCCATCGGGAGCCTGGTGATCTTCGACGAGCCGCTTCAGCAGGTCTGGTCGTTCGAGCACAATGCAACCCCGTGTCGAAGAAGCAGCGAGCTTGCGGAAGTCTTCGAGAAAGACTGATTGCCGGAAGACTTCGCGAATCGGTCGTTCATCGTGGATCGACTCTTTGGCAAACTGCACAATCGGGCAGGGTTCGATGCCTCCCCACGGACTGATGTGATGGGAAATGCCGGTGGCAGCCGGGCACAGGGCCCGCCCTTCGCCATCGTAGTAGGCATCGACAACGCCGATGGGCTTCGTGGCCCGAATGTTGACGACAAACTGGCGAATTCGCAGTTGCTCCTCTTGCGAGAGTGCCAGTTGTGGCTGAGGATTGGGCCCCATGGGCCGGTAAACGTGGAACCAGGTGTAGAGCACGCCCATTTCAATCAGGCGGTCAACCCAGGCTTCTGTCAGCAGATCGTCGATGTTCGTCTTGCAGACACTTGTACAAACTCCCGTGACGAG
>JAIXUU010000093.1 GCA_027483405.1 Planctomyces sp. | reverse complement strand
GGGTGGCCGATCCAACTTGTGCCCAATTCGCCTGCCCCGGGCTGTCGTGCAGAGCCACGACAACAAGCAGCTGCGGCATGCGTATGGCAACTCGCCGAACTCGCACAGCATTATTGAGACCGCACACATTTCGCGGACAAGTCGGTTTTTGATGGGAAGGTGCTGAGACTTCTGCCAAATCACGCACTATGCAATGTTTACTTGGCAGCCGTTTCTGCTGTCTCCGGAACTCGGGCTGTCGCGACAGCAATCGCCACGGCCAGTTCGCGGAAATTCAGGTTCGAAGCCGCAAACTTCTGATCCAGTTGTGCCAGGAGATCTTTACTGTAGGCAGGCCACGCCTGCTTCACGAGATTCTGGAATAGCTGCTGAGTGAAAGCGGCTCGCGTTTCCGGGCTGGTCGCGAGGAACTCGGCCAGTGCCCGGCTCCCCGCAAACTTCTCTTCCACACCAGCTCGCGTGAGATATTGTCCAGTCGCATCCACCGGCTTCCCTTTTTCTTCGGCGCGGAAGCGGCCTACGGCATCGAACGATTCCAGTGGAAAGCCCAGTGGATTGATCAGGTTGTGGCAGGTGCGGCACATCTCCGCTTTTGTCTGTAAATCGACACGTTCACGCGTCGAGAGATTGGGGTGCAGATCGGCTGGCTCGGGAGAAACAGCGATCGGTGGCATCTTGAGCGAGCGGCCCAGCACACTGCGAGTGACAAACACGCCGCGGTGAATCGGGGATGTCGTGGAAGTGTAGGCAAAGCCCGCCATCAGGAAGGGATGAGTCAGCACGCCGGCCCGCTGGCCATTATCGATACGCACTTTCTGGAAGTCGGCATTCTCAGGTAGGTCGGCTCCATAAAACTTCGCGAGGCGACCATTCATCCAGATGTGATCTTCGAGAAGAAGCTGCTTGAGGCTCGCTTCATTACTCTGCAGAACTTCATCAACAAACAGCTCAAGTGACGTACGCAGATCGCTGACAATCGCTGGTGTAAACTCCGGATATTGCTGGGAGTCTTTGGCAATATCGTGCAGATGTTCAACACGCACCCAGTTCATTAGAAAGGTCTTGAGCTTCGCTTTGCCGGCATCTGTGCGGACTAAGCGTTCGGCCTGTCGTTGAATTTGATCAGGCTTTTGCAGTTCATTTTTGGCAGCCGCATCCCGCAACTGCTGATCAGGAATGGTGTCGCAGAGCGTGAACGAGAGTCGCGAGGCGACATTCCAGGGGTCATTGGGCGAACCGACGATCTCACGATACAGAAATCTCGGCGATTTGAGTGTCAGCAGCACGATGCGTTGCACCGCTGTTTCAAGGTCTTCTGTCGCATCGAGCCAGCGATCGATCATACGGGCCTTTTCATCATCCGAAATTGGCCTGCGGTGGGCTCGTTCGACAAAGCGAATGCTGAACTCGCGAACTTTTCGCTTCTTCTCTTCAGGATTTGCATCGCGACCGTAACCCGCCAGGTCTTTGAGTTTCATGGCGACATAAGCTGCTGTTTCGATAGCGGCATCGGTCGTCGATTGCTCCCATTCTTTCGAGATGCTGTTCCCTCGCTCGTAGCCGGCACTGCGATCATCAGGCGGGAAGGGAGTGTTGACAATAAAGACTTCGGGTGTCCACGCGGGGAGCAGATAACGCGAAGGGATCAGCTCTTCCGTTTTGTGTGGTGGTCGCCACCACAGGGCAATCGCGGCCGTCTTTTCTTTGGCATTTTTCGATTTGAACATCTGCAGGCGCAGCCGATAACGGCGGCCACCGAGCAGGTTGATTCGCTCGCGCCATTCGACATCGTTCCCTGAGCGAACTCGGCCATCGATGAGAATTTTTGATTCATCATTGAGCCAGAATTCCACACCATTGGCAGTCTTGATGATGATTTCGTATTCGCCAGTTTCCGGCGCAATGAGTGAGCCCGTCCAGTGAATCGAGAATTCATCGCTGGCCATTTCGACATCTGGCAGTGGCTTCCCTTCACCAAAATCAAACTGCACGACGGGATCAATCCGTTCGAGCTTTTTGTCTTCTTTACGGAAGCGACGCCCATCAAAATAGGTCGCTTTCAAGCCGAACTCGTTGGTGTTCTCGTAGCCTCCACGAAAGCTGCCAAGCAAATCGGTGACGGCCTGTTGGTATTGTCTGACCGTAAGGCGGGAAAGTTCAATGCGGGAGGGGGAATTTCGAATCTGGGCATCGGGAGAATAGAAGGCGTCGTAAACATAGCGGGCCACATCTTCGGATTGAGCTTTGTCGAGTTGTTCGGGCTCACCTTCGGGCATGGTGGCATCGATGATGCGGGTCAGTTCGACAATTGAAGCATCGCCGATCAAGGGCGTTTTGTAGCTATCGGTTCCTCCTTGGCCGGCCGCACCGTGGCAACTGGCACACTTCTGGGCAAAGAGAGCCTGTCCGCGAACTTTCGCTGCCTGATGCGGGTCATCGTCACCAGAGACAGAGGAATTCATCCAGGCACAGCCGAGGAGCATCACGCAGACTGTGAGGTTTTGCCAAAACCAGAACTTACAGGTGTGCGGCATAGTGTCCTCTCGACTTAACGGAAGGTGTCTGGTGTTGACCAGTCTGGGGAAGGCCATTCAGCGGGCGTAAGCCCATGCAGGCGGGTTGTCACTTGAACTTGGCAGGATCTCTACAGAACTTATCGACATTCTTTGATGGTACGGTTGCGGGTGGCTGGCGTCAAATTTCTACTGCGGCAAAGAGTGTTGATGAAATGTGCAGCTTCGCCGCCTGTGGTGGCTGTTCGGCTGGCTCTTTTCTCGTCAAACTCTCGCTAAACAGACTTTCTGCCCACTGAAATTGAAGGGCGGGTCTTTTTGTTCAGTAGAAGATCAGGTCGATGTCGATGGGCCAGTTTTCGAGGCTTATCGATACTTTTTCGGGCCAGTCAGTATCAGGGAAAGCAGGCACATGACACGCGTCGCCATACTTGGTGGAACAGGGTACACCGCACTGGAACTGCTCAAGATTCTCGCCCGGCATTCGCACGCGAAAGTGACGGCCATCACCAGCCGCACAGAAACCAGCCCGATTCGCGAGATTCACCCGTCTTTAGCGGGGCGATTTGACCTGTCGTTAGAGAATCTTTCCCCACAACAGCTCAAAGAGCGGGCCGATGTCGTCTTCTGCTGCCTGCCGCATGTGGCCAGTATGGAGGCTGTTCCCGGCCTTCTCGAAGTTGGGTTGAAAGTGATCGACCTGAGTGCGGATTACCGTCTGAAAGATCCCGAAGTTTATGCCAAATGGTACGGGCATGCTCATACCGATGTGGGTCGATTGAGTTCGGCTGTGTATGGTTTGCCAGAGCTTTATCGCGATCGCATTCGAGGTACCAATCTCATTGCCAACCCGGGTTGTTACACCAGCACATCGATCCTGGCATTAGCCCCCTTGATTCAACAAGGGCTGGTGGAGCCGACGGGGATTATCATCGATGCCAAGAGTGGAGTTTCCGGTGCGGGGCGAACACCGAAACAGAACATTCTCTTTGCGGAGTGCAACGAAAGTTTCGGTGCGTACTCGGTGGGTAATCATCGCCATCAACCCGAGATTGAACAGATCCTCTCGGAGTCCAGCGGCCGCAACGTTGATGTGATCTTCACTCCTCACCTGACACCGATGGATCGAGGGATCGAAGCCACCATTTATGCAGTTCCAAAGGCCAAAGCAACACAACAGGACCTGCTGGAAGTCTGCCGAGCGTTTTATCAAGACAGCCCTTTTGTACGGGTGGTTGATCGAATTCCGACCACCAAAGATTCGGCCTATACCAACTTTTTTGATATGACGATTCGCATCGTCAAGGATCGCGTCGTGATCCTGGCTTGCCTCGATAATCTCATCAAAGGGGCCAGTGGAGTGGCGAT
>JAIXUU010000316.1 GCA_027483405.1 Planctomyces sp. | reverse complement strand
TCCTTTCCGCGACGATCGGGAATGCCAATCCATTCGTGACGTGGCTGCATCGCTGCCATGGGCGACGACTGGAACTCGTTGTGGGGACGGAGCGAAAGGTTCCTCTCACGTTTCACTGGATTGGTGATCAGTTCGTTGCCGAACATCTGGAGTTTATGGCTCAGGGGGAAGGGGAAGCTCGCAGGACACCGGCCCTCGTCTTCTGCTTTGATCGGGAATTGTGCTGGAGCACGGCTGAGGAGTTGAAGGGGCGATCTGTCCTTCAAGGTGATCAGCAGAAACAACTGGCCGCTCGATTGAAAGATGTCGATTTCAAACATGGCGTGGGGCCGAAGCTGAAGCAGCTTTTGCATCGCGGTGTGGGCGTCCATCACGCGGGGTTATTGCCCAAGCATCGGCGGCTGGTCGAGGAACTGTTTCAAGAGAAGCTGCTGTCGATCTGTGTTTGTACCGAAACACTTTCCGCAGGCATCAACCTGCCAGCAAAATCGGTCGTCATGACCTGCCTTTTGAAAGGGCCACCCGGCAAAAAGAAGCTGATCGACGCGAGTCTGGCCCATCAGATTTTTGGGCGTGCGGGGCGGCCGCAGTTTGATAAGGAAGGGTTTGTTTACGCCTTGCCCCACGAGGATGATGTGCGGATTGCCCGCTGGAAGGAAAAGTACGACCAGATACCGGAGGATACGAAAGATCCTCTGCTGATTAAGGCCAAAAAGGCACTCAAGAAGAAGATGCCCACGCGGAATCCGGCCAAACAGTATTGGACCGACGCACAATTCGAGAAATTGAAAACGGCTCCACCCCGAGACCTGGTGAGTCAGGGCGAGTTTCCCATTCGGCTGGTGGCCTATCTGCTCAAACTCTCACCCGAAGTGGATCGAATTCGTGTCCTCGTGCGGAAACGATTGATGGATCCTGGTCGGCTCAATGCGTGCGAACGTGACTTTGAGCAGATGCTGGTGGCCTTGCATCATGCCGGGTTTGTGGAACTCGATCCTCCACCACCTGTGGCCAGCGAACCCTTACAACCAGAAACGACGGAGACGACAACTGAAGAGATTCCTGAGAAGTTGAGCTGGCTGTCGCAGCATTTGCAGAAATCGATGGACGAGAAACGCGCCGAGCAGGGGAAGAAATCGGCGACAGAACTCAAACGGCAGGATGAAACCGAGAAGAGCGTCTATCGACCACTTCTCGCGAAACCAACGCCGGCCATGGATCGTATGTTTGCTTTTCGCAGCATTCACCCGCTGTATGGGGTGTTTCTCGCTGATCAGTTTGAGAAGGCCGATCGCATCGAATGGATGCTGGCGCTGGAAAGTGTTCTGGAGTTCCCCAAATCGTTAGTGAGGTCTGTCCGCATTCCGCCTCCGCGTTTTCTGCCACCTGGACAACTGGCTCTGGAGGTGCTTGATCCGGAGATTATCGCTCGAGGGATTTTGCCTGCGGGAGACTTATATCCCGAGTTTGATCCCTCATTACCACCCGAAGAGCGAAAGTATGCACCCACGTTGCCCGAGAAGCTGTTGATGCTGTTTCAATCGGATTATCCCGGCATCAGCATCCCCATGACACCTGTGTATGTGGTAGCAGATCTGGAAGAGTTTGGCTTCAACTTCTACAAGCTGATTGGCGGACGCGATCTGGCCAAACAGGAAGGGCTCGTTTTTAAGCATCTGTTGAGAATGGTGCTGCTATTGGAAGAATTTGCAGATTGCCCTCCTCCCCATCGAGATCCACAAGCGTGGAGAGACGAGCTTCTCGAACTGGCAACAAGGATTTCGTGGAGCTGCGAGGCGGTGGATCCCCAAAGTACGGAGCAGGTTCTGGCGACCAATGCCGCTCGGGATGTGCTGCAGGGGGAAACGAACGATGTTCCCGTGGTGCATGAGATTGAATTGCCACCTCGTCCACCCGGTTTTGGTGAAGCCGATGGCGAAGAGTTGCCTCTGGTCGAAACGACGACTGAGGACAATTTTGGCGACGGATTAGAGATCGATGACGAGAAACCGGCATGATCGAGGCAGGGCAAAGTCATGTCATCTGAGAATTTCCAGAAGAGCTTTATCACTCAAAAAGAAGAGCTTCGCCAAAGTGTGCGGTCGGCCCGTTTGGCAATGACAGATCGCGCTGAGCGCAGCCAGCGGATTCTCGATCAACTGGAAGGCTCAGAACCATGGAAGAAGTGCCGGGTACCTCTGGTTTACCTCTCCAGCGGCAGCGAAGTTGTCACGTGGCCGCTTGTCGAAAAAGTGCTGAAGGAGCATGAACAGGCTGCTGGACGCACTCGGAAGTTGATCGTCCCGTGGTGTGACGGCGATAAATTGCGGCTATTCTGGCTGCAGAGTCTCGATGAGTTATCGGCTGGCTCTTTTGGGATTCCAGAGCCACGCCCTGAATGGAGAACTCAGCCGGATCGGTGTGGAAATCCGGCCGAGATCGATCTGGCGATCTTGCCGGGATTAGCTTTCGATGAGCAGGGGCGACGACTGGGGCAGGGACGGGGCTATTTTGATCGATTGCTGAAGGAGATGAAGCCCCAAGTGATTAGGGCGGGGCTGGCTTTTGAGGTCCAAATCTGCCGGGAAGTTCCTGTCGAAGAACATGATCTGTCAGTCGATCTCGTGATCACTGAAAGCCGAATGATCTGGAGAGATGTCACGCCGAGAGATTAAGGCTGTCCAAAAATGAAGACAGCCAGAGACAGGCGATACGACCTGTCTCTGGCTCAAGAGTGATTCATAGCTCGATCGGCAGGAGTTACTTCTTCTTGATCGAGGCGACAGCTTCCGCAACGGCTTTGCTGTCATCGGCGGCGGCGACTTTCGTGTTCTTGTAAGCAACCTTGCCATCCTTGTCGATGATAAATGTCCAGCGCTGAATGGTGACATTGCGAAGCAGGGTTTCTTCCTTGCCATCAACTTCGGCCTTCACCGACTTTTCCCCTTTGGTGTAGGGCACGCCAAACGCCTCAGCGACTTTGGCCTCGGTATCAGCGAGCAGCGTGAATGACAGATTATGCTTCTTGGCAAACAACTGGTGGTTACGGACAGAATCTCCACTGACACCGACCACCTCCACATCCTGGCCAGCCAGCTTGGCCAGATCGTCGCGGAAGGCACAGGCCTGCTTGGTGCAGCCACCCGTCATATCGGCGGGATAGAAGTAAACGACAATCAGCTTCTTGCCCACATGTTCGGCCGACTTCCACGCTTGGCCCTGCGTATCCAGTGCTTCAAACTCGGGGGCTTTGTCTCCCACCTTGAGTTCGGCGGCAGAAGCGGAAAGTCCAAGCAGACTCACAGTACAAAGGGTGAGGCATAGGGCAACAGCACGTTTGAATGCGTTCATGAGGCATTTCTCCAGTCGAGTTGAAACAAACTTCCAATTCATGAACCTAACAGGTTGGAAGTGAGTCATTCAAGTGGCTGGAGAAAGAGTCGATTGACTATTTACGTTTGCCTTGTGGAGCCGTGGGTGCGTCTTCACCCTGAATAAATCGCGATTCGCGAGACAGGACTGCATAAGGGATAAAGCAGACGGCAGTAACGAACATGAGAATTGAAAAGAACCAGTAATAGCTGGCCCCGGGAAGCATGGAGGTCCCATCATCTCTGGAGATCATCCAGTTGACGCCGGAGGTCAGCAGGTTGCCACCAAACACTGAGAGCAGGTACAGCGACATGATGATCGACTTGAGTCGGTTGGGAGCCTGGGTGTAGGAGAATTCGAGGCAGGTTGTCGAAACGAGAACTTCGGCAACCGTGATGATGGCATAAGGAAAGACAAGCCACAGCACCCAGGGCGTAAAGTTCTGATCGATCTCCATCTGGATAAAGCCACTGACAGCAAAGGCCATCGAGGCGAGAAACAAACCGACCGAGACACGGCGTAATGCCGACAGTTGAACCACTTTTGACAAGGCGGGGAAAACTACAAAATCGAGCAGTGGTATGAACATGAGCACGAAGAGAGGATTCAACGTCTGGGTTTCATCAGGCAGAACTTTCCATTCCCAGTCGCGCCAGCGGAGAACAGTCAAATTCATGTGCGTTGCCTGCTCGACCCACGTGGACATCGTCTGATCAAACAGCGCCCAGAACACGACAATGAACGCGAAAAGGGGCAGCAGCTTCAAGATCGCGCGGCGGTTCTCGGGATTCATGAAAATGGCGACGAACATGATGGGTGGGAAATACTTGAGAAACGGCGCTCGCTCCAGGATCGGTTCGAGTTCTTTCATGAACTCGTCGGTTGATGGGGGGATGTGGACGAATTTGTTGCGGCCCATCCAGAAGACAATCGTGGCCAGAAGCATCAAGACCCCCGGAATCCCAAAGGCGACATGGTGTGCCAAGGTCGGGCTGAAGTGAGGGAGAATCGCGTTCAGCCAGTCAGCAGGAAGGACATACTTAAGATATGCCTGACCATTCTCCGGGGAGAGAAAAATGTCTCGCGTGCGGGGAATGCAGAACATCGCTGTCAAAGCGCCGACATTGATCACGAAATAAAACCAGCGGAAGATGCGGCTGATGAGATGCTGGTTACCCTGACCAAACTGATCACCGACGTGGGACGAAACGCAGGGTTTGATACCACCCGCACCAATGGCAATGAGTGCCAGTCCCAGCCAGAGGCCATTTCGCCCATCAATGGCAGCGAGTGAGAGATGACCGAGGCAATAGGCCCAGGAGAGCCACAGGATGACTCGGTATTTGCCGAGATAAAAATCGGCCAGGGGGCCGCCCACAATCGGGAACAGATAAGCCGCAGCGACGAACAGATGCAACAAGGCCGTCGCGTCTTCTTTGTCATAGACCGCCGATACTCCTGCTGCATCCACGATGTATTTTGTGAGATACAGATACAGGATGGCCTTCATGCCATAGAAGCTGAACCGTTCGGCGGCTTCGTTCCCGATGATATACGGAATGCCCGGAGGCATGGTGGTTAAGGTCTGGTCTGGTGCTGTGCGATAAGCCGCCGTCATGAACAATCCCGCAAGTCAGAATGGCAGTGACCAATGGCCGGTCGTGAACCGGTTCGAATACAGAGAATCGCAGACTGGATAGGCGAAGTGAATGGGATGTCTGAACCTTCCAATCGGTTTTCCTCATCCCGAAGAGCTTATCGACCCGAGAGCAGGTCAGAACTTGGCTCGAATCCTCCCAGGGGAACTGCCGCGGCAGGTGGAAACTTCACACAGCTTGCTCTGATCGTTTCAATCGTCAGAGGTTACTTGGCTTCTCCAGAAACGCTCTTGCAAGCTAGTCAAGTTGTGACCAGCAATCAATCGATTAGACGAATCCCGCATACGATTCTGTCGATGAGCAACGTCACATCGGGAACTGCCTATGCTTAATCGATCGTTGATCGTTACTAAGGTCGTTGAGACTCCGGGAATTCATGGAGCAGGTGGAGTGGTCGTGCCATCAACGGGAGCTGATTGTTCGCTGGGTTTGTTCTCTTCACCCGGCTTTTCCGGGACAGCATCAGGGTCTCGTTTTGCTTTTGACTGAGGTTCTTCTGTGAGTGCTGGTGGGGCTTCGACAAGAGCTTTCATGCTATTGAGCCCTTTTTCAAAGTCACCACCGATCATTTTGTCGCAATCGACAATCAGGTGAAAAGCTTTGCCGACGAAGTTGTTCTTGCCCGACATTGACCAGGTGACTTTGGTCTCTTCCCCTTGAGGTTCTAACTGAAATTCGACGAGATTAGAGGCGACCATGGGGCGGATGAAGTCGAGCTGAATTTTAATGTACTCGCCGGGGCGTGTTTCGAGGATCGTCATCTTCCCTTCGCCCACCTCGTCATTACCCGACCATTTCATGATGGCACCGGGACCTTGTGCCGGTCCTTCAAATTCCTCTTTCGAATTGGGGTCGAGTTTGGCCCACGGTGACCAGTCGGCCCAGGCTTTGAAGTGATCGATTCTTTCGCCCACCTTGTCGGGTGTCGCCTTCATGACTGCCGATCGAGTGATATGAAATTCTTCGGGCTGAACTGCCACAATGCCTGCAAAGAAAGCCGTTAGACACAGGAAAACGACGAGCACGATGAGAAGTCTTTGTTTCATGGCGATTGATCCTCCAGTGAGAAGTCGATGATTCCGGCTCGGGTTTTGAGAGGCTCGCTTACAGCTTGGAAGAAGACCGCTTGAGCACACGGTTCTGCCAGAAGAGTCGATCTTGTGTGGCGATACCAAGCCTCAAAGCACAGCGGAGGCAGTACTTTTCGGTTTCCCCAATCAGGTAGATTTCGCCATTGAGAATGAGATGGAAGAAGTCTTCCCCTGGCAATTTGGAGTAGCAGTAAATTTTCTCAGTGTCGGCCTTGATGCGGGCCTGCCAGTTTTCATGGTTGGGGATGTACAGCCTGGTATCGGGTTGTGGAGACGCTCGAAAACTGGAAGTTGTCGTGATGGCGGTGGACTGGGATTCTGCTGGCTGGTCGATGGGGAATTCCTCAGTCATGGGGAGTCCTCAAGAGATGGCTTACTAGTAATCACACCGTCTTTCCTGTCTTTCAGCATAGCCAACAATGACATGAATCGCGAATTTTCGTGGAGCAATCTGGGAGAAAGGCTACTTGCCGAAATGCCGGCGGATACTGTCAATCGTCGCTTGGGCGGCTGTCCGTGCATCGGGAAGACTGCGTGCTTCTGCTGAGAGGTAGCCTTCGAAGTTGATCTTTTTCAATGTCTCCATTACCTGCGCAAAGTCAATGTGGCCCATTCCAGCCGCATTGCGATTGGAATCGACATAATGAATATGGCCGATCCATGAGCCACCATCGAGAAGTCCTTGCGGGATGTTGATTTCTTCGATGTTCATATGGAACAGGTCGGCCAGAAGTTTGCAGTCCGGGGCACCATAAGTCTGTAGAAGATGAGCACCATCAGCCTGAGTATTGCAGAGATTGGTTTCGTAACGATTGAGCGGTTCGTAAATGAGTGGCAGGCCGAATCGGCTATGGCTGTGATGACAGAGTTCCGCCAAAGCTTCACCCAGCAACATCCGGCACTCGGCAACAGACGCAGACGAAGCGGCTTTTCCCTGCATGGAGCCAATGATCGCCGGGGCACCCAGCTGGCCACCATATTCGATCATGCTGGTGATGAATTTTTTGGCGGCCTGACGGACTTCTGCATGCGGGCTGGTCAGTGAAAGCTGCTGTTTCAGCCAGCCAGCCCCTGTTCCGACAGCTGCCAGCTTGAGATTGTATCGCGAGAGGATTTCTTTGAGGGTTTTGACAGGGACAAAGCCCGGTTCGGGTGCAAAGAGTTCGACAGCATCAAAGCCCAGTTCACTCGCGACCTGGCAACTGGCTTCCACATCGTCCCAGAAGACGAAGGGGCCGCCGCGTGCTTCTTCGACCAGGCTGATCGTGACGGCTGAGAGAATTGGCATGACGGCGGCTCTCTGGAAACGATGGACTGAGCATTGCGACGACTGCGAAAGAGCATCGGTTGCTCGTTTCTGCGGAAACAAGTTGTTGCGTACGTATCCCATTCGGCAGGTTCGCCCTCATCCCAGCCTTCTCCCATCGGCATGGGAGAAGGGGGAAGAGTCGTCGCATTTCGATGCGTGACATGACAGCCAGCAAAATGCAGTTTGCTGGAGTTTACTTGTCGTCGAGAAGTTCGACAGCAGCGAACTTTTTGCCTTCAAGCATTTCGAGGCTGGCACCACCGCCCGTGCTGACATGCGTGACCTGATCGGCCAGACCGAACTGCTGAATGGCAGAAGCACTGTCGCCACCGCCGATGATGCTGGTGGCGTCGCTGGCGACAATCGCCTCAGCGACCGCCCGCGTCCCGGCATCAAAGGGAGGCATTTCAAAAACACCCATCGGGCCATTCCAGACAATCGTCTTGGCCGCTTTCACGATCTCGGCATATCTCTTCTGAGTTTCCGGGCCGATGTCGAAACCTTCGAAGTTCTCGGGAATCTGGCCGGCTTTGGCGATCATCTTGTTGCAGTCGCCCTTGAAGGCATCGCCGCAATGGGTATCGACGGGAAGTTGTAGCTTTTCTCCGCCGATTGTCAGCAGTTCCTTGGCGAGAGCGAGGCTGGCTTCGGGCGGATTGGGCAGATAGCTCTTGCCAATCTGCCCCCCTTGAGCCTTCGAGAAGGCAAAGGCCATCGCCCCGCCAATCAGAACGGTATCGCAGATGGAGAGCAGGTTCTTGATGACGTTGATTTTGTCGTCGACTTTTTTCCCACCCACAATCGCTACAAAAGGACGGGCCGGACTCGAAATGGCATCGGAGAGGAACTTGATCTCCTTCTCGACGAGGAAGCCGCAGACCTTGGGTTTGTTGCCCATGGCATTGGGCACTCCGACCATCGAACCTTCGGAACGGTGGCAGGTACCAAAAGCGTCGTTGCAGTAGATGTCGCCAAAGGTGGCGAGAATGTTGACGTAATTGCTTTCGCCTTTCTTCTCCCCTTTGTTGAAACGTACGTTTTCAAGGAGCAGAACTTCATTGTTCTGGAGAGCCTTCACTTTGGCTTCCGCGTCGGCACCTACTGTATCGCTGGCGAAATGCACGGGAACTCCCAGCAGTTCCTTCAGGCGGGCTGCCACAGGTTTGAGGCTATACTTCGCATCGGCCGCAGGATCGACACCTTCCGGGCGTCCCAGGTGGCTCATGAGGATCACACGGCCACCTCGTTTGAGGACGGATTCAATCGATGGGAGAGCCTCTGTAATGCGGCGGTCATCGGTAATGACAAGATTGTCATCGAGCGGGACGTTAAAGTCGCACCGCATGAGAACGGCTTTTCCCTGAACGTCGACATCAGCAATGGTCTTTTTAGCCATGAAAATTTACCCTGATCCAGGAACAATGCGGTGCGTCAGTCTGGCCGACTGTCGCCCTGTGAAATGTGGTTTCCACACCGGTTTCGATAATGACGGAATCAGCCGATAGAGTAGAGGAGTTGCGTGCGACTTCCAAGTTTCCGAAGCCTTACTCTTGAAGAGGTTTTGAATGTTCCAGCCCCCTGAAGTCCCTTTTCCACAGATTCACTGGGATTTTTCGGCAATTACCGAGAATCCGGTGATTCATCCCACTGCGTGGATTGCCCCTGGGGCAACGCTTTATGGCCGGGTTTCTGTGGGGGCACGCAGTTCCATCTGGTTTGGAGCCGTCGTGCGCGGCGACCACGAACGCATCGACATTGGGGAAGACAGCAATCTGCAGGATGGAGCCATTTTGCATGTGGATCCACATTCTCCCTGTAGAATTGGAAACCGGGTTTCGCTGGGACATCGTGCTTTGGTGCATGGTGCCACTGTGGAAGACGATGTGCTTATTGGCATCAGTGCGAACGTGTTGAGCCGGGCTGTCATCGGGCGTGGGGCCTTCATTGCGGCTGGCGCTCTGGTGCTGGAAGAGACGATTGTGCCCCCAGGGACACTCTGGGCCGGAGTTCCCGCACGACAGATCCGTGAAGTTTCTCCGGAACTTGCCTGGCGGATTGAAAGAACCTGGAAGCACTACGCCAACAACTCCGTCGCTCACCGGGCAGCCCAGGAACAAGGGATTCGCTTCGCCCAATAAGCGAATTCTGCCGAAAGAAGATTGCTCGTCAGCATGCCTTCAATCTGCGAAAACGACCGTTTCAGAAGCAGATCGGTCAATTGGCGAAGCCTGAACTCTTCGCCTGATTTCGGGAAGTGGCTGACATGTCCCTCTTGTTTTCAGTCCTCTTTGCTTACAAGTGCAAGAACACGCACCACAAGCTGGCTCTTGATGCCCTGAGGTATCTTGAAATTCAGGATGCAGAAAAATGGAGCGATCTGTTTTTGACGCGGATCGATCAGTATCTCGATGGATCGAAAGCTCCTGACGACAAGTTTAAAGACTTTCAGAATCATGTGCTGCATGTGCGGGATCACGAGTGGGGCGGTGCAATCAAGACGGCACAAATCTGGTACGAAAAATCAGTTACAGCCTTTCGCCAGAAGGATTGGTCACAAGGGGTCTACAGCGCGGGTGTGCTCAGTCATTATGTAACCGATCCGTTTCAGCCATTCCATACGGGGCAGTCTGAGGCTGAGACGATCGTCCATCGAGCAGCCGAGTGGACCATTGCCTGCTCATACGATCAATTGCGGCTCTTACTCGATCAGGAACTGGGTGGTGTACCAGCAAAGAGCTTGCCTCAAGGGGTTGAGTGGCTGCCTCAGATCATTCGTCAGGGTGCACAACTTGCCAATCAGTCGTATGAATTGGCCATCTCACATTATTCGCTGGCAATTGGTTCCAAGAAACCGGTTGAAGGTTATGACGATACCGGCAGGCGAGCTATCGCCCGCATCCTTGGAGAAACGATACGCGGGTACGCTCTGGTGCTGGGGGAATGCCTCAAGGAATCCGGGGTGACACCACCTTCGAGCCCCGTCACGATTTATGGCGTGCTGGCTGCCATGACAGTACCGATTTTTTCTGTGACTAAGAAAATGGCCAATGCCAGCGAACGGGCCGCAGTTCTGGCCACTGCGAAGGAAGTTGAAAAAACTGGCCGCTGTGAGAAAACACTTTCGGCTGACGAGAAAGTGGTTCGCGAAGCCTACGCTACTGAAGTCTGCAAAGTTCCTGTCGAGACATTTGGGCAGGAATCGGTGGCGCTAGCTGGATCGCAACATGCAGAGGCCCTAAAGATCCAGGCAGAACGACCCAAGCCACAAGAAAAGACGAAATCTCAGGAAGTTGCTGAAAAGCCAAAGGCAAAACCTCTGCCACAACCTGTGATCCATGCGCAGCCACCTGTTTCGACTCCACCACCACCTTCTTCGGCGAATCGTGTTCAACCTCAGCCTCAAGGTTTGCCAACAGCAGGAAAAGTTCAGGCAGTTTCAGAACCAGCTACCGGGCGAATGGTTCAAGAGCATGAGTCGCAATTCTATTTGGCTATGAATATGCCGCTGGAAAAGGCGCCTTCGATTGGGCCCAAAACAGCCGAAAAATTCACAAGCGCCGGGATTCGGACGGTTGGCGAGTTTGTGAATGCCGAACCTCATGAACTCGCCAGAAAACTGAGCCAGAAATCGCTTGATTCTGTCACTCTTTACGAATGGCAGTGTCAGGCTCGGCTCTGTTGCGAGATTCCAAAGTTCCGGGGCTATATGGCTCAGATTCTGACGGCCATTGGAATTCAGACGAAAGATGAATTTGTCGAAGCCGAGATCGAAACGCTCTGGGATCTCGTGGATAACTTTCTGACAACCCCTGAAGCCGAGAGGCTCCTGCGAGGTTCGCATCCACCAGATCTTGAGGATTTGCGCCAGTGGCAAGCTCGTGCCAAGGCTCCAATCAGAGAGAATTCGAGCCAGTCCCAGGCTGCCTGATCGTCAACTGTGATGACATTAGCTGCAGGGCTGGTGGAACTTGCCGCAGGCCTTTTTGGCGGAAAACAGGAACTCCAAGCCATCTGAGCAGAGTATCATGCCAGTTGAACTGGCGTGAAAAATTATCGATGGTCGCTGACGACTGTAACCTCCTGTCGATGTTCTCCCACAAGAAGGGTAGAATTTCGACGGGGATATTGAGATTTATGTCAGCGAGTGAACCGAGGTTCTCCTGAGAAAACGAGACCCACGCTGTCAGTATCTCAACTTCCCGCAAAATGTGAGCCTGGGAAACAAGCATGCCGTCGTGTGCAAAAAGTGGTTTTGCCGAATCGTGGAGTGGTCGATTTCTTGACTGGAATCTTCTTGCTCATTGTCGCGGTGCTGTTGCTGTTGATCGGCTTCCGAAGCTCACTCGGGACGTCTGGAACTGGGCTTGGATGCCAGTTGCCGAAGTTACTGCTGAAAACGTGCAGGTTACGGCGGATTCGGCTCTGGATTGGGCGGATGTCAACAGGGTTCAGCAGGGAGATTCAGCCGCCTATCGGCCTGTTGTCGAGAGACATCAATTGGCTGTGACGCGATTAATGAGCCGCTTTACTCGCGATCCGGCCGTTGTTGAAGAACTCGTTCAGACGGTCTTTATCGAAGCGTGGCGGCAGATTCATAACTTTCGTGGCGAAGCTCCTCTTCTTCACTGGCTCACTGTGATTGGCACCCGGACTGGGTACCGTTTCTGGAAGCAGCAGGCCAAACAGAGGCAACGCCATGCCCGCCTGGAGGCTTTACCAGAGCCCGTCGCCCGGGAAGACAACTCTGAGGCTGCCCACGATGCCGCAACCAAAGTCCACATGGTGCTGTCCACCTTGCCACCACGAGATCGACTGGTGTTGACGCTTCTGCATCTGGAGGAGCGTTCGCTGAAGGAAATCTCAGCGCTGACGGGATGGTCGCTGGCCATGGTCAAGGTGCAGGCATTCAGAGCGCGCAGAAAACTGGCCCAGGTCCTGGAGAGGGCTCAATCATGAAACCAGATCGTTCAAACTTCGGGAGTAAATCCCCGCTCGCAGAATTCGAAGGCCTGCTGCACTTGGCCAGGGCTGAAAAGATTCCAGAAGTTCAGGTGGTCGATGCCGTGATGGAGCAGATCCATCAGGAAGAGTTCACCAGCCGTCGCGCATCGAAAAATGTCACCTTCGCATTGAAGAGTCACACGGACGACTTGTGGGGAAGGGTCGATGCGGGTCTGCGAAGTGGGATCTGGGCTGCAGCAGCCTCGGCTGCCTTGATGCTGTTCAGCATCTGGTGGGGCTACTCCTCGCTGCAATTTCTCTCCGATCCCACGGGCATGTGGATTCGTTCACCCAGCCTCGCGTGGCGGGCGATTGATATTTGAAGTCCTCATTTCCCAGTGTCCTCGCTTCAACATGAACTAAGTCGTCCCGATGGGGCGAAACATTGGATTCTTCGTGCCTAGTGAACGTGACAAAATCCAGAGTGAATAAGACCAAATGACGACTCCAGTATCTGCAGACCTTGCGATTTCAGCAGATGTCTCTGCTCGTTCAGATGATCGAGCGGAAATACTAGTGATAAGTGGTAAACAGCCATCATCGAGCCAGCGATCTGGCTGGCGGTTGCTGTTGATGAGCGTGATCTGGCTGGGGATTTTTTTGGCTGGTGGGGTCACGGGCGCCGTCATTCACGCTTACTGGCTGCGGGCGACGCTGCTGGATATGAAGCAGAAGCCGGATGACATGCCGAGGCGAATTGCAGAAATGATCGCATATGACTACGGGCTCTCTCCATCGCAGGAAGCCACTGTGCTGGAGATCATTTCTGAGCATCATCGTCGAGTACAGAATCTGCGTGGTGAACATGCACCGACCATGGAAAGTTGGAACGCCGAACTGGAAGCGAAGATGTCAAAGATTCTGAAGCCATCGGACTTCGTGCAGTTTCAAAAGAAGTTCCGCGAAGTGAATCTGATCTGGGGTGGGCTCTAAGAGCTGGTTCGTGCATCCCCTTCCTGCATGATGATCGAAAGCTGTGCTGCCCATTGGTTGCAACAGTGATTTTGTTCGACGATGCAGGCCGATCAGAACGAAAATATGTCAGAAAATTCCGACATTTCATCATAGAGGGCGAATGGCCGTTTGCAGGTATAACATGGTATTCCCGATGGTTGAAAACTCGTGGAGAGTTGGCCCGTCGGGAGTAAAACTTTGAGACCTGTCCTCAGGGGGAACCATGTTGACGCAATTTGACGCTGCCCGGCCTTCAAAATGGAACCGAGTGGTTTGGACGGTTTTTCCAGTAGCAGGATTCCTGCTCTCGGGTTGTGGTGAAAATGCTGCGCCGGTTGTGGCAACACCCCCGGATGCCACGGCGACAAGCGATTCCAGGTCAGCCAGCGATCAGGCCGAGATCATTGAGCCCTACGAAAAAGACCTGGGGCTGCTCAAAATCACAGTCCCCACAGGCTGGTTCGAAATTCCTCCGCGAAGCGATGTCTTGATGGCCGAGTTCCAACTTCCCGGAACAGAAGGCGTCGGGCGTTTGACCTGTTCCGGTGCAGGTGGTGATGTCGAGATGAATCTCGATCGCTGGCGAGGACAATTCCAGACGGCCGGTAGTGATGTGCGCCCGAAGCGTACGGAAATTGAGATTGCCGGCAAGCAGGCGATTGTGCTCGATCTGGCGGGAACTTTTACCGATGGCTTTGCGAAAGAGAACGCTGTGATCCCCAATGCAGCGATGGTTGGCATCGTCTTACCGCTGGAGAACACAAACTTCTTTATTAAGGCCACCGGGCCCGAGACCACGATTCAACAGCATCGTGAAGCGATTCTGGAATTTGCGAAGTCGATCCGACTGAAGTCGAATTGAATGATCGTCGATGCGTTTATTCATCGCTCAAAGACCAATTGAAAAAAGACCGGCTGGGCTGCATGCCAAGCCGGTC
>JAIXUU010000162.1 GCA_027483405.1 Planctomyces sp. | reverse complement strand
TGACGCCCTTTAGGGACAGGGACACCCACCGCCTCCAGAAGGTTCTTCGTCAGTTCTTTGTCCTGAACGATCGCCTCAGCTACAGCACTCGTGCGATCCGTTTCAGCCGCGAGTATGCGATGCTGTTTGCAACCATAGCCTAACTGAACAAGACTGCGGGTATTCAAGCGGCGGAAGGGGATGCCGCGAGCCACAGCCGCCATAACAATCGAATTGGTACTTGGCCCGAGTCGAATCTGCTGGTCGAGTGTCCGCAGTTCTTCAACCATGCCAGAGGACGAAATCGCCAGCTCAGGTGCGTGCCCCGGCAGCAGATTCTCCAGTGCGAGGGCATGGCGGGCCAAACGCAAAGCGTCCTTCAATGCCTGCCGGCCCACATCTTCTTCGCAATATTCAAAGGCAATGCGAAATAAGCCAGACTCTCTGGTTTCGACAACACGCCCCAGCGTGACGAATGAACCCGCAGCATTCTGCAGGCCCACCACCAGTCGTACGACAACTTCAGCAACTCCCAACAGGATCGAGCGATCCTGTTGTGCCTGGCTGAAAACTTCAGTTTCGTCTTCCTGTGCGAGAAAGGCCACCATCTCTGTCAATTGTCCACGGAACTTGGCCAGTTCCAGGGGAAACTGCATGGTCACCTGACGCAAATCCAGGGTGGCTTCTATGACGGTCAATTGAGACCAGACATTCGGCCCACGCAACGCGCGGACATTCGCCAACTCCATAAAGCATCCTTTGTCAATGTCGCGGCAAACTGTCGTCACTGGGAGGTGGCATAGGCACTGGCCTGCCGCCGGTCGCTGGCATCAATGATCAATCGCTGCCAATGACCCTTTTCCTGTAAAGCCCAGACTCCAGTCAGGCGACATCCTGCCGCCTCGTGCCAGTCCTGCTGCTGGCTACTGAGTGTTGATCCTGTTGTATCGTCAAAATCAAGGTCGATCAGTCACAAGTTCGCTTTGAGTCGAAGTGGTAGTTCCATCAAAGCAATTCCAGCAACACTTGTCATCAAGATGATTAAAGCTGTCGCAAGAATGACGAATTTGTAAATAGATCCTGCCCCCTGATACGTTGCTGCTGCTCGTGTCTTATGAATTGTTGTGCAAAGAGGAATCAAATCAAAGATGATTGAAATAAGTTCCTGCGAAGTTACGCAAGTGACGCAGGCCCGGTTAACAAAAATCTTGTTCACTGAAACTGAACACCATCCCTCTCAATTTGTATCTTCAGCAAATCTCAACCCGTGATTTCAAACACTTAAACGGCTAATACTGTCGATTTTGAACTCCCGAGACTGAATCTCCGCTGATTTTTCTGAAGTCGTCCGCAAGATGAAAACAGCGACCCTACGCTTTACTGACAAGCTCTAACCCTAGAAGCTGCTGAATCTTACGAATAGTGGCAGAAATCGCCCCAGCCTGAATCAACAGGACATCTCCCTCGCGAAAATCGTGCCAGGCAGCATCGACCGCCTTTTGCCAATCCTCTTCCAGATTGACGCAAAGCTTTTCTGAATCAGCGGTTGCACGAATTGAAGCAAGCAGAAGTTCTCTGGGTGCATCGGCACCCGTCGTGGCACAGCCTGGCAAATGATACAAGTAAAAATTCTGGAAATGCTCTGCGAGCAACTCTCCCTGTTGCGTGATATCGCTGTGGATTCGATCGTTTTCCGCCGCGTAAACCACCAACTTTCGCTGACTCGGGAAGGCCTCCAGGCCAGCAATTGTCGCTTTAAGAGCTGCAGGGTTCCTGGCATCGACGACAATCAGCGTTTTTCCACCCAATTGAAAAACGTTGAACCGGCCCGGATCGTCTGCCAGATTTCCCTGGAAGTGCTGCAATCCAGCGGCGATTGCCGAGAATGGAATCTTGAGTCCCCAGGCGGCGGCAGCTGCAGCCAGTACGTTATCAATCTGAAAGCCGATCCGTCCGCCATGAGTACATGGAACATCTGCCAGACGCACAATCTGCGATGATAACCCTCCATCACCCGCGACAATCCAGCCGTCGCGTACGAAAACCACTTTCTTACCTTCACTGCGATGCTGCGAAAGCACAGGCTGACGCTCATCACGGGCAAAGAAAATCACCCCGCCCGCAGAAAGTGTGGACATCTTTGCCACCCAGGGATCGGCCGCATTCAGGACTGCGAAGCCACCCGGCATCACCACGTCAACCGGCGTTCGCTTCACCGAGTACATCTTTTCTACGGTGTGAATATCGTATTCACCCAGATGATCCGGGTCAGAGAGGTTTGTGACGACAGCCACATCGCATTTATCGAAACCCAGCCCTTCGCGAAGAATTCCACCGCGGCCCGCTTCGAGGACTGCAGCCTCGACGGTCGGATTCAACAACACGGCCCGTGCACTCTTGGGCCCTGCACAATCGCCCAGCTCAATCACGCGATCTTCCACCACAATTCCGTCACTGGTGGCCACGCCGACCTTAATTCCTGCCTGACGAAGAATACTGGCCACGAGCCGACTGGTGGTCGTTTTGCCGTTCACGCCCGTCACGCAAACCAGAGGAATGCGGCCGGAGGTTCCCGGTGGAAAGAGTCGCTCAAGAATGGCTTCTCCCACGGGACGAGGTTTCCCGACGGCTGGCCGCAGATGCATCAATAATCCCGGCCCGGCATTCACTTCGACAATCGCCCCACCCTGCTCTTCCAGAGGCTGAGAAATGTCTTCTGTAACAATATCGACACCGGCGATATCCAATCCCACGATCCGAGCCGCCATCACCGCATGCTCAGCGTTGCGCGGATGAACCTCATCGGTCACGTCGATCGACAAATTGTCATTTCGACGAACAATCACAACCTCACCAGCTGGAGGAACCGACTCCGGGGTGTAACCTTGCCGCTTCAGTTCGAGCAAGACCACTCCGTCATCAAGGCGGACGGTACTCAATGGAAAAATCTCATCATCGCCCCGGCGAGGATCGCTGTTCACCTGCCGTTGAATTAATTCCGCGACGTTGTGCTCACCGTCACCCTCGATCTTGGCGGCATCTCCGCGAGAGGCGGCCACCAGCCTGTCGCCGACCACCAGCAGACGATGCTCCGATCCGGGAGCAAACCGCTCCACAATCACGCCACTCCCCTCCTGGGAAGCCACCACGAAGGCATCACGGATCTCTTCTTCCGTTTCGAGATTCATGCACACGCCACGACCATGATTGGCGTCAATTGGCTTAACAACAATGGGCCCCTCAATCTCCTGAGAAGCTTCCCAGGCATCGCCGGGATCCTTGACCTCGCGACCTTCCGGAACAGGAACACCGGCAGCGCGGAGCATCGATTTCGTCAGGTCTTTATCCTGGGCAATCGATTCGGCAATCGCACTCGTGCTATCCGTTTCAGCCGTCCAGATTCTTCTCTGGCGAAAGCCCTGCCCGAGTTGCACCAGACTCCCTGTGTTCAATCGTCGGTAAGGAATGTTCCTGGCGAGAGCGGCGGAAACAATCGCCTGTGTACTTGGCCCAAGGCAAACACGATCAGCCAGTTCCCTGAGTCGAATCGTTTCAGCCTGGATATCGAAAGGCTGGTCGTAAACGGCGGCCAGGCATAATCGATGAGCGACTTCCAGAGCCGCCCGGCCCACCGATTCTTCGGCATACCGAATTGCGACTTTATAGACACCCTCTTCGGATGTTTCGCGAGCTCTGCCAAAGCCCACATTGGTGCCAGCCATTGTCTGGAGTTCGAGAGTCACATGCTCCAGAATGTGTGCGAGATAAGTTCCCCGCCTGAGCCTCACAAAGAAACCACCCCGTTCGCCGACACTGCAGCGATGCTCGATCATGCCCGGGAGCCAGCTCATGAGTCGATCATTGAAGCCGGGAATCAGCTCCGACGAAAGATCCTTCAGCGGCCCCAGATCGACCAGAGCTTCTAAACATGGTTGACGCGACCAGATATTCGGTCCACGAAGGGCGCGGACACTCCGAATCTGCATGGCAAAACTTTCCCCGTGGGGAGGTATGGCAATCGTTGAAAAATCGCAGCGATCAACTGAAAACCCATCGCCCTGCAAAGTCCGATGACTCTTCTCGGCACTTCATAAAGTAGGTTCCAGCGATCCACTACGATTTGAATGAGTGGATTATTACGACCAGAGAACCCGGATACCATGAGGATTTTCGCCGGGAGGCAGTCTTCCCCGCTCGATTTCACTCGGGCAGTACGCCTGAAACGAGAAATTCTGCAGATTCCGCTGATGGAACCGACTTCCTCCATCATCACGTTGAAAACAGATCTGACAAAAGGAGATCTCACCTCGGAACAGCGAATTTCCCCTGTTTCGGATAAGCTGCAGTAACTCTCATCATGCATTTGATCCTTAATGGCGGGCCGGATTTCCGCCAGCAGTTTTCACTCGGAGCTGAGGCTGGCCACCATGACTGTACCAACCGTGCGGCACGTTATTGAAGTGCTTGAACAGATCGCAAGCCCTTACCTGGCTGCCAGTTGGGACAACACAGGCCTCTTGCTCGGCAGCCCCGAGATGGATGCCGCCAGAATTTTGACTTGTCTCACGCTCACCAGCGATGTCGCTCAAGAAGCCATCGAAACAAATGCGCAACTGATTGTGACGCATCATCCGGTGCTCTTTAAGCCTGTTCAGAAACTGACGACACAATCGGTGGAAGGAGCAATCCTCTGGAAACTGGCCCGGGCGGGCATTTCCGCCTACTCACCACATACTTCGTGGGACGATGCACCCACAGGGATCAATCAACAATTGGCCGAACGGCTGGGACTTCACGCCATTCAGCCATTGCGCGTCAAACCCCTCTCTGCTGCGCTCAAAATTGTGACTTTTGTCCCCGAAAACTCATTGGAAATCGTGGCGGAAGCCATCTGGCAAGCCGGTGCAGGCACCATTGGAGAGTACAGCCGGTGCAGTTTCTTCCATGCCGGGACCGGGACCTTCCAAGGGTCTGCGGCTACGAATCCCACAGTGGGAACAGCCGGAGTTTTTGAGAGAGCTCCGGAGTTTCGCCTGGAAATTCTCTGCCCGAAAAATCGATTGGAAGGTGCGCTGAAGGCACTTCGAGCCGCTCATCCTTACGAAGAACCTGCCATTGATGTGATCCCATTAGAACCTTCGAGCGGTTCCTGGGGCAGCGGCCGTCGCGGAGTTTTGCATCAGCCTGAAACATTGAAGGCCTTTGCCGAGCGTTGCCGAGACGTGTTGCAATCCGGGCACGTCATGGTGGTGGGGGATGCCGAACGTCTCGTGACGAGCGTCGCTGTTGCCTGTGGTGCAGCCGGGGAGTATCTGAGCGATGCCCGGCGGGCCGGCTGCGATCTCTTCCTCACGGGGGAAACACGCTTCCACACCGCGCTGGAAGCTCGCGAACATCACACAGGGCTGGTACTGGCTGGTCATTTCGCGACCGAGCGATTTGCCATGGAAGCGCTGGCGAACCGTCTGCAACAGGAGTTTCCTGAGGCGAACGTCTCCGCCAGTCAAGTGGAGCAAGACCCGATCTGGTTCTGCTGAAATAGATGCTTCTAAAGCAACCTGAAAACTGAAAAACCGTGCCCTAAAGATTTTGCCGGATCGGGGAGGGATTGGGCGTTCGAGGAGGAATGAACCCAGGTGTCACCCGGACTTTATAAGAACTGATCCCCCACCCTTTACTATAAAGAACTTCTAACTCGAGTCTGGCACGCACGGCCCACGGTGTCCCGGGATAGCTTTCTGCAACAGTGGAAAGCATCTCATGGGCCTTCTCTCGCAGCTTTTCGGCGACTGGCCCACCCTCATCAATCGGACTCGAAGCGATCAGTTGCCACATATTGTGATCAGGTTGTTTCGGCTTAGCCTTCCCCGAAGTGATTTGTTCGAGCACACCCAGATAGCTGTGACAATACGCACGCTGGGCCACGAGTAGTGAAACCGCCAGATCATAATTGGCAATGGATCTGCGGTCGCGCACTCGGGTACGCCAGGGGCCCAGCTCTTCCAGAGATTTCAGATTCCGGGCTAACCCCGCATCGAAGGCTGCCACCATGGCTCGCGATTCAGGTAAGGTCAATCCACTGACGAGCAGATTATTCGGTATGGGAAACCGGCTTCCCGGAACACCCAGAGCCAAAGTTTTGTAATCTTCAGAAACCGCCACCAGTCCTGCCCGAAAGGGATCGAACTGCAGCGAACGTTGAACTGCCAGTCGATCTCCATAGCGAGGTTGAAATTCCTCATTAATCTCAGGGTCAATTGCCGGATCAATGTCGGTGCTCGACATCAGAAATAATCCACCCGTTTCTACACATAAACGTTTAAGACCAAAAGCCGCCTCACCGGTCAAAACTGTCGGCTGGTTGTACGAAAAAAACGAATGAGCGGCCGGATCCATGAACTCCAGGTAAGCCGTTTCCAGGCCAGGCTCAACGACACTGATGTATTGCTGACCTGACGGATCAAATCGATGAGTTTCCACAACCGGCCGACCCAGCACAGTCGATTTCCCAACGACAAAACAGCGAATGAGATCCTTTTGCATCAGTTCAATGCAATGATCCAGATTCCGAGAAACATCGGAACCCTCTTCATCAGTCACCACGATAAACATGACTCGAAACGGAACACGCTCTTTCGCTGGCCCATAGCGGTTTCTCGCGTTCATCACCGCCAGATACGTGTTCTCAATCCCGCGCTCGGTCGAAGGCAATCGGTTGATCAAATCCTTGATTTTCAGAGGGTCTTTGACCGTTTTCGTCGAGAGTGCGTGCGGCTTGTCATCAAAAGCCATCAAGCCGGTCTCCAATGAAGTCTCGATGGGCAGCTTCATCGACTTGAGCTGGGCATAGATTTTCTCCATGCGATCAGCAATCACCCGGCGGTATTCCGTCATCGAGGGGGAAACATCCAGGATCCAGACGACTCGCGTCGGCCCTTCTTGCAGTGACTGAGCGATTTCCTCTGTCAGAATATCCACAGCCCCGGAAACGCCGTCCGCCCGGGTCATTCTCCCGGCCCTTAAGATAGGTTGCGAGAGTTGCGATGTCTCGAAACTGATCACTTCTCCGGGCGTTTGTGAGCCCGGGCCATAAAACTCACCTGCAATCTGCTCCTTCAACACCATCGAAGATTGAACAGAAACGCCTGACGAATCACCCCCCATGACTCCATCTGCCGAGACCTGGCTGGACGATTCGTTGGGATCGGTCACCGTAGCTGCCACATCCATTGTCACAGGCATCAGTTCTTCGGGCGTCGTGGCGAGGCCGGATTCAATCACAAAAGGGAGCTGAATCACTTCGGAAAACGTAATCAGCGACAACACCAGCAGGATCACCAGGTGCAGAACCAGACTTACAAACCAAGCACTCCGGCGATTCTGCACAGCAGGTCGGCTCATGGAGTCGGCCTGCGGGAGTTCCCAGCCTGCCAGCAGAGAAGGAACAGCCAGAGTAGTACCGGTTAAAGCTGAATTCCGGGTTTCATCATCGGCAGGTGTGGAGAACGTACGGGCCATGATGCTCCTGAATTGCTCGATCACAATTCATGATTAGTCAACTAGGGGAGATCATTGGGCGCGACAGTTATTAGAACATTTGCTCAGACTGAAACAATTGGGATTACTACGAATTTCCCCAAAAATCAGATCGCCAGAAAGGAATTGGCCAGTTTTCAGGAAATGGGAAAGTGATTGCTTCACCCGCCATCATCTTGACTGACCGATCTGCCAGCGAATTGCAGATTCTGCAGTGACCAGTGCCAATTCCAGTTGGAAGGGTTAGGTGAAGGTTGTCGCTCCGGGGGCCTCCGGCAAATTTCGCCGGTACGGAAGGCCGATCTTAAAGTCGAGTGCGCCGTCCGAGCGTCATCGACCTTGAGACTGAGGCACGACCGCCATGTTTCTGGAAGCCTCGCAGCTTCCCCGCTGTAGAATCTTAATGTTTGGCATTAGAACTGCTGTTCAGATGCCAGCATGAAGTCTCTCCAGGAAGGAGTTGCGAAGACGGGTTGAGCCGGGGAATGTCCCTGGTGAATCCGTCTCCAGAAAAATCGATCTTGACAGGAACTTGAGATCGAAAATCCATCAGGTTAGAATTTGGGCAGGAAGTTTCAGCGAGTCATTGGCCCATCGGCCAGAAATGCAGGAGCTTCTCCATTATTGAGGTCTTCATGAGCGAATCACTCCAAATCCATCTCACCAGCCGCCAGTGTGAACTGCTCCAGCGGGGATTGCGATTTGTCCGCAGCAGCCGCATGCTCGAATTCCGGGATTCATCGGATATGACTGATGAAGAGCGGAAGCAGGAACTGGCCGAGATTCGCGAGCTGCAGAACATGATCGAAGCAGGTGTCAACACAGGCCGTACAGCTCGGGTGTAAATTTTTCTCCCTCACAAAATGGTACAAATGCCAACAGGCTCGCCCACAAAGGTGAGCCTGTTGGCATTTGTAGCCAGAGAAACTCCAGATTGTCACTCCGTTCTCAGGCGTTAAATATGCTGAATAATCCCGCAGGAAAAACTGATTTATCCAGAGTCAAAGTCGAACAACACGCCATTACATATTCATGCGCGCACCGTCGAATTCAAAACGACCTCAGGCATCAACACTAAACCAAACACACGCATGGACAGAACAATAGTTGATCAATATTTATTTTATTTGACATTCACTTAGACAACGACAATGCTAACTTAGGTGAAGCGCTCATTCACTTGGATTCAGTAACCAGAGGAGTTACCCGAT
>JAIXUU010000329.1 GCA_027483405.1 Planctomyces sp. | reverse complement strand
CAACCTGGGCAATCGAAATGAGCAGTTCGGATGTTCCTGTCTGCAGGTCAATCGTCCAGATGCCGGAGGCCTGGGGTGTTAACTCATCTTTGAAAGGGTCAGCCAGACCGGCATATCCATAACCTGGGCGGACATCATTCAGGCGGCGGAAGTCGGTCGTGATGGCCGACTTCCCATCGGGTGCCAGTGTGTAAATGGCCGAATCGAGCAGTTGGCTATCACCTGTCGAGAGATCATAGATTCGCGATTGATAGTGGTGGGAACCGCGTTCATTCCAGATCACTTTGGAGTTCGAACCAGGGAGCCACTGCAGCATACATCCCTGCTGCCAGCACCAGGCGGTCGTCGCACCTAAGCGAACCCACTGATCGTTGTTGGCCAGATCGACATAGCCAATCTCGATTTCGTCATCGGGCTTCGGGGAGCGATGCTCGAAGTTCGTTTTCATCCCCAACACTTTGGTATTGGTGGGATCGAATTGCAGCTTGTCGTAATACCCAAACCAGTGGTGGCCCGGCGCGCGTGTGATGGCACGAACAGGAGGGAGTTCTTCCGCGGAAGTGTTGTTACCCCAGCCTCTGCGATTCAATCCTGCGGTCAATAAGGTGAGTGCAGCCGATTGTTTGAGAAACTGGCGTCGATGCAACATGGCGGAGACTCTTGGTGGCGGTGGAGATTTCTCGAAGTGGAAGGCCTCCTATCGTCAGTTGATGCATGGGCAGAAATCAAGTCTCTGTTCCATTCGAGCATTTACTCTCATCGTCCACAAAGAGATATGAGCAAGGACTCACGTGGCAATCCACTGATGATCGACCTGTTCAGCCTGGCAATTGAACTTGAGTCGCAGGTGTCCTGCGGGATGCAGGTCATACCAGTCGATCTCCAACACTTGAGCGAGTAGCACACAGAAGTTGGGTCGGCCAGCGAGTAGTTCTTGCTCTGTCAAATCTCGGCCTCGAAGTTCAGCCGGTAAGGTGCTGATGGGCCCGGGAAGTGGAGCACCGGGAGCCTCGGTCGAAAGATAGCTTTTGCGGCTGGAAGCAGGCGTTTTCGACCATTGGGAACTTGCCAGTTCGTCTTCTGTATGCAGAGAGATCTGGGACATGACGCGTAATTGAATCGCAGCGGCAGGATCGTAGAAAGTCCAGGATGCGTGAGGATTCCACTGCAACTGGTTGATCTTGGGAGATCGCCGATCGACATGGGCCACGAGTTGACGACTTTGGGGCATCACGTCTCTGAGGATCACTGTTCGAGACGCTGGCAAGTGACCATCCAAAGTCGCCCCATCCAGAGTCGCCCCATCCAGTGTGGCCCCATCCAGTGTCGCCAGTACGGGTGTTCGCCACGGTGACTGTCGATCTTCGACGGCTGCCAGCAGTCGGATCCAGAGTTGATCCCACACCCAGGCAGGTGACTGACGAGTCTCTTGCATGTTCGGGATCTTCCTGTTCCTCGGCCACACAAATCGACGGAAAGAATTCAGTCTTATTCCCACATATCCTGCGACGTGCTGAGTTCACGGGCCAGGAAGGGACGAAACGAGACTAAGGTGGCGAGCGCATCGTTTCCTTCGAGCCCGAATGAGCCGTAGAGGATTTCGAGAGCGTCGTTGACGCTGGCCAGCCTGACATCTTCGACAAGTTGCCGGGCATGATCGAAAAAGCCGGCATCCTGATCGCATCGCGCCAGAAAATGTGAGGCAGCGAGTTCAGCCCGTTCCATAGGAAGAGCACTCATCAAGGCAAATGCCTCACCTGCTGCCAGAATATCCCGGCAGCGAATCTGTCGGAGAAACTGCCCCCAGGTTGATTCAAAATCCGACGCCTGAAGATTTGAAAACTCTCGTTGATCTCGATGAGAAGTTTGTCCCGTTTGGGTTGAGCCTGAGGAATTATCAGCCTCCGGTAGATCATAATGCACCTCCAGAGATTTATAAGGTGCGAAATCTTTGGAAGAGATCAAATCTTCCGAGCGGAATTCTTCAGCATCGAAATGAGGTGGGGGCTGAGGAATATTGTCGACCGGGAAATTCCCGATGATCTGGTTAATCAACACCAGCTTGGCACCATACTGCTCATAAAGCAGATCAATCTCCCCGCGATACGATTCGCCCAGAGCGTCATCAATGAGATCGTCGACTGAGTCGATGATCCGTTCGGACATTCGATCTGCGAGACTCTCGCGAAGTTTATGCAGAATTTCCAGTGCTTCCGCACGGCGTTGCATGCTGATTCATCCTCATATTAATAGGTGCCGTATCCTCACCTTGGGATGATGAGAAGTCCACTAAAACTGCTGCCACATGTCGCTTTTTTGCCACATTGTCTAGGAAGCACAACATCAATCATTACGTTTGCCAGAATCGCCGTAATCGTTAAAGCCTGACGCTGAGGTGAGGCAGAACTGAAGTCAAGTTGATCGCCCAGCGGCCAGAAATGCCGATACGAATTGACCACGCAATTACCAATAAGATTCTCAAGTTGTTGATGTGTAATCTGTTACGTCAGTGAGTGTTCCTCTTTTGCCCCGTTTGGCACGGCGACTGCGATAGCTAACTCCCATCAGATCATCATTAACGAAACGAAAAAAATCGCGCCTTGATTGGCTCCCAGGGTGTGTGGCCGGCGCGATTTGCAAGAGTTCTTGATCAGGAGATACATCATGTTTCGTAGTCTCATTCTGAGCGTAGTTGTCGCAGGCGCTACCATGTGGGGGACTTCTCAAACTGCCGATGCCGGTGTGAGAGTGCGAGTGGGACCGCAGCCCAGGGTGGTTGTGCGGCCGGTGGTAAGACCTGTCTACCGCAATGTTTACGCACCACCTCGCAACGGTTGGTACGGCAATCAGGGCTATGGATATCGAGGTTATGGAAATCCGGGATATGGTTATCGCAGTGGCTACTACCAGAACTGGTATGGCCCACGTTACGGCTACCGTAGCGGGTTCGGCATCAACACACCGGGCTTTGGGATCTATGTCCGCTAGTCACTGGTGATCGACAGTTCCAACCTTGTGCCCTTGTCATGGCTGCGTTCAAGACGCAGGCATGACAAGGGCCTTTTCGTTGAGTATTGCGCGAGAATTGTACTTGGTGAACCGAGGGTGACTGAAAAGAGTCCCGCTAATGAGTCGACTGAGGAATCCATCTTCAAGTCGTTATCGAGTTGACGTTTACGGGCAGAATACATGCAAATTGATGAACTCAAGATGAAGACCGTTGTAGACTCGGAATTCCGGGTGCCGGAGTTTATCCTTATGGCGTATGGTGGATGGTTAACCTTGGAAGGGGATCTGCTCGCTAACCTAGGCAGATCGAATCAAATCATTAACCAGCCTTATGGTGAACCAAGCCCACACAGAACATGGCGTAGCGGCCAGCTCAAGTTCTGGAATCTCGATAGCAGCGATGAATTTCATCGTTCTATGGCCCTCGAATTGCCTTGACGGAATAACAGATGACTCGGCCTTTCCCTGCTGATGCAGAACACAAAGAGATTGAACAAGCGCGCGGTTTGCTGGAAGAGGCGGGGTACAGCAAACTCGCGGGTTGGCTCCAGACGTTGCCTGCTCTCAGCAGGTCGAAGCTTGCCAGAGAAGTTCTGGCGATTGACTGGCCACTACTCAAACATGCTGTTGCTGCAAAACAAATTACAACGGCCCCTGCGAATGGAGCCAATTCTCCCGCCTCGCGAGCTGTCGCGCCCGAGCAATTGATCCGCCAGCCGAAGGACTCGAACGATTTTTCGGCCTGGCGTACTGCTGCTGAACGTGGCCGTGACCTGCTCAAAAAGGGGCAGGTTGTGCTGATGGTGGTGGCTGGTGGACAAGGCACACGGCTGGGCTTTTCGCATCCGAAGGGGCAATATCCGATTGGTCCTGTCAGCCAGGCCTCGCTTTTTCAGTTTTTCTGCGAGCAGATTCGGGCACTCGAGAAAGAGGTAGGGGTTGTATTGCCCTATTGCCTGATGACTAGTGATTCGACGCACGAAGCGACGATGCGTTTTTTTGAAGCCAATGAGTTTTTTGGTTTGTCTAAGGAACAGGTGCATTTCTTTAAGCAGGGGAATCTTCCGGCACTCGATAGCCGGACTGGTGAACCGCTATTGGCGACTGCGGATTCACTGGCGATGAGTCCGGATGGGCATGGCGGCATGTTGTGTGCATTCCGGGAAAGTGGGCTGCTCGACAAGTTCCTCTCGGAAGGTCGTACCACGCTTTACTATCACCAGATTGACAATCCTGCAGCGATTCTGTCTGAACCGGCGTTTCTCGGTTGGCATGCCCGATATGACTCACAAGTCTCGACTAAAGTGGTGGCTAAGACCAGTGCCAGTGAGCGGATGGGTGTGGTGGTCTCGATTGATGGTGCCACACAGATTATCGAATACAGCGATATGCCGGCCGAACTGGCCCAGCGAGTGGATGCCCGCGGACAGTTGCAGTTATGGGCCGGAAATACGGCCATCCATCTTTTCGACCTGGCCTTTCTGAAAGGTCTGGATGGCGATCGTGCTTTGCCACTGCATGTGGCCCACAAGCCTGTTGGCTGTTTTGATATCGAGAGCCGACAGATGATTTCGACAGCCGAGCCGAATGCCTGGAAGTTTGAGCGATTCATTTTCGATACACTGCCGCTGGCGAAGAGTTCACTCGTGGTGGAAGCCGATCGGTCACGCGAGTTTCTGCCAGTCAAGAATCGCGATGGGGCAGATTCACCCGCTTCTGTGAGGCAGGCCTTACTCGACCTCCATCGAAGCTGGCTGCTGCAGGCGGGTGCGAAGGTTTCCCCCGGTGTGAAAGTGGAAATCAGCCCGCTGGTGGCCCGCGACCTGGAGACTTTGGCCGGTAAACTTTCTCCAGGTATCGAGTTCCATCAGGATGTTTATCTCGATGAGAAGTTTCTGCAATCGCTCAAGCGGGCTTGATGACTTGAGTATTCCTGAAGGCTCAACATTCTGGCAATCGTTCGTGTGGAAGGTTCGTTTTGAGACTATCCGCATGGCGGGTGATGGCTAAAATCGAAGTATCGATCGTGGTGGAAGCACCTGCAGTCTCAGTCATCTGTGTCAATTTTTTCAGTTAAACTCTCTGGTAATGTGGCATGTCGAAAGAGCGTGTAGTCCTCGCGATGAGTGGCGGAGTGGATAGCTCTGTGGCTGCCGTTCTGCTGCAGCAGCAGGGCTATGAGGTCATCGGTCTCTTCATGCGCTCTGGTGAAGCCACTGCCAGTGCCTGCTCACTTCCTCCCAGTGGCCTGCTGCCCGTTATTGAACGAAAATCTCATAAGCAGGGATGTTGCAGTGCGGCTGATGCAGCCGATGCGCAGCGTGTGGCCGATCTGCTGGATATCCCGTTTCATGCCCTCAATTTTCGTGATTCGTTCGATCAGATCAAATCGTACTTTGCGGATGAATATCTCAAGGGCCGCACTCCCAATCCGTGCGTCATGTGCAATGTCTGGCTGAAGTTTGGCCGGTTGTGGGAGTTTGCCCAGCAGGTCGGTGCGAGCCGGATTGCGACAGGCCATTATGCCCGCATCATTCAAGATGAGTTCGGGCAGACCCGGTTGATGCGGGGAGCTGATCTTTCCAAGGATCAATCGTATGTGCTCTTCGGGATTCGCCTGGACATTCTTTCGAAGATTCTCTTCCCTGTCGGTCACCAGACCAAAGCCGAAATTCGTGAGATTGCAGCACAGGCCAATCTGCGAGTTGCTGGTAAACCCGACAGCCAGGAGATCTGCTTCATTCCTGACAACGATTATCGCGGGTTTCTCCGGCGATACCGCGACGTGAGTGACACTTCCGGGAATTTTGTGGATCCACAAGGGAAGATCCTGGGGCAGCACAGTGGCTTTGAGCAGTTCACGATTGGTCAACGCCGTGGGCTGGGAATTGCCCTGGGTGAGCCCCGGTTTGTGATCAAGATCGATGCGGAATCGAGGAATGTCACACTCGGAACTGCCGAAGAGCTGGGCTCGTACTCGCTTGTGGCAGCACGTACCAACTGGCTCTCAGCCCCCACCAGCGAAGTTTTTTCCTGCACTGCTCAGATTCGATCGATGCATCGGGCGGCGGCAGCATGGGCACAGGTGGATGCGGATGGAACATTGCATCTTCGTTTTTGCGAGCCTCAATCGGGAGTAGCACCCGGGCAAGCGGTCGTGCTCTATGATTCGCTGGAACGAGTGATCTGCGGTGCGTGGATTGAAGACTCTCAATCACCACGAGCCGATGCTCTGGCTATGGTAGATTCTCACGCTTGCTGAAGGCCCGGTCTGTCATGTCTTTTCGCAATCCAGAAGTGCTTCGTTATCTGAAATGTGCGCGCTGTCGTCAGGGATTGGTACTCAGACAATTTGCACCAGCGGCCCAGACAGACGAAACGAATCAGGCCAACCGGACGACCACCGAGGCTGTCAGTCCCGTGCAGGAGTTCCTGCTGTGCACCAATGCCGACTGCCGGCTCGAATTTTCCATTCGAGAGGACATCCCCGTTCTCGTGGCTGAATTTGCCCGGGAACTTCCACTCGACCAGTGGCAAACGTGCATGAATGATCGTCCAAATGTTGCACCAGTCAGCGAGATCGCTCCTGCCGCTGGCTGAGAATCTGAGAATGTGCCGCTGCAGACGTTACTGACAGCAGTTGGGTGAACACAACTTGCGAAATCCTGGGGATCGTGCTGTCAGAAACGGGCACGATCCTGATGAGTTGCTATACTTGGCGGAATGGAGAATTCACCCAACCCACGCCGATCTGCCGCCAAACGCCCTGCTCAGGGCCAGTCCTACCCGAAGTCGTCCCGTCGTCCTGCGACAAATCGACCGCCAGCGGGAAGTGAAGGTTCGGAGGCGAGGGGTGAATCCGCACGCAATCGTCGTGGAGACAATACTCCGCAGGGTGACAATCGCGCAGCAGGTGGGCGACGCTATGGCACGGCATCGCGCGGGCCTTCACCGCGAAATCCTGCGACAGGTGAGTTTCAAACTCATGAAACCAGCAATGCCAAATCTGTCCGCCAACGTCGGGCACAGATCGATTCGGGAAGTGAAGTTCAGCGCCGGCTCGCATTGTACTCGCCCGAAATGTTGAGCCCGCGTCCACTGACGGCCGACAAAATTCCGGTCATAGTGGCGCGCAGCCCCAGCCGACATCCTTACTACTTTCGCAAGATGCTTGTCAGCGGGATTAAGGCCGCTCAGCCAGGTGATCTTGTAAAGGTCGTCTTGGAGGAATCGCAGCAGACACTCGGCTACGGGCTCTACAATCCGCGGGCGGAGATGACTGTCCGCATGCTGACGCGGGGTGATCAGATTCCTGACGAAGCATGGTGGAAATCAAAGCTTGAGGCGGCTGTCAAATTCCGCACAGAGACTCTGGGACTCGAACAACAGGGCAATGTCTATCGACTGGTGCATGCCGAAGGAGATGGATTGCCGGGACTGATGGT
>JAIXUU010000398.1 GCA_027483405.1 Planctomyces sp. | reverse complement strand
TTGCAGATTATCGGGAGTGGCTGGCGACACAGAACCTCAAAGATGTTTCGCTGACGAAGTTACGTTTTGAAGCCTATTTCAACCGGGTCGACTGGTTTACCCAGGCGGCTGTGGTGTACCTGGCGGGATTCGTGCTGGCCATGCTCTCGTGGCTCTTCTGGCAGAAGCCACTCGGGAGAGCCGCACTGGCGCTGCTGATCCTGGGGGTCATTGTGCATACGCTGGCGCTGGCAGGCCGCATGTATATTTCGGGACGACCACCCGTAACCAATCTGTATTCTTCGGCGGTCTTCATTGGCTGGGCCAGTGTGCTGCTGGGGATTTTGCTGGAAGCGATCTATCGCAATGGGATTGGCAATGTGATTGGAGCGACCGCTGGATATGCCACACTCCTGATTGCGTGGGGCCTGGCCGCTGATGGAGATACGTTCGATGTGCTGCAAGCCGTGCTGGATACACAATTCTGGCTGGCGACACATGTGACGTGTATCACGCTGGGCTATGCGACCACCTACATCGCGGGGCTCCTGGGGCTGATCTATCTGGTGCGTGGCGTGCTGACGCCTTCGCTGACTCCGAACATGCACCGCGAACTGTATCGTATGACCTATGGCGTGTTGTGTTTCTCAATTTTCTTCAGCTTTGTCGGGACGGTGCTCGGCGGACTGTGGGCGGACGACTCGTGGGGCCGCTTCTGGGGATGGGATCCGAAAGAGAATGGCGCCCTGATGATTGTGCTGTGGAATGCACTGGCATTACACGCCCGCTGGGGAGGCCTGGTGAAAGAACGAGGACTGGCGGTCCTGGCTGTGATGGGAAACATCGTCGTGAGCTGGTCGTGGTTTGGCGTGAACGAACTGGGTGTCGGGCTGCATTCTTATGGGTTCAAAGAAGGAACCCTCTTCTGGCTGGGTCTGTTCGTGCTTTCGCAATTGGTCGTTGTGATGTTGGGGCTGGTACCGAAAGGGTTCTGGTGGAGTGCCCGGAGACATCCGGAACTGCTGGGCTATTACGACCGTTAACTTGTTGGGCCTGATGTGTTCTCCCACGCAGACGCGGGCATAAGTCTTACTCCTTCTCCCGTTCCGACGGGAGAAGGCCGGGATGAGGGCGAGTTCGAACGTATTGGGTGATCAATCAACGAAGTGTTTTAACTCCGTGTAGTCATCGTTAAGATCTGACATCGAAAGCATCGTGGGAGGAGCACTGCTGGCAAGCCAGCAGTGGCACCCAGCGGAATCGGAAGTGACTGCAGCACATCGATTGGGAAGACCCTCACCCGGCACTCCGTGCCACCCTCTCCCATGCAGACGCGGGCGAGGGTTTTTCTTCTTCTCCCGTTCCGACGGGAGAAGGTCGGGATGAGGGCGAGCCCTGCCCAGTGCGATCAGATCACTTCGACTTTCCACCGGCCATGCGATAGCCCAGGGTCTTGAGCTGATCGGTGATTCGCTGTAACTGCTGCCCCTGAATGACAAGATCGTCTTCCTCAATCGATCCGCCCGCTCCGCAACTCGATTTCAGAGTCGTGAGCAGTGAGGCCAGGTCTGTCGTCTCTCGCTTGAGACCGCGCACAATCGTCACCCATCGATTGCCCTTCCGCTTTTCTTCAAACAGCTTCACCGTTTGCGTTTTAGGCTCGGCCCAGGTGGGAGCTTTGACGACCGGCGGGCAAGCGCACTCGTCTTCCAGCTTCTGGCACACCTCACAAGTCGGTGGCCTGTCAAATGCCGTTCCGGCAAAGAGACGAGTCATGGCAGGTCACACTCACTTTCCAGCAGCCAGAATCTCGAGTAAGCGGGTTTCCAGAACCGCATCGGCAATCATTTCTTTACTGCCCGACTGCAGATCTTTGACTTGCCATTCGCCCTTCGCGAATTCATCGCTCCCTGCAATGACTGCCAGTCGGAAGCCCTTCCGATCGGCATACTGCAATTGCTTGCCCAGCTTCTTCGCTTCGGGATAAACCTCAGTCGCGATACCTGCCGCACGCAGGCGGCGGGCCAGATGCATATAGGCCCCCAGCTTCGATTCATCGAACTGTGGCACGAAGACCACTGCGGGGGTTGTGGCATGCCCGATCATGCCCAGTTCTTCCATGGCAGCCAGCAATCGATCCAGACCCAGGCTGGCACCAATCCCGGGCAATTGTTCCTTCGTAAAGAGCCCAGCAAGATTGTCGTATCGACCACCCGAACAGACACTTCCGATGGTGGGGAGGGCTGTCAGAAAGGTCTCGTAAATGGTGCCGGTGTAATAATCCAGACCACGGGCAATCGAGAGATCAATCGTCACGGCACTGGCGGGAATTCCCGCTTCTTTGGCTGCTGATAACAACTCTTTGAGCCGGGCCACTCCTTCACTGGCTTTGGCATTTGACGCCAGCAGTTTTTCCAGTTGATCGAGATTGGCTTCGCTGGAAAGCAGATCCAGGACCTGCGCCGCCTGATCACTGGAAAGGGAAACCTTTTCAACCATTTCAGCCAGCACGGCTTCTCGCCCGACTTTGGGGAGCTTATCGATCGCTCGCAATACACCGACCGATTTTTCTGCGACACCCAACTGCTCGAGAACACCGTTGAGAATCAGCCGGTTATTGACGCGAATACCGAACTGTGGCTGACCATTTTGAGTAAAGCCAATCGCACTGAGCAGATCGTAAATCACCATCAACGTTTCGATATCAGCCGCATTCGAGAGTGTGCCAATCGTGTCGAAGTCACATTGGACAAACTCGCGATAGCGCCCCTTTTGGGGTTTTTCGCCACGCCAGACGGGAGCGATATGATATCGCTTGAAGGGGAGCCCCAACTCACCCGCATGCATCGCCGAGAACCGTGCCAGGGGGACGGTTAAGTCAAACCGCATGGCCACATCGCGGTCGCCGTTATCGCGGAAGCGAAAGAGCTGCTTATCCGATTCATCGCCACCTTTGCCCAGCAGAATCTCGCTGTATTCAAGCACAGGGGTATCGATCGGGCTGAAGCCATAGCTGCGATAAACCCGGCGGGCCGTCTCCATCAGCCGCTCACGAGCCATCATGGCATCCGGCAGATAGTCACGGAATCCACCCAGGACACGCGGTGTAATCAACTCAGACATAAATCCACTTTTCAGGCAAACAACAGGTTCAAATGTTCAAAAATCGCTGTCGGCTATAGGCCGCTGCACAGAATATCAGGCGACTTCCCATTGAGGGTTGAGACCTTTGTGAACCGAGTAGAGGCCAAGCCTGAGCACAGGTTCACGACTTTGTCGCAGCCGATCTGAGACAACAGCGATTTCCGCGAACCAACGGTTATACCAACCTGGGCAAGGCATGGCATGTCAGTGGCTGTCGAACGCTTCGACTTCAAACTCGCTGACATGTTCGGGCATGGCAGCCTGTATGGCTGATTTCATCCCTTGGCCGGTGCCTGAGAGAGTCGTTAAGACTCTTTCCTTGGATACAACAGCAAAGCCAATGAACAGATCAGGAGAATCGTCGCGCATCAGGTCGTCAAACTGTCACTATGCATGGAGTCAGTGGTAGACTTTTGTGCAAATAAAGGCTTGATTTTCAGCAGATATTGAGACTGCGTTTAAGCTCTCAAGAGGCAGTGATTGAGACTAAATGTCGATTCAACAAAAACCTTGGAGACTCGATTCCCAAGGATTGACGACACCTTTCAGAATTGAAAGATGGATGCACGCGCTCAACACCCGATGACTCAGTAATTCTCAAGGCCGGTCTTATTGCGACCTGGCCATGATCAATCGAGGTCTGTTGATGCCGATCCGTCTCGTGTTTCCAAGCCTCTGCTCAGGCACTGTTCACTGTGAACGTACAGTTTCTCTGACAGCAGATGCCCTACGTCTTGATATACGAGACGGTCAGTTTAAGACTGGCACGCTTTTCACACCGCATCATGACCTCACTGATATTATGACCAGAGCATGGCACACTTTTGAAACCCATTTGCCGCTCGAGAGGTTTCGAAAACTTTGCCAAGTTCTCCGAGATTTGATTCTAAAGTTCGCCATTCTCTTGATGCTGGTATTGTCCATCGTTCAAGGGTCTGATGCATCGATATTGGCTCAGGAGATGCCATCCACTTGCCAGGCGAACTCGACGAATCGCGAGCCTGAGACAACTGTTTCGCCGTCTCCAGCACTCAAACCCAAAGCCAGGGCCGCTCGTACAGCAGAAGAACGTCTGCGGCACATTCAGCAGTTGCGAGAGGTTTACCAACTTCCCGCATCGAACTGGCCTGCCCCTGCTGTTGATGCCGGAGTCAAGTGGCAAGAACTCGGGACAATCGAGTCTCCGCCAGTCTCTGCACTGGCACCGACATCGCCCGCGAAGATTCAACTGGGTCGAGTGCTCTTTTTCGATCCTCGACTCTCACGCACCAAAGAAATGGCCTGCGCCTCCTGCCACGATCCCGATCTGGGATGGGCTGACGGTCGCATGTCGGCTTTCGGACTGGGGCGAACTGTTCTGGCTCGCAATACTCCCAGCATTCTGAATGCATCGTTACAGCCTGCATTATTCTGGGATAGTCGAGCCCGGAGTCTGGAGGATCAGGCCCGGCAGGTCCTTTTAAATCCCAAAGAAATGGGCGCGACTGAAGCCGACCTGATCGCGACGCTCGGGAGTATCTCCGAATATCGCAATCTCTTTCAGGAAGCATTTGGAAGTGAATCGGTTTCTCTGGATCGAGTTTCGCAAGCGATTGCGGCCTTCGAAACCACACTTCTGGGGGGGCGCAGTCCTTTCGATCGATTCCTGAATGGACAAAGCCAGGCACTCTCAGATTCTGCACTCGTGGGGCTCGATCTGTTTCGGCGCGAAGCCCGCTGTATCAATTGCCACCATGGCCCGACGTTTTCCGATGGTCAGCTTCATGGCCTGAATATCAGTCATTACGGCAACAAACGCGAAGATCTGGGGCGTTACAACGTGACCGGAGCTGCTCAGGATTCAGGCCTGTTTCGGACGCCATCACTGCGTAATGTCACCGCCACTGGCCCTTACATGCATTCCGGCCTCTTTGAACTGGATGAACTGCTGACACTTTACAATGCCGGCATGCCCCGAACCCCTCATGCCAACGACAACTCCAAAACTCCACGATCCAGTCAATACTCCGGCACTAAGCCTCTTCCAGTCAAAAGCCCATTGCTGAAACCTTTGGGTTTGAACAGCCAGGATCTTCAGGATCTGGCCAGTTTTCTTGAAGCGCTGGCCGAACCTCGTATTCGTATTCGACCACCAGAACTTCCAGCGTCTGATTCCCAGAGGGAGCTGACCAATCAAAAAGCTGCCAGCCGGCCCTCGAATAAAAGTTCGTAAGACGCGGCGGTCGCACACGTATTCTCATTCAGAGATTCTAAGGATTGGATCCTGAGGCTTTTCCAAAAAACTTGTCGCGCTCGACCTTGATCCTTTTGTCTTGTCATTTTCTTCAGGATTTCAGGCTATGCTCTCTCCATTACACCCTCACGCTGCTCATCGTCATTCTTTGCGATCCGCATTTACGCTGATCGAACTGCTGGTTGTGATCACCATCATTGCGATTCTGATTGCCTTGTTGCTTCCTGCGGTCCAACAGGCCAGAGAAGCTGCAAGACGTACTCAATGTAAGAACAATTTGCATAATTTGGGCTTGGGGATGCACAACCATCATTCGTCGATGGGCGGATTTCCTTACATCGCTAGCGGAACCGTGAATGGAGTTTCTATTTACCATTCATGGGGTGCACAGCTGCTCCCCTTCATGGAACAATCTCCTCTCGCTGGCATATATAACTATAAGGTTCGTAATCAAGATCCACTGAATGAACCCGCCGTGAAGGTTGTTCTCCCATTTCATGTCTGCCCGAGTGTGCCAGGAGGGCCACGATTCAATCACCGATTCATCACAGCAGGAACGGCGCGTTGGCCAGCTGCATCTAGCGATTACCTTGGCCCTTCCAGTCTTGCAAACAATCTCTGGACCGGAGCGACCCCGATCATCTCAACACCTAAACCAACTAACGCAGATGGTTTCTTTCAAAGTGGTGTGAGCAATGCAACGGGGTATGGTCGTAACATTAAGGATGTTGTGGATGGAAGTTCTAACACAGTCATGCTTGTTGAATCTGCAGGTCGATCTCATATTTTCCGTTTAGGCCAACAGGTGGGAACTTGCGACGAAAGCATGGCGACAGCCAGTTCTGCTGTTGGTAATGCCAATTGTGTCGGACAATCTGGGTGGGCGGACATTAATTTTGGGCAACTGAGAGGTTACACCTCAGACGGGCTCAGTAATCCGGGTTCATGCTTGATTAACTGCTCAAACAATTATTCGATTTATAGCATGCATGAGGGTATGGCTCATGTTTTGATGATTGATGGATCTGTGAGATCACTCAGTGAGAATACCAGCAATGATATCGTTGCCGCCCTTATCACCATCGACGGTAGTGAGACTGTCGGGGAATTCTAATGTACGACAAAGCCACTTGATCTCATTGATGGCATTCATCCTGATGATTATTCGTTACCACTTTGATTGCAATCTGGATTGTCTCTATGAAGATTCGTAAGACTTTGGGTGAGTGTATGCTTTCCCACTCGCTTTCAACTTGTAAGTACGTTAGTTGGTCTTTGATTATCTGTTTATCGGCAGTCCTTTCGTTGACTTCTGAAATACTGGCCAGTGATGCGAAGGATTCTCCGCTTTCAGCGTCAATGGACTCGTTTTTCCAGTTGCTGTTCACAGACAAACTCATTCCTGTCGAAATCGGTACGGTTGTTCCTGCTCCAGCAGGAGTCGAGGTGGTGGTCGATCCCAAGCGACCTTGGTACTTCGGCAAACGTGAAGGGACTCCCGCTGACGAGAGGATCTTTGACGGGGATGTACGAGTCTCGCCACTGCTTAAGTGGAACAATGACAACACTGGAAAACTGCAGCTCATTGCGAACCAGGTTCGTGCTTCACTGACTGATCCTCAGCGGAGACCGACACCGCTCATGCAGCTCTCGTTGCAGTGGGATCTG
>JAIXUU010000040.1 GCA_027483405.1 Planctomyces sp. | reverse complement strand
TGCGGACCTTATTGTCTTATCGGGACGGAGTGCTGACTCCGCAGGACCAGCAAGAGTTGGGTCAGAAGTTGCGGGCGAGTGCGACGGCGCAGGGGATATCGAAGCGGATTGATGGTGCCAGATCAGCGTTGAGGTTGCCTCAGTATGCAACGGAACCAGCTTTGCATTGCAGCGCGAATGACGTAGCGGAATTTCTTGACGATGCGATGCAAGCGGATCGTTTGTTCGAGATCGAGCGAGTCTGTTTGCGAGAAGATTCATTGCTGAGTGAAGTTGCTTCGGTTCATACGATCCTAGCAAAAGAGTTGTTGCCTAGTGGTTCGAGCGATTCACTGGTACGTATCCCTTCGCAGGAATTGATGACACGGCTTTATTCGCTGCACAGTTCCGAGGATCGCTTTCGGCAAGCTAGCCAGTCGTCGGACAAACGCTCAGCGGAGGCCGTAGGAGAGGCCAGAGAAGAAGGTAGGGTCGCGATCGGGGGATTGAGCGGTGCGATTTCCAAGGAGGGAATAGGGAGCGAACTGGATGATCCGTTGGATTTGGAGAGTTCGATTGGCGGTGGGGACGGGGCCGTGCGAAGGCGGCGCGTCGAGTTGGTGATGTTATGCATTGCATTTGTCTTTTCGATCTCAATGGCGTTGAGTGAGTTTTATGCAGACACTGGCCGAACGAGCGAATCGAGTGCGGTGCCATCCGGGGAAGCACAAAATGCGAATCCATAATTTTCGTATCTATCAAATACAACTGCGAACTTTTTCGATGCGACTACCAAGATCTTCAACGTCTGTTGCTATCGTTGGGTTAGTGTTCGCACAAGCTATTTCGCTTGGGGCTTCGCAAGTTTTTGCACAAGCCACATCAACGGCCCAAGCACCTGCTTTTCAGCAAGTCGGTGGGGCTGGAAATGCGCCTGTCGTGGTAACCGAGGAGATGCTCAATGAGCGAGGAGTGCCAGCCGAGGGAGTCCCGCCCGGGGCAGAGCCGGCAGCGCCCGGGGCCGCGAATGCAGCCGCTGCGGCTAACAAGCCTGCGACCGGAGCAGTCGAGACGATCAAGCGGCCCAAGGAGCCCAAGGCACCGCCTGATAAGAAAGAGTTTGACGTAAAGCCTGATGAAGCTGGATTGGTGCATTTTCAGTTTCGCGAACAGGCTTGGCCGGACATTCTCCAATGGGTGGCCGATGTTTCTAAGCTTGCACTGGATTGGCAAGAATTGCCTGCGGATACGTTGAGCATCCATGCACCGGACAAGACTAGTCTTGAGGAAACTCGCGACATGATCAACCGGCATTTGCTCGCCCGTGGCTTTACCATCTTGGAGTTCCCTGGGGTTCTGCAGGTCGTCAAAACGCAGGGTATTAACGTTGCCCTCGTCCCCCGAGTTGCACCTGAGGATTTAGCTAAGCTTCCTTCGAATCGCTACGTCCGCACAACCTTCACGTTGAAGACTTTGATCGCGAAAGAAATCGTCGACGAGCTGAAGCCTTTGATCAGTTCGAACGGTAGTTTGCAAGCTCTTAGCAATACCAATCGGTTGGAAGCGATCGACACGGCAAGCAATCTTGCACAGATCCATTCTGTGATTTCCGAGGAGCAATCTGAATCGGTACTGATGAACCTTGCCCGGGAATTTCCTCTTGAGCATGTCCGAGCCACGGAGGTGCGTGAGCAGTTGGCTGTATTTCTGAAGCTTGAGGGTGCCAAGCGTGGTGGTGGAGCTGCGATGGAGATGAGTCCAGAGATGGAGATGCAGCAACAGCAGATGATGATGATGCAGCAGCAGCAACTCGCAGCGCAGCAAGCGGCGATGGCCGGCCAGCCCGGGATGCCTGAAAACAAACGTCGCGAGATCTATTTAGTCGCCAACCCACGTCGCAACAGTTTGATTGTCAACGCACCACCGGACAAGATGGCGATTATCGCATCGTTCATAACAAGGGTTGACGTTTCGAATCCCAACGAGCAATACCAAGCGTTAACGACTCGGATGAAGGTTTATCGGCTTTCCAGCTTAGAGCCCAAGCAGTTCGTTGCTTCGTTGTTAGCACTCAACGTGTTAGAACCCACAACGCGATTGGAAGTCGACGACAAGAACAAATCGATGATCGCTTACGCATCGTTGGCTGATCATTTGACGATTCAAGAGACGATCAAGAAGCTTGACGGTTCTGCGCGACAGGTCGAGGTGTTGCAATTGCGGCGACTCAGGGCAGAAGAAGTCGCCGGCACGATCCGCTTGCTCATGGGGATCGATGGAGAAAAGAAAGAGGATAATTCGCGTCGAAGGTTCTTTTACTTTGATCCGTACCAAATGAACAACAAGGAGTCCAAGTCGTCTGATCAATTGCGTATCGGTGCAAACGCTGTGAACAATCAGATCATTCTTTGGGCGAATGAATTTGAAACCGCAGAGATCAAGAAATTGCTGATCAAGCTTGGTGAACTACCACCTGAAGGTGGAAGCGATCAGCGGGTCCGAGTGATCGAGGCGAGTAGAAGCGAAGAGACCAGGGAATACTTGGAGCGCTTGAAAAGGTATTGGGAGTCCAACGGGATAGAGCTTGAGATTCCCGAAGCGGCGGAGTTCGAAGATAAGCCGTCGAGTGGAAGTCCCAAAAAGGATCCCCCTGCCCAGGTCTTGCAAGGTGGAGAGATTGGAGCGATCGATGGAACGCAAGAGGGGCCGTTGCCCCAAGGCCGATTGGTAGCGACTCAGCAGGATGACGCACAGGATTCATTCAGTAAAGCAACGGGTGGTGAGGCCGCAAGCAATTCGGTAGTAGGCGAAGCCGGTAATGGCGTTCGGCCTAGCAACGCTTCGAATAGCAACGCTTCGAATAGCGGCGATGCGAACAGTGGAGGGGCGAATAGCGGGGCTGAGCCAAAGAAGAAAATTGTGATCAAGTTAGATCCGCAAGGGAACTTGGTGTTGGAGTCGCCGGACACGAAAGCCCTTGATCGAGTCGAGG
>JAIXUU010000326.1 GCA_027483405.1 Planctomyces sp. | reverse complement strand
GATCCGATCCTGGGGAGATCGCCCAATCCTCGGGTCGTGAGGAGTGCCGTCTTTGCCCCGTTCCGAGTCAGCAGTGCATTGGTGCCCCGAGTTGTTCCTAAAGATAGGTCAATCACTGGCAATGGTTGCGAGAGGGGCAGGCGAAGAATCTGGCGAATCCCACAAAAGGCTGCTTCTTCGTGCGAGGTCAGTTCATAGAGTGTGCCTTCGCCGGGGATAGCTGCTGATTTTGGCGAATCATGGGGCTGAATCGTGAATCTGGCAAAAAGAGTCGCGTGGCTTTCTTTCAAAGGATCGGAAAATCGAATCTGTTCATGGCGAACAATTTTTGAACGGACTTGTTTTTGAGAGCGATTTCCCCAGAGGCACTCGTAACCGGTAAAAAAATCAGAAGGAAATTGTCCGAGAGAGGCATCGTCCCATTGGAAGAGTGCTGGATTGCCACGCTGGCAAAACCCTTTGATTCTGCCGGAGCTGAGTGTTTTGAGGAGCGCAGGGTGACCTTCTGGTGAAATCGCGAGAAGATCGGAAAAAGTTCCGCCCACATCGATCCAGAATCTCCATTTCTGGCTGGTCTGGTGAACGGCAGTTGTTCCCTGCTGCATCTTGCGAAGCCTTGCTCTGAGCGATGGTGATTAATTTTGTCTTGAATTTAAGCGTATCTGAGAGGTGAATGTCGAATCCTGCTGATGACAACAAAGAGGTTGGACAACGCAGAGAAAGTGGAGATCGTAAGATTCTGCAGACCACAAGGAAGTCTGTTTAGCATTGGAAACTGGCCGTTGCTTGACAGTTGTTTCCAGAAAGGAATACCATTCCCATTCTAGAAAACCAGATCGACAAGGTCATCGTGGCCGTGAATAAGCCAGTGCTGTGTCGGTTTGTACTTGTTAAATCATTGTTCTGTAATTGTTTACGTCGATCGGAAGTGAGCCATGGCAGTTCCCAAAAGGCGGCAGTCAAAAGGGCGTTCCCGCCGCCGCCGCAGCCACGATTTTCTGACTCCGCTGCAACTGGCGAGCTGCCCACAGTGTGCGACACCCGTGCCAACTCACGTTGTGTGCCCAACTTGCGGCTATTACCAGGGGCGTACTCTCGTTGCTGACGAGAAGGATGCGGACTAATCGACTTGAGTCTCGCTGGTCGTTCATGAACCAGTCTGGAAACATCCAGTAAGGATCAACCTGTGGCGAGAGTCGCATTGGACGCGATGGGCGGGGACGTGTTTCCCGGGCCCAACCTCGAAGGGGCGGTTAAAGCTGTTGAGGCTCTTCCCGGCATTGAAATTGTGCTGGTGGGTGACGCACCCCTGTTGAGTCAAGAGATCGCATCGCATCCTGAGTTTGGTCGCCGTCTGACAGTTCAGGCGGCTGATGGCTATGTCGGCATGGACGAAAAGCCGACCGATGCCCTGCGAAAAAAGCCCAATTGTTCTCTCGCGGTCTGCTGGCAATTGATGGCATCGAAATCTGTTGATGCTGTGGTGAGTGCCGGGCACACGGGAGCAGTGGTTGCCGCCGGATTGCGAACCCGGCTGTTTCTGAGAAATGTGCGGCGACCTGGAATTGCCGTGGTTTTGCCCACGATGCGTGGTCGGTGTGTACTGATGGATGTGGGGGCCAATCCTGCAGCCCGTCCCGAGCACCTTCTTCAATACGGCGTGATGGGGGCTGTCTACGCTCGCAATTTGCTGGGTGTGGAAAAACCTTCCATCGGGCTGATGAATATCGGCAGCGAAGATGGCAAAGGGAATGACCTGGTGCGTGAAGCCCAGGAGCTATATGCGAAAAGTAAGGCCATTCAAAGCTATAATTACGTCGGGAATGTCGAGGGTCGCGATCTGTATGAAGGTCGCACTGACGTCGTCATATGCGAAGGTTTTGTTGGCAATGTGATCCTCAAGTCGAGTGAAGGCATTGTGGATATGCTCTTCAAGACAGTGGGGAAAGCTGTGGTTTCGGCTCTGGATGTCGAGCGAAACAAGGCGATTGAAGCCCTGAAGGCACTCGAGCGGAAATACGTCTATCACGAATCGGGTGGCGCACCGCTGTTGGGTGTGGATGGCAATTGCATCATTTGCCATGGTTCCAGCAATGGGCATTCGATCTTCAATGCCCTCAAGCTGGCCGATGAACTGCAGAATCGAGGCATCAACAGCCAGATTTGCAGCGAACTGGAAGTCGATCTCCAACTGGTCGGTTCTGCCTGAGTTTGCCCTGCCAGATCACTGAGGCAGATTTTTCTCACAGAATAGTGCGTGCTTCGTTTGCAGCCTTTCTGTGTCTCTCGCACTCGGTTCTGAGCAGAGGATCCAGTCCTTTCCGACCCGTCCAATCATGTTGACGTCCCACACGATCTTGGGAAATCTTCCTGTAACTTGCGAAGCTCGCGAGAAGTTGAGAATCTGCTGATATTCACAGGTTCTTCCATTACAGAGATCATGGAATTTGATAGAAGGCAGGTTCACCGTTGGCTAAGGCTGCATTTCTTTTTCCAGGACAGGGGGCTCAACATCTGGGGATGGGTGTCGGCCTGAGTGCGAAGTATCCCGCAGCGCGAGCTTTGTTTGACCAGGCCCGAGAAATTCTGGGTTTCGATCTGCTGGAGATCTGCGAGAAAGGGCCGCAAGAACAACTTGATAGCACCGTGATCAGCCAGCCGGCGCTCTTTGTCGCGAGTCTGGCGGCACTGGAATCGTTGAAAACTGAGCAGCCCGCCTTAATTGAATCTTGTGTGGCCAGTGCCGGGCTGAGTCTGGGCGAATATACCGCTCTGGTGTTTGCAGGAGCCATGACATTTGAAGAAGGCCTGAAGGTAGTGGCTGTGCGTGGTCGAGCGATGCAGGCCGCCGCCGATGCGACGCCTTCGGGGATGGTCAGCGCGCTGCTTCTGGAGCCAGCTCAGGTCGAGCAGGTGGTGTCTGAATCTCAGGATGCCGGGAAGATCTGGATTGCCAATTATCTGTGTCCGGGCAATACCGTTCTCTCGGGAGAGAAAGCGGCCTGTACCAAGGCGGCAGAAAGAATTGAAGCGGCCGGAGGCCGGCCGATTCCACTGGCTGTTGCCGGTGCGTTTCATACACCGCTGATGGCCTCGGCCTGTGAGGAATTGGCTCAGGCGATTGGTGCGGTGAATTTGAAATCCCCACGACTTCCCGTGATCTCGAATGTGGATGCCACAGCCCATTTTGAGCCGAAAGAACTGAAATCATTGTTGATCAAACAGGTCACTGAACCTGTGCAGTGGGAGTCCTCTGTCAGAAAGTTACTGGCGGAAGGTGTGGAAACATTCTATGAAATTGGCCCAGGCAAAGTTTTGAAGGGGCTACTAAAGCGAATTGATCGCAAAGCGAACTGCGAAACTGTGAACGATAGTGTATCCTGAGTTGTGAAAATTGTGCCTTTTGCGAGGTGGAGTCAACATTGCCCGGTCGAGGCGTGCAGATTCGGAATACGAATCTGACAAAACGGGTGATTGTTGTGGTTTACACGATGTAGAAAAGCCGTTAGTCTCTCGCCTCCAAGCGGGTGAAGTCTTCTTCACAACGTGATGGGAGCCTAAAGGCGATCTACGAATCAAGCGGCTTGAGGAGATAGGCGTGTCGTCGTCGGTAGAAGATAAAGTCATCGCAATTGTCAGCGAGCAACTCAGCATCGCCAAGGAAGACGTGAAGCTGGAGAGTTCGTTTATCGACGACCTGAAGGCTGACTCTTTGGACGTCGTAGAGCTCGTTATGGAATTTGAAGACGAATTTGGTATTCAGATTCCTGACGAAGATTACGAAAAAATCAAAACAGTTGGTGATGCAGTTAAGTACATTTCAGAAAAGCAATGACGGATGGCTAGACGAGTCGTCGTGACAGGGATGTCGGTCGTCACTGCCTTGGGCTGCGATCTCAGTGAATTCTGGGACAATATCTGCAGCGGCAAGAGCGGTGTGTCTCGGCTGGAACGCTTTGATCCATCGGAATTCAAAGTCAACTTTGGTGGGGAAATTAAAGATTTCCACCCCGAAGAACACTTTGATCCTAAGGAAATGAAGCGTTTGGATCGCTTTTGTCAGTTTGCCATGGCGGCAGCAGACAAGGCGATCAAGCAGTCGGGGATCGACTTTAAATCCTATACAGATCCATACCGCTGCGGCGTAATCGTCGGCAGCGGTATCGGGGGACTGAACGAAATCGAAGAACAGCACGCGAGGCTGTTCGATCGAGGTCCGTCCCGAGTCTCCCCGTTCATGATCCCCAAGCTGATGGTGAATGCCGCCAGCGGGAATCTTTCAGTCTATTATGGATTGAAAGGCCCGAGCAGTGCCGTTGCCACCGCTTGTGCTTCAGCTTCGAACGCCATTGGTGATGCTTTCCGCGTGATCCAGTCGGATATGGCTGATGTCATGATTGCGGGTGGCAGTGAAGCCGCCATTACGCCCATGGGATTGTCGGGTTTTGCCCGTATGGGGGCACTTTCGACACGTCTGGATTCCCCGGAGTGTGCCAGCCGACCATTCGATCGTGATCGTGATGGTTTTGTGCTTTCGGAGGGTGCCGGTGTGGTGTTGCTCGAAGAATATGAGCATGCCAAAGCCCGTGGTGCTGAAATCCTGGCCGAAGTGCTGGGCTATGGGATGTCGTCTGACGGCAACCACATGACAGCCCCCGATCCTGAAGGAGCTGGTGCTGCCCGTGCGATGGCAAATTCACTTCGCGATGCGAAGTTGAATCCATCCCAAATCCAGTACATCAACGCTCACGGAACCAGTACGCCGTTGGGTGATAAAGCCGAATCCAACGCCATTATGACCGTTTTTGGCGAAGAGTCGAAAACTGTCTGTGTCTCCAGTACGAAGAGCCAGTTAGGTCATCTTCTGGGTGCCAGTGGTGGGGTCGAGTTCGTGGTTGGAGTGATGACCTGCCTGCAGGGAATTATTCCTCCAACAATTAATCTCGATAACCAGGATCCTGACTGCAAGCTCGATTATGTGCCGAACGTGGCTCGTGAGCGTGAAGTCAAGTGCATGCTTTCCAACAGCTTTGGTTTCGGCGGCCACAACGCCTGTCTTGTTGTGGGTCGCATCTGATACCTGCGGGCCTGATTTATCGATTGCCATTTGAACTCGAGAGAGTTGTGCTGACAGCGCTCGTATAGTCGTAATTGGTACTCGATCAAACTATTGATTTGTCATGCCCTGCAGGGGAGCACGAAAGGTTCAGGGATGAACTTTCCAGTACAGACTGGTGCTTTGGCCAGTGGCTGCGACGACAAGCCGAATGCATGTTGCAAGTGGTTATTCTGCTTCTTGTTGTGTGTTGTGGCGATCTCTCAGACCGGTTGCACGCACATGAATGGTACTCGTCACGGTGCACTCGCTGGGGGCACATTTGGCGCAGTCGCCGGGACATTAGTCGGTGCTGCCACTGGTAATCCAAAAACCGGACTTGTGGCTGGTACCGTGATTGGCACTGCACTGGGTGCGTCAGTTGGTCATGCGGACGATGTCGTTGTCAGCCGGGCCGTCAGTCTGGAAACATCGGCACAGGAAGCAGCATTTGTGCATGTTCATAGCCGTGCCATGACGGAACATGATGTACTGCAGATGATTCACGCTGGAATCACTGATGACTTGATCATCAGTACGCTGGCCGATCGCAGAGGGCATTTTCAACTTTCTCCGGCAGGAATTATCGAACTGCGGAACCGGGGTGTCTCCGATCGAGTGATTCAGGCCATGCAGCGCTATAATTTGTGGCGATAATCCCTTAGAATCTGTAGAGACAGCCAGTTGCCCGGATAGGGTTGCAAAAACATTGGGAATCGACTCTCTTTGCTCTTTGTAACGCGAACAAGCAGGTGAGAACTGTTGAGTTTTCACACCTCTGGCGTTCGATATTCGTCTGGTGATGTGAGTTTGATAGCAGCTCTTGGCCCAGGCATTGACAGTTGGAGATAAGACGCACGCCATGTCCTTAAAGAGCAAGAGCGCACAAGATATTGTCATTACTGGCGTGGGAATTGTGAGTCCCGTCGGAATTGGTCTGTCGGCCTTAACAGACAATTTGCGTGCCGGGGCCACCGGAATATCGAAGTCGAAGTTCTTCCCGGGATTCGCCAGCCCCGATGCAGTGACTGCTGAGATCGGCGACTTTAACGAAGAAACTGCTAAGAAAATCTATCTGAAGGAAGTCCGGCGAAGCATCAAGCTGATGTGCCGGGATATTCAGCTCGGCGTGGCCAGCGCTCTGATGGCTCTGGAAGATTCCAAATTAAATCTCGAAACCATCGATCACACACGGATGGGTGTGGAGTTCGGTGCCAACCTGATGCTCAGCGAACCGGCTGTGCTGGGTGGCCCGGCCGTCGCAATGAGTGAAGTCACCGGTGATGCGAGTTTCAAAGGCTGGGGAGAAGCGGGCTACAGTAAAATGGAGCCATTATGGCTGCTCCGCTATTTGCCGAACATGCCAGCCTGTCATATCAGTATTGCTTCCGATGCCCGCGGCCCCAGTAACTCGCTGACTCTCGATGAAGCTTCAGGGAATGTGGTGATCGGTGAGGCCGTCCGCATTCTTCAGCGCGGTGCGGCAGATATCATGATCACAGGTGCCACAGGCTCGTATTCACATCCAGTGCGTGCGCTGCACCTGGCACTCGTCAAAACGTTGTTAGCCTCCTCACCGGCTGAACCGGCCAGAAGATCGCGACCATTCGAAAAAGACCGAAATGGTTTTGTGGTCGGGGAAGGGGCTGGAACATTGATTCTGGAAACAAGAGCCCATGCGGAAGCGCGTGGTGCCACCATCTACGGGCGAATCCTTTCGACAGGAGCTGCCACATGTGTGAATCCTGATGGCGAACCCCGTTACCAGGATGCGGTGAAGGGTGCTCTCAAGGCCGCCTTGAGAAGTGCGGAAATGGAGCCGACAGATATTGGCCATTACAACGCTCATGCCGCTGGTCTGCCGGAAGCGGATGCTGCGGAAGCCCGCGCGATTAACGAAGTCTTTGGCAGCTACCGTGTGCCCGTCACCGCTCCCAAGAGTTATGTCGGCAACTCTTCGGCAGGCTCGGGACTGGTAGAATTAATGACCTCGTTAGCTGGTGTGAAAGCCGGGTTTATCCCGCGCACTTTGAACTACGAGACTCCCGATCCTGCCTGCGATGTTTCGATTGTGACAGAGCCAGACGTGAGTCCGGCGCTGAAGACCTTTGTGTCCATGAACGTCACTCGCAAAGGTCAGGCGGCGGCCGTGATTATCGAAGTGGAATAGCTTCGAAGTCGAACTCAACGCTACTTCCGATCGAGTGACCACATGATCTGACATTGTGTTGGCGAGAGTTGGATCTCGAATGGCACGCCGCACTTTTCATTGCTTAAAAAAGCATCGCATGGAGTTTGTCCATGCGATGCTTTGTTGTTCAAGAAGATCAAGACTCTACGGATTCCAGTATTCAACTGCGCTCCTTGGTATGGGGTGGCTGGGGTTGAGCGTCTTCGCGAACCCCCACTCCGTGCCAAAAATGGCAGGGGGTTCGAAGACTCAACCCCAGCCACCCGCCGCGCAGTTGTTTAATCGAATAATATTACTACTGAGCGAACTTGCCCAGAGCGAAGCCAGCACCTCGATAGGCAGAAAGATATCTGGCCTTGGTCGCCAGGGCCTGCTCAAAGAACTGGTTGGCACCCGCTGTATTACCTGCGCGCAATCGCTGCTGGCCAATAAAGTAATAGGCCTCGCAGAACTGGGCATTTCTCAGGTTCAGGTCGTTTGGCTCGGCCGCATTGAAGAGTTCCTGCTCGCTGATCTTACCTGCCAGGAAGAGCACCAGTTGATCCATCCAGTCTCGCTTATCGGCAGGTTTAGAGAGACTGTCGGAGAAAGTGGCTGCTGCAGCACCTTCCTGTCCTGCGTAGGCCATGGAAAGGTATCGCCAGGGATTCAGATAGCGAAGGTTGGGATCTTCCAGTACGGCATTATTAAACGAGGCCAGTGCGGCTGGGTAATCCTTGCTGAAGAATTTCGTAAAGCCGATATCAGCCATCGCAATTGGATTTTTAGGATCCAGTCGCAACGTCTCGTTATAGTCAGCCAGTGCTTCGTTGAGTTTGCCCTGCTGCAATTTTGCGGCCCCTCGCAAGCTATAGATACCGGGCTGCTGAGGGTTGAGTCTGAGCGATTCTGTGAAATCTGCGATGGCCGCTCCGGGATTTTCCCCATCGTTCAGATAGGTAAAGCCACGGTTCGTATAAGCAACATAAAAGCGAGGGTCGAGTTGGATTGCCCGTGAGAAATCGGCAATGGCCTCTTTAGGCTTTCGCTGCTGCTGGTAGTACATGCCGCGATTGTTAAATACGAGCGGGTTATTAGGAAAGACGCGTGTTGTATTCGAGAAGGCGGCTTCTGCCTCTGCAATTTTTCCAGCCGTTGCATAAGCACTGGCCAGAGCGACATGTGCGCCCAGATGTTGTGGGCTGGATTGAATGGCCGCCAGATAGGAAGCAATCGCCTGCTCGGTATTCTTGAGGTAAACCTGAGCGCCGGCTTTCTGATACTGCAGGTTCGCTCGCTCCTCGGGACGTAAATTGGGCCGGGCGAGAATACTGTCGGCAAACTTGATAACAACCTCGGCGTGCTCCCGTTTTTCTTCCAAGCCCGCTAATGCTGTCATGCCGTAGAGATAAGGGAGGTAATAATTGATCTTATCTGTGCCGCCGACTTTGAGTGCTGAGCGGGCGTCTTCGATGCCACTGCGAATGAGTTCAAGATCCTGCTGCTGGATGCCCAGTTCCACGCGGGCCGAACCTCTCAGGTAAATCGCAATATCGTTGTTCGGATTACGGGCGAGCATGGCTTCTGCCAGTTGGAGAGCCTTGGGAAAATCGCCGCGCTGATAGGCCGCCTCGGTTTCAGCCTGCATCGGATCTGCTGGAGCAGTCATCACGTTGGCACCAGGTGCTCCGGGAGGAGTGGGTGGATTTGCCGAAGAACCTGGTGGCCTTGTCGATGGGCGAAACAACTGGGCTTGTGCCATCGAACGGGAGTTTGGGTTTTCAATTCCCAGTAAGGTATCTGTCACGCCGGCATCAGCCAGGCAAGCAAACGCCAGTACGACAACCCGGGGAGACCAGCCGGCCAGCCAGCGGCGGCCTGCCAACCGTGTGGCGGGAACCGAATGTTTCAAAGAGTGGATGGAAACGAACTGGCCCGACTCTTGCTGAAATGTGGTCATGGATTTATTGGCTCCTGCGGAAGGTTCTGGTTGCGGCCCGTCAGGCGGCTTTGCTCAAACACTTTTGATCGTTGCCATTTATGACGAAATCCGTCAATGGGAGACAATAGCAGGAACGGGTAAATCGGCCCCTGCGTGTTCAGTATTTTCAGGCAATATAGAAATTGGAGGCAAAGAGAGGGGCGTTAAACTTTTTGCAGAATTTCCATTTCTCCCAGATTGGTTCGTCCCCCTCCTCTTTGGGAGTCAGTCTCTCGCTGTGGAGAATCCATTGTTTATTCTCCTCGAATTCAAACTTCATAAGTTCTGGTTTATGAAAGAGCCGGTCGAGGTATGTCAGGTCGTGGCGTGGCTCTGAACAGTTAAATCATTTGTTGCCCACAGTTGCTGCGGCTTGACACTCTCTGTCGGCACTTGTACTTTGGCAATAGTAAGGATGTTCTGTGTTTATCAGGCTGTTCTTTCGTGCAGTGGTAACATTGTGTGGAAGGCCTGCTGACATTCTGCGGAGGCGATCATGGCTGGTGTTGGTGTACAACGATGGTGAGTTTCGGCTTTCCATCGCTGGCGTTCGCCGTGCTGCCAGTCTCTTTCTTTTAGCTCACGCCATGCGCGGGCTGCGGAAAGAGCGGCACGCGATTATTGAACCCAATGCAGCGGGTGCTGCCGCAGAAAAGTAGGGCATTCCCTGCTTTTTTTGTTTTAGGGGACTTTGATCCCGGGAACAACTTTGTTTTCGGGGGCATGAATAAGGCGTTGCATTCAGTGGGGTGAGCGAACGGCTTTTGCTGGTGATGCCATCAGGTTTGACTTCAGGTGCTACTAAGGCAACTGGTGAATCGGGATGACTGTGCCTGCAAAAATAGCGACTCCAGGTTTTTCGACAATTTCACGTCGATTGCCCGGTTTTGCTGAGCAGTTCGTGAAGGGTTCATCAGGTCTGGCGGTTTGCCATCATCGTGATGTCGAGCCGTGAGTTCTGTGATCTAAACTGCTGTTTGTCAACGAGTTCATCAAGAGGGTTGTCATGAACGGCAATGAAGTGCTGCGGATCGTGGATTCGATCCATCGCGATAAGAGCATCGACAAGGAGATTGTCTTCGAAGGGGTGGAGCAAGCCATTCTTTCGGCTGCGCGGAAGCACTTTGGTGAAGAAGAAGTCATCGAGGTTCACATTGATCGCACCAGCGGTCAGCCGATGGTGAAAACCAATGGTCGCGAAATTGACCGCGATGAGCTGGGTGACATTCTTGGCCGCATCTCGGCTCAGACTGCCAAGCAGGTCATGATTCAGAAGATTCGTGAAGCTGAACGTGACACGTTGTTCGATGAATATGCCCAGTTGCGAGGGCAGATCGTCTCCGGGACAGTGACTCGCAATGAGGGAAGTGCCATTACGGTCAACATTGGCAAGGCGGAAGCGATTCTACCTCGCAGTGAAATGATCCCGGGTGAATCGCATCGTCCGAATGAGCGAATTCGTGCCGTGGTGCTGGAAGTCAAGAAGATGGGGCCTCGCGTTCGCGTGGTGCTGTCTCGAGCACATCCCGATTTTGTTCGCCGTTTGCTTGAACTGGAAATTCCTGAGGTCAATGAGAGGATTATCGAGATCCGGTCTCTGGCTCGGGAAGCTGGGTATCGAACAAAAGTGGCGGTCTCCTGTGCCGACAGCAATATCGACCCGGTCGGTGCCTGCGTGGGTGTGCGTGGTGCCCGCATTCGCAATGTGGGCGAAGAGCTGGGTGGCGAGCGGATTGAAGTTGTTCGCTGGAACGATTCCCTCCAGGTGCTGGTCCCGAATGCGATGCAACCCTCGGAAGTGGAAGATGTGATTCTTTGCCCGATGCTGGGCCGTGTGCTGGTGCTGGTGCGGGATGATCAGCTTTCTCTGGCGATTGGCAAACGCGGTCAGAATGTGCGTCTGGCTTCGAAGCTGGTGGGCTGGGATATCGACGTGATGACTCGCGAAGAGCTGGATCAGCAGCTCGATCAGGCTGTGGTGGCCTATTCGCAGATCCCGGGAGTTTCCGAGGAGCTGGCCGAAGGGCTGGTATCGCAAGGGTTTCTGAGTTTTGAAGACCTGTCTGTCATTGAGCCCGACGAGCTGATGGAGATGGGCTCATTAACTCAAGAGCAGGCCGATGTGATTGTTGAGTATGCCGAACGCGAAAGCGAGCGGATCGAGAAGGAGCAGGATCTTCGTCGGGCGACCGAGAAGGCCGAGCGGCAATCTCAAGAACGGGAGCAGCGCCGGGCCGATGAGGCCCGCGCCTCGAATCCCGCTGTCGAAAGCAAACTGCCGCCCGCTGCGGACAATGAAGCATCTGTTGAGGAGGCGGCCGGCAATAAATCGTAAACGATCAAAAGCTGGTGTTTGCCAGTTGAGCCGTGATGTGCATGGGATAATGGATGTGAGGCGGTTGGGTCGCGATTTGACTTCGGAGCGTACTCAGGAATTCCTGATTCGAGCCGGAACTCTGAATTGAGCCGACATAGTGAGAAATGATTCTGCCGGGCAGAATTGCCAGACTCCTTTTGAGAGTCTGACTCTTGTTTTGAACAGAGGAACGAGCGTTTGAAGATTCGAATTTTCGCTCTCGCCAAAGAGCTCGATATGGACAGCAGGCTGTTGATCGAGCACTGCGCTAAGGCTGGCATTGTGGTCAAGAACTCTGCCCTGGCCAGCATCTCGCCAGAGGAACGCGATCGCGTTCTGGCAATTATCCGCAACGGTGGATCAACCACCGTGATGACTGCTCCGGGAGGTGAAGCTCCTGTGACGCCCCAGCGCGAAGAACATGTTCGCGAGCTGGCGGGAGCGGTTCGCAAACTGCGGGACATGATTTCCAAAACCCCTGCGACCAAGCCGGCAACTTCAGGAAAGCCCCAACCCGTTCACGAAGCTCCCCGGGAGCTGGATGGAGAGTCTTCGCAGGAAGTTCAAGAGATCGAGGCTCAGGAAGCCTCATTTGAGCAGACTGAGGAGACTATCGTCGGTTCGCATGAAATGGATGTCTCGACAGAAGTCGAAGCCTCCTCTGAAGCAACGATTCACCCTGCCGATGTGGCTGGTGAAACTGATACCGATGTCGAATCAAGTTCTGCGGCTGTCGAGCCGGTCACTCCGCCAGCACCTGTGCGTGAACATCAGATGACCTCACGAGGGTCTGTCAGTACTAAAGGCAATGCTGGAGCAGATGCTCCCCAGGGAGCCAGTTCCAAACCATTGCAGCGTTCAGCACCCGGTGGTGGCGAGGGTGGAACATCTCAGCCATCACAGGATACAGGCAATCGCGTTTCGGGTGTGCCGGAGCGTCCTTCGATGCCTTCGCGCATGGCCGGTGGGCCGATGCGAGCCGTTGGCAGTCGCCCCATGCGTGATATGGGGATGAGCAGTCGAGGGACTCCTTCGCGAGGTGAGCAGGCAACCACTCAAGGGCCGCCAGCTCCCGGTGGTGGAGCAGCGCCCCCTGTGAATCGAGGCGGGAATGAGCCTTCCAACCGCCCCCGTATGAATGTGCCGGGTGTGGCGAATCTGGCGCCATTCAGTGGCGGCCCGGTCGCTCGTAAAGAAGACGTCAAAGCCCAGGTGCCCGATATCCGCATTGATATCAAAGGTAAGCTGGTTACGCATTCTCCTCTGGGAGATCGAGTCGCTGGCAGCGGTGGTCGCCGCGGCAGTGACGAAAAGAACAAAGCCGATCTTGCAGACATCATGGAAGGCCGTGCCGGCGGCAAAAAGGCAGACAAAAATGCCTTGGGCGCCGGTATGGAAGAAGTCCGCGAAGCCCGCCGGGTCAAGCGGACGAAAGATGTTCGTACGTCTGAGGAAGAAGAAGTTGCCGAACGTAAGGCCGTTCGCAAGCTCATTCGTCGGCCCGGTCAAAAGCAAACCACACAGCTCAAAACAACCGCCGAAATTGAGCCACCACTCACTGTGCGTTCTCTTTCGGAAGCGATTGGCCGGCCGGCCAAGCAGATCCTTGGGATTCTCTTCAAACGTGGCGAAATGTTGACCATCAACAGTCTGCTGCATGAAGAGACAGCGCTCGAACTCTCTCTGGAACTGGGCGTCGATCTCAAAATCGTCAAACCCAAGGATGTCGAAGACGAACTGCAGGAATACATCGATCTCCCGGACGATCCCTCGGTTCTGGAAAATCGACCGCCAATCATCACGATTCTCGGGCACGTCGATCATGGCAAGACGACTCTGGTCGACAAGCTGCGCTCGGCCAACGTGGCTGCCTCCGAACATGGGGGCATTACCCAGCATATTGCTGCCTATCAGGTGACGAAGAATGGTCAGAAACTGACATTCGTCGATACCCCAGGCCATGCAGCGTTTGGTGAAATGCGTGCTCGCGGTGCCAACGTGACCGATATCGTTGTGCTGGTGGTTGCTGCGAATGACGGTGTCATGCCACAAACTGTGGAATGTATTGCTCATGCCAAAGCCGCCGGTGTGCCACTTGTTGTCGCGCTGAACAAGGTCGATCTGCCAGATCGAAATGAGCAGCGTGTCCTTCAGGAACTGGCTGCCCAGAACGTGCTCGCTGCCGAATGGGGTGGAGACACTGAAGTCGTACGCACCTCCGGTTTATCTGGCGAAGGTCTGGATGAACTGCTGGAAACATTATTGCTGACCGCAGAACTCAATGAGTTCAAGGCGAATTCGCAGCGTCCCGCCACCGGGGCCTGTCTTGAAGCCTTCCGTGATGAAGGTCGCGGTCCACTGGCCTGGCTCATTGTGCAGAAGGGAACACTCCGCCGCGGAGATGTTGTTCTGTGTGGGCAGGCTTACGGCAAAGTACGGTCCATTTTCAACGAACATCAGCAGGAGCTCGATGAAGCACCTCCATCGACACCGGTCATGCTGGCAGGTCTCGATATCGTGCCTGCTCCTGGTGATAAGTTTGTGGTGCTCGACGATCTGGATCTGGCTCGTGAGATTGCCGAACGTCGTCGAATGGCTGGCCGACAGGTCTCGCTCTCTTCGCGCGGTGGTAAACGAACTCTGGAAGATATTCTCAACGCTGCCCGCGAGGGTGAAGTTCAGGATCTGGGGGTGATCGTTAAGGCCGACACTCCCGGCTCTCTGGAAGCTCTGCGAAGTGAAATCGGGAAGTTTGAACATCCCGAAGTTCGCGTCCGCATCCTGCACGAAGGTGTCGGAGGCGTCAACGAAAGTGATGTCTATCTCGCCAGTGCTTCGTCGGCGATCATTATTGCCTTCCATGTGATTCCTGAAGACCGGGCGGCTGCTCTGGCACTGCAGGAGAATGTGGAAATCCGCCGTTACAACATCATTTATGAAGTGATTGACGAAATTAAGCAGACTCTGGAAGGGATGCTCAAGCCGGCCAAGAAAGAAGTCACGCTGGGCCGGGCGATTGTCCTGCAAACGTTCAATATCAGTCGTTTTGGCACCATTGCGGGCTGCCGTGTGTTGAATGGTACGATCGAACGCACCAACCGCATCCATGTGATTCGAGATCAGAAGGTACTGAACTCTTACGCCATTGCCTCGCTCAGGCGTGAAAAAGACGACAGCCGTGAGGTTCGCGAAGGGATGGAATGTGGTATCCGGCTGGAAGGATTTAATGACGTGAAGGAAGGGGATCTTCTGGAAGCCTACAAGATCGAAGAAGTCAAACGGACATTCGATTAAGGGTGGAAATGCTGGATCCCGGGCTGTCGTAGTTCTGGTGAAGATATAGGTAAAGGCGCTATCGCCATAAGGCACTACAGCCATGATGTCTCGACGACTTGCAAAGGCTTCTCAGGCTGTGCTGGAAACAGTCAGCCTGACCATCATGCGGCATATTCGTGATCCACGCGTCAAGAACGTTACCGTTCTTTCGGCCGAAGTGGCTCCGGATATGCGAACCGCTCGTGTGCATGTTTCGGTGATGGGGACTCCCAAAGAACAGTCTTTGTGTATGCACGGTTTGCAATCAGCCTGCGGGTTCTTTCAGGCCAAGATCGCAGACCGACTGGAGACTCGCTACACCCCGGTGCTCACATTTGTGCTCGATCAGGGCGTCAAGCGGAGTATTGAAACGTCGAAAGCCTTGCGAGAAGTTCTTCCCACTGATGAGGCTGAAACCGGTGAAGAAGCTGACACCGATGATGCCGAAGAGGAGGGGGAAGATTCTCTGGATGACGATCTTTATGATGAAGAATTTGAGGACGATGAAGCGGAAGAAGCTGGCGAATTGAACGAGGGGGCATCCTCGTCGAGTGCCGTGGATCCAACGGTGACCGGCGAAGACTCTGGTCGAGTTGCTGATGGTGCGGCGGGTGATACAGATGTCTCTGGTGAATCAAAATCGGTATAAAGTCAGCGAGTAAAGAACAAACTTTGTGCGTGAAAATCGAAGATCAATCTGCAATGGCTAATGGTGAGTGGCTGCTCATGATCTGAGAATTGAAATTCAGTGGAATTCCTCCGGAATGATGGGACGTTCCTCTTGTATGATGTTGCCATCATTCCCGACGAACATGATCGTCGTGACGGAAGTCGATAGAACAGTGGTATTTCCCGGAACCTGACTGCGGAAGAAACACACGATGGCCTCTGCCGTACGAACAAAAACCGCCGACAAGCAGGCACTTCTGAAGAAGCTTCATCCGGTTGTCAAAAAGCTTCATAAACTACCATCGTCTCCCGAGTTTCCGGTTCTGGAAACGATGCTCTTTGCAGTCTGCCTGGAAGATTCGCCGATTGAAGAGGCACAGGTTGCTTATGAGCAATTGAGAGCGGCTTTTACAGACCTGAACGAAGCCCGTGTCAGTTCTGTGACCGAATTACAGGAGGCTCTGGGGTCTCTCCATAACAGCGAATGGAAGGCTTACCGTTACAAAGGTGTGCTTCAGCACGTCTTCGATAAGAATTACACCTTCGAGTTCGAAGGGCTCAAAAAGCGGACACTCGAACTGGCCCAGAAGCAGCTTGTAAAAATCAAGTCGGCCACCGCATTTGTCAGAACTTACACACTTCATTCCGTTCTTGGTGCGCATGTCATCCCTCTGGATGAAAGCTCGATTCATACGCTGGTCTGGCTGGGACTGGCGATGCCAGAACAAAGTGCTGACGAAATCAGTGAGTCATTAAAGACCACGGTCAAAAAAGCAGAGGTGGATAGTTTCTGTGGGATGATTCGTGCTCTGGCGACAGATTCGAATCTGCGAAGTGCCTTCAACCACAAGATTTACCCGCATCCACCAGAAGGTTTCGATGCCGGAACGGCGATGGAACGACTGGCCGAACTGATGAAGCTTGGCCCTGCCGCCTATTGGGAGAAGCTTAAGAAGCAGACGGAGCCTAAAGCCAAAGGTGGTTCAAAGCCTCCCAAGTCTGAAGAGAAGGCCACGGAAGTGGCGCCTGAAACTTCCAGCAAGACCAAAAAGCCAAAAGTTGATAAGCCTTCCGACGATAAGCCCGTCGCCAAAAAGGTATCTAAGCCCCCGAAGGAAAGCACTGAAAAGGGAGCGACTTCAAAGGCTGTGAGCTCAACTGCCAAAAAGACTGAGAAGACAGAAAAAGCCGAAAAGACACCCAGCACAAAGACAGCTTCAAAAGCGGCGCCCGATAAGAAATCTGCCAAAGCTGCGTCTTCAGCCAAACCCGCCAAGGGGGAAGGCAAATCCGCTGCAGCTAAGAGCAAGGCTGCCCCTGCGAAAAAAACGGGCAAGGCGAAGTCGTAACGGATGAAGCCCGGGAGATGTCACTTCGTAACCTGCCGATGCCTGCTCCCATTGAATGTTGTTTTCTTGCGCTGGCTCTGGTGGTCAAAAATTCCCGAAGGATGGTCAGTGCGAAGCCGTGCGTTGGTTTCTGACGAAGAGACACTCTTCTCGTGGCTTCTCTTGCGAACCAGCTTTCGAAAATGTGATCCATCGAACCTTGGCCAAAGCAGACTTTCGTCAAACTTCGGTTTGCTGCCTGAGGACATTCAGGGCTACAATCGGAGGGTGTCAAAATGTTGAATCGTCGCTGGATGTGAACACCACGTCTTCAGCCGTCATTTCGCGGCCGTCATGAAACTTCACGCCGCGACGCAAGGTGAACTCGATGGTGCGGTCGTCGATGCGGCGATAGCTTTCGGCCAGCCCAGGCCGCAAACGCAGGTCTCCGGTCTTGTCGATCTCGATCAGGTTCTCCAAAATCGAGTCGAAAATGCGCGCGCCGACATTGGATTGTTCACGAAGCGGCTCAAGCGCGCCGGAGGTCGCAATTTGCTGCACGGCCACCGTGATAACCGGCCGCGTATCGGCTGGCGCCTGGGCGAATGCCGAGCCGGCGCAGAGAGTTACCAGAGCGGTAAGGGCATAAAGAGAGCGACGCGGCAGCGATAGGGGGAAGCGGAGCATCGGGAGATCCTCATGATCGGGTCTCAGAGGGTCTTCCGTGTTTCGCGTGTCACGCTGATTTCAGTGGCGTGACGTTTCAATGACCTGAGGTCGAGGCGGCACGGTGAGGCCCAGACGCCGGTGATTGGTCACCTGCTGTCTTATGTCGCTTGGCTCAAGGCTTTCGGCGCGTTCGACATGCATGAGTATGGTCGATGGTTGAATAATCGAGCTGACAACTCACACCAGCGATTCCGACGACGAGATCAGACAATTTTTCGGTTTCAGTGGATGAAAAGTTTGCACAAATGCGCCGCAATTCACGGCTCGCCCCACAACGCATCAAACGAAGAGGCTCACTTCGCCCTCGGCAAAGGTTCAAGGGCCGACGCTCCCTTGCTTTTGAGCGCGTGGTGTCTTGTCTTGAACCTTCGACCAGTT
>JAIXUU010000006.1 GCA_027483405.1 Planctomyces sp. | reverse complement strand
ATCTGGCCTTCGTCCACGCGAAAAGAAACGTCCTTCAGTGCTAGAGGAGTTTCTTTCCGCGAGGGGTAGTGAAAGGAGACATGCTCGACGCAAATGGCGGCTGACAGGCAGGTTGGCGATGCACCCATAGATTTCGACTTTATCGGGGCGATGGCGTTGAGTTCATTTCTGTGTGAACTCATTCGGCGGGGAGTTCGAGAAGTTCGACAGTTTTGAACTCCACGGGATGGCTTTCGGATTGTAGTGAGATGGTGCCAGAAGAGAGGAGTTTTTCGCCTCCACGAGCTTTGATGAGTTCTTTGGCGTGGGCATCGCGCTCGTCGAGCTGGGGTTCGGTGTATTCGAGGACCGTCTTGCCATTGACGACGTGGCGCATGAGTTTGCTGCCGCGAACTTCGATTTCGGCAGTGACCCATTGATCGCCGTCGTAGGTATCAGAAGTGGAAGTGGTGCAGTGGGGTGTGAAGAGTTTGCCGTTCATCACCACGTTCGTGCCTGGGGTGCAGAGGTTGGCGGTGGAGCGTTTGCCTTTGCCCAATCCGCCGAGGAACTGGACTTCGATGGAAGCGGGGAAATCCTGATCTTTGCCGATCGTTTTGGGATCTTCGCCATGGAGCATGGCACCGCTGTTGCGGGTGGCCCAGCCGGGGCCACCTTTGCACTGATCTCCCACAAAGCGATAGACGATGCGCAGGCGGTAATTCGAGTAGGGTTTTTCGTAGAAGAGGTGGCCGAACTTCTCGCCGAACTCGGGGTATTTTGCGGGGTCATACACCACTTTGAGGAGTCCGTCTTCGACGCGGAAGGTGTTGCCGTAGTTCTCGCCGAGTTCGTGGTAGCGGATCTTGGGTGTCCAGCCGGTGAGATCTTTGCCGTTGAAGAGCTGAATCCACTTTTCTTCGCCTGGCGTGCTGCTGGCCGGAGGTGTGGTTTCCTGTGCGATGAGGCTCACGGAGCATGAAAGGCACAGTGCGATGGAAGTTGCCAATTTGATGATGGTGGAGAGCATGGTGTGGCTTCTGCAGGAGGAGAAGGATGGTTTGTAGGGGTTTGGGAGTGGATGAGTTCAGGCGTGCTTGCCCAGAGTTGCAAGCATGGCACGAAGCAAGTATGTCATAGAATAAGTATGGCACTTAGCGCATTACTGGGCGGTTTCTTTCAGCGTTTTGACACACGTGGTGATGAGGTCGCGTGGGGAGATGCCTTCGGCCTGGCCATCGTAGTTGAGGAGGACGCGATGTTGCAGGACTTCCTGAGCGAATGAGCGGATATCGTCCAGGGCGACATAAGGTCTGCCATCGGCCAAAGCTTTCACTCGGGCGGCTCGAATGAGCCCTTGAGCAGCGCGCGGGCTGGCGCCCCATTGCACAAACTGTTTGACCTCGGCAGGGGCATCTTCGGTTTGTGGGTGAGTACTGAGAACCAGCCGGCACGCGTAATCGCGGATGATGTCAGTGACAACGACCTTATCGAGGAGTTGCCGCAATTCGAGAATGCGATCGCCCGTAAGGAGTTGAGGAACTTCGACGGGGCGCTTGAGGATCGTGCGGCTGACGACTTCGTTCAGCTCAGCTCGATTCAGAAACGGAACGACGACTTTGAAAAGAAAGCGGTCAAGCTGCGCTTCGGGGAGCGGGTAAGTACCTTCCTGCTCGACGGGGTTTTGCGTGGCCAGCACAAAGAAGGGTTGCTGAAGTTTATGAATGACTCCACCCGTGGTGACAGAGCCTTCCTGCATGGTTTCGAGGAGAGCGGACTGTGTTTTGGGTGATGCGCGGTTGATTTCGTCTGCGAGGAGCAGCTGGGTGAAGATGGGCCCTTTGCGGAACTCGAAGCGATAGCGGCCCGCTTCATCGGTGGACATGATGTTGGTGCCGATGATGTCGGCGGGCATGAGATCCGGGGTGAACTGAATGCGGCGGAACTCGAGGTGGAGCACGCGGGAAAGGGCTTTCACGAGTTCTGTTTTGCCGAGACCTGGCACCCCTTCGAGCAGTACGTTGCCACCAGCGAAAATGGCGACCAGCACGGACTCGATGGCGATCTTCTGGCCGACGATCACTTCACTGATGGCAGTGCGGGCTTTTTGAAACTCTTCGGCAAATCGCGCGGCTTCATCGCGTAAGCCCTCGACCTGAGATTCCATACTTTTTCCCCGAATTGGCTTTTCTCACATCATATGAATCGCAACGTGAAATCGCGCGTCGAAGATGGCGTAAACATGCTTGCCCAAAGCTGCAAGCATGGCACACAGAGCACTATTTCAAATTGGAATGCATATCCGACCGTGATCAACGGTTGCTATGAGGTTGCCAGAGTTGGGCAAGGAAGTCGAGTCGGCACCTGATGAAAAGATCTTTTCCGGGGCAAAACGATGGACGGAATTGAACGTCGAATCTGGTAGGGATTAATGAAAACGTCTCGACCGATTAGCACCGGTCGAGACGTGATGGATCGTCAATCGTCAGGTTCGCGAGATGATTTACAGGCCGCTGGTTGTGGCGGGAACGCCTGCTGGTGCAGGAATCGAGGCGGCTGGGTTTGTGGCAGGTGCAGCCGGCGCGGAGATGATTGTTCCCGTCGCCTTGAACTGAATCACATTGGGACGGCCTGGGAGCGAGATGGTAAAGGTTTCGTTGAGTGGCCCAGCGAGATCGGGCACTTTGAGTGTCATGGGAAGAACGTGGACGGGAGCTGTGGTCGTGGGGAGCTTGACCTGGAAGGCCCCATCGACCGTTTCGCACTCAATTTTTTCGATGGCAAACGGCTTCTTGGAGCGAATGACCACCTGCAGGGCTTTGGTAGTTCCTGGAACCAGGTTGCCCAGTGTGAGGAGAGATGGAGTGATGACAAACTCAGCTTCCACTCGACCATTGAATGGAACCGGGACGGCGGGTGTGCCGACGTCGTTGGTGGTGAGCGAGATGATGCCTCCAAAATCACCGACGGGAGCATCGGGTGAAACCTTGGCAATCAACTGATAGTTGACAGCACCACCGCTGCGGCTGGTTTCAACGACAGTGGCGGTGACGAGTGGATTGGAGGAGTTGATGCCGGTAATTGTCCAATCAGGACGACCTGCATAAGCCACGTTGACAGTCGATTCCTTGCCAGCCCCGACATCGAAGCCGCCGAAGTTGATCGCACCGGGAGTGAGCACCACATCGGTGCGGATGTAAACGCGAAGTGGGATTTGAACTTCGACTGTGCCAATGTTGGCAATCGAGAAGGTCACGAAGACGTTCGAGGTTTTTTCGCGCATGAACTTGTAGGTGTCCATGGCGATTTCGACGTAACCTTCTTCGCCACTTTTCAGCAGGTTGGTGCTGAGCTTGGCCTTGGAGCAGCCACAACTGGTGCGGGTTCCGAGGAGTTGTACGTCTTCTTTGTAGATATTGCGGATTTTGAGACGATAGACGGTGTCTGCCCCGCGGGCCACAGTGCCGAAATCGATGTTCTGCCGCTCCAGCATTTTGTTGGCCCAGTTCAATTCCTGAGCCAGCAGATTTGTGGAGCAAACTGTCAGGAGGCCAATGGCCAGACAGGTGGCGTGGAACAGACGAGACACTTGACGAAACATGTTAGCGATCATCCCTTTGATCCTGGCAAAGCCCCTGGAACTGACCAATCGACTGGATATCTGCCAGTCTGAACCTGGTCCTCGTCGGAAGAATTGCTCTCATGAGCAATCGGCTCCGGCATTGAACAAAACAATTCAATGTGCCCGTTCCCTGGGCATTACCACCATCTATTCAACCAGATCGGACGAACCGAACAAGACTAATGCGCCTCGGGTGAGGCGGTTTTGTCCGATTCGATGTCGCCCCTTGCGTTGCTGGAAGAGTCTGCCGGGAGAGAATTTGGCGCCCTTGACAGGCTTTCAACTCTCGAAACGACACTTTCAGTGAATCGATGGATGCTCCGCAGCCATTATCTGTGAGGCTTTCAAATCACTGGCTCACAGGCAACAACTTGCTCACTTGAATCGACTTAACGCGAGCGCGAAGTTAGTTGACAAGGTACAAAATGTCAACATGGCCGAAAGAGTGCCGTCACGCCAGAAACAGGCCGGAAAGACGCCTCAAGTTACCAGTTGCCCCCAAGTTTCCTATCAGGGCGGTTTTCAGGAGGGGAATGTGGTGATTCATGACCGGGAAGCATCAGAACAGTTCGATCCGTGCAATCTGCAGAAGCCGTTATTCTGAATGTAAAGTGCTTCATTATAAAGGGTTAATGATTTTTATCGGGGTTTTGCCGCTATGGACACTCAGGTTTTTCGTTCGTCGTTCGGCCTGACGGGCATTCTCGACCTAAACTGAATCTGGAAGTCTGCATTTTGTGTCTTGTGCTCCATTTTGAGTCTCGTGTTCTGGCGCGAGAGGCTCGATCGGTTTCGATCCTCCTTTTTGGGAGCAAGGATCAGCTGAGAGCAGGGATCAGAGTTCCTGGCGGACATCTGCAGTTCAGGTCAAGGATTTTCGCGAGATGGCGGTTCAAAGTCTGAAATCCAATGTGCTCTTCACATGGCTGGCCCATCTGGCAGCATTGGTGACCGGCTTTTTCCTGATGCCGTACGTGATGCATGTGCTGGGCGATGCCTCGTATGGGCAGTGGGTGTTCATCAATTCTTTTGTGGCGTATGGCGGCCTGTTGTACATGGGGATGGGTGAGACCATTTGCCGGTATGTGGCCAAGTATCACAGTGAAGGAAACACCAAGGGCCTCAATGAAGTCGTCACGATTGTGGCCTCTGTCTATTCGCTGGGGGCGGCGTTTGCGTTTCTGCTATCGGTGGGGATTGCTCTGCTGTTGCCCTGGATGAGCCCGTGGAAGGGACAGGAGTTGCTGGAGATTCAGCTGGTTGTCGTGATACTCGGGCTGAACCTGGCGATGTCTCTCCTGGGGAGTATTTTTGGCGGGGTGCTGATGGGAGTCCGCCGGTTTGATCTCGAACGCACGGTTGGGATTGTGTTCGATCTGGTGCGTGTCGCGTTGATATTCGTGTTCCTGCATCGTGAATGGGGGCTGCTGACGATGGCCCTGATCTACATGATCATTACGATTCTCGAAAACAGTGCTTTCATGTACCTCTCGTGGAAAGCTCTTCCGGAGCTTCAGATTCGATTGTCGCACTGGAAATACTCGGTACTCAAAGAATGTACTTCGTTCAGTTCAATGGCTTTGCTGAACAATTTTGCCCAGAGCCTCATCTATGCGACGGATAGTATTGTCATTGGCTTCCTGATGGGGGCCGAGGCGATTGTGCCTTACTATATCGCTTTGCGACTGGTGCAGTTCATCCGTCAGCCGATTGAAAAGGTGGCATTTATCTGTATGCCCACAGCGGGGGCCATGCAAAGTTCGGCAGATCGCGGGAAGCTCCACAAACTCTTTTTGCAGGCGATCGGGATTACGTTTCTGCTGGCAGCCGGGATTAATCTGGGGGCGTACTTCTTTGGTGGCGACCTGATTACGTTGTGGGTGGGTGCCGGCTATGAAGAATCTCATCGACTGCTGGTGATTCTGCTCGCAGCGACTGTGGTGACGTTGCCCTGCAATCTATTGCGATCGTTCCTGCTGGCTCAGGGGACGATTCGCTTTCCGGCAATGATCTATTTTGCCGAAGCGATTGCCAATCTGGTGATCAGTCTGGGGTTGGGCTTAATGCTGGGGCGTGTGGGTGTGGCCATTGGGACGCTGGTACCGGCTGTGATTCTCGAAGCGGGAGTTCTCTTGCCCTTCGGCTTGTCAATTCTCGGGATCAGCGGTTGGCGGCTGATGAGCGACGCCATACGTCCTCAACTGGTACCACTGGCGGCGCTGGCGGGGTATTGCCTGCTGATCAGCCCGCAACCATGGGCTCATGGCAGTTGGCTGGCTTTGGTGGGTGTGAGTGCCGGTGGTGGTGCGGTGCTGGGTGTGGCCTGGCTGTTGGTCCACAATCCACCGGGGAACTGGTGGCCAAGAATGGTACGACGGCAGGAAGCTTAGGGTTTTTTCCTCAAGAGAAAGAAGCTTTAAGGCAAGCTATTCAGCAGGGCATTGGCCTGTTCGACCCAATGAGTGGCGGTGGGGTCGTCCTGGTAGAGCGTGATGATCCCTTGCCAGATCTGGCGGGCATTGTCGAGTTTCCCTTCGGACTGAAATTTCTCGGCTCGCTCAAAGGATGTCTGTATGAAGGCATCCCGTTCGGCTCGTGAGACCTGTTGCCTTTCGAGAGCTTCGATCTGATTATTGACAATCGTTTTGAGCACCTCGTACTGGCCATTCCCTTCGAGCAGCACGCGCAATGATTCAAAGGTCTTTTTGGCGGCGGGGACATCTCCGGCATCGAGTTGAGCGCGGGCCAGGCGCAGAAGTCGCTCGGGTTCCGAAGCAGGAGGATCGATTCGATCTCTGCGCCTTGAGGGCAGAATGGTCGACTCGATCTGGTAGACCTCGATCTTCTGCAGGTAAGGCTCGACCTGATCGCGCCAGCGGACGGGATCGGATTGCAGCAGAGGAATGAGATACTGGTCGCGGGCTCGGAACCAGGCCGGGCCTGGCGGGCCTTCGAGCAGATCTTTGGCAACCTCGAACTGTTCTTCGGGCTCAATACCGGTATTGAGGAACAGATAAACGCCACCTCCTGTCACTAAAGCAAACAGAACCAGAAGGACGTACGTGTTGTTGAGAATTCGTGAGAAGAGACTCTGGCGATTCTGCAGATCGATTTCGGCGCGAACGAGATCACGAACGAACGTGGGGCCGAGTTCGATGGGTGGAAAATCGCTTGAGGGACTTCCTGGGGGTTGACGTGAGGTGGTTTCTCCCCCTTCGAGCCGGGAGTGGTATGTCCCTTGAGCGGCTTCGATCTGGAAGTCGACGCGCCTTTGGATTTCCTGCAGTTTTTTCCCGAGGACATAGGCATCTGGCGGACGTTTGGAAGGATCTTTTTCGAGTAACTGACAGACGATTTCATCCACGAGGCTGGGCAGCTCGGGAAGGAAGGATTTCGGCTTATCGAACTGGCCGAAGCGGTGTTTATTGAGAATCTCGGCGGCACTGCTCCCTTGAAACGGGGGTTTACCGACGAGCATGACATAGAAGACAGAGCCCAGTGAATAGAGGTCACTGCGGCGGGATGATCTGGCCCCCTGGGCCTGTTCGGGGGACATGTATTCGGCTGTGCCGATGACGCCGCCGGTGGCTGTGAGTTTTCCACTGGCAAAGACTTGAGCGACGCCGAAATCAGTGAGTTTGACTTTCCCATCGGGGGTGAGGAGGAGGTTCGACGGTTTGAGATCGCGATGGATGACGCCGATATCGTGGGCAGCTTTGAGAGCACCGCAAATGAGAATTCCGAGTGAAACCACTTCGCGCCAGGGGATGCGTTTTTCGCGTTTGAGGCGTTGGGTGAGAGTCTCGCCTTCGACATACTCCATGGCGTAGTAGTGGGTCTCGCGATCAGTTCCGCAGCCGTAAAGGCGAACGATCTGGGGATGATTGAGTGAGCGGAGGACTTCGATTTCGCGATGGAACCTGGCGACGAAACCTTCTTCGCGTGCCAATGAAGCGGGCAATTCTTTAATGGCGGCGAAGGCTCCGGTGGCATCGTCACGTCCGAGATAGACGTTCCCCATGCCTCCTGAGCCGAGTTGCCGCTCGATGATGTAATTGCCAATGCGTTCCGGGAGCATGCGACAGATTTGCTTATGAGGTGATGGAAGAAATTCTATGAGAAGTGACTGAAAACGATCGCTAAAGAATTCATTCTAAGGAATGGATGAGATTTGTGTGGTTTGGAGTCGTTTACCGCTAAAAGTCGCCAGCTTGAGGATAATCATCCACCAGCGGCTCTGTCATGGGTGAAATGGGTGACTGTCTCAAGGATGGAAATTCTTGAAACTGTGAGCAGACCCATCGTGCACTGCCGTTCTCTGTGCGGTAGACTTGAGATGTGTGCTCGCAGTTGATTTGCGGCTCCCTTTCCGAATCGTTTGTAGAAACAGCTAACAGGAGCTGCGTGAATGACTCACGCCTGGCATGACGTAACACCTGGTGAAGATCTTCCTTCAGAGTTCACCGCGATTATTGAGATCCCCCGGGGTTCCAGCGTCAAGTACGAGCTGGATAAGCAGACCGGTATGCTGCGACTCGATCGCATGCTGCACTCGGCTGTGTATTACCCTGCCAACTATGGCTTTATTCCGCAGACGATGGCTGAGGATGACGACCCGCTGGATGTGCTGGTGCTGTGTCAGGAGCCGGTTGATCCGCTGACGCTGGTTGAAGCGCGGGCGATTGGTCTGATGACGATGATCGACTGCGGCAAGCGGGATCATAAGATTCTGGCTGTGGCGACGCATGACCCGGAATTCAACTCGTTCCATGAAGCGAGTGAGTTGCCACCTCATCGGCTGGCGATGATTCGCCGCTTCTTTCAGGATTATAAAATGCTGGAAGGCAAGCAGGTTGAAGTTGATGATCTGACAAGTGCCGAAACCTGCTTTCCGATTATTCGCGAAGCGCTGGAGAGGTACAGTCTGGAACGTCGTAGGGGTTTTCGTGAAGCCAAGTAGAACGCAGCCAGGTCAAAGGACGACTGATCGGCTCACGTCGATCACTGCACCTGCTGGCTGCAGTTTGCACTCTCACTGAGGGGAAGGTCTGTGTCTGCAAGTCGAATAGCCGGGCTGGCACTGTTTGCTCTGATCTGGTTTTGTGGTGAATGCTTCTATGGGGTTCATCTGCAAGGTGAGGACGCTCGCACGATGCGAAGAGTGGAGATTGTGGCTCATCGCGGTGCTTCGCACGATGCTCCGGAAAACACGATGCCGGCTGTGCTGCTCGGGTGGGAACAGGGCGCTGATCTGGTCGAGATCGATGTTTACTTGAGTAAAGATCGAGAAGTTGTGCTGCTGCACGACAAGACTACCAAACGAACCACTGGAGTTGATCGACCGGTGGCGGAGCAGACGTGGGCAGAGCTTTCGACACAGGATGCCGGTGCCTGGAAATCTTCGAAGTATGCAGGGACAAAAATTCCTCGACTGGCTGAAGCGTTGGCGAGCATTCCGCAAGGCAAACGAATGCTGGTGGAGGTGAAGTGCGGGCCAGAGATTGTGCCTTATTTGAAAGAGGAGTTTGCGAAGTCAGGGCAGCCACCCGAAGCGATTGTCGTGATCTGTTTTCAGGCCGCTGTGTGTCAGGCTGTCCGCGAGCAGATTCCTGAGTATCAGGTGTATTTTCTCGTTGACATCAAGAAGCCGAAAAATGGTGATAAATCTCCACCGACGGCTGAAGAGCTCGTTCAGACGGCGAGGCGGTTAGGAGTGCATGGTGTCGATCTTTCGGCGACCACCGATATCGATCGGAAGTTTGTCGAGACCATTCGCCAGGCTGGTCTCGAAATGCATGTCTGGACAGTGGATGATCCTGAGTTGGCGCGGGCCATGTGTGAAGCGGGAGTGGACAGTATCACCACCAATCGACCGGCATTTCTGCGTGAAGAACTGGCAAAACCTGCTGTGAAATGATCTCTGGGGTGTTGTAAGGTAAAGCTGGTGCATTCCGTAAGAACTCCATGACACCCTACGCAACCTGATGCGGATAAGACCAACATGTCACGTTCCTGATTCCCGAGTGCATCATGAGTATTGCAGAAGATGATGACGACTGGTGGAAGAAGGGGAAGAAGCCCAAGGACTGGTCTTACGAAGACGACACTTATGATCAGGTGGATGACGAAGAACCTGAGTACATGGAGTGTCCGCATTGCCGGGCCGATGTTTACGAAGATGCGGTTCGTTGCCCGTTCTGTGGTGAGTATATCAGCCGAACCGGGAGTGCTTTTTCGAAAAGCTGGTGGGTCTATGCCATCGTGGGGCTGTTGCTGTTCACGATGTTGCTCTTGAGCTTGAGGTGGTAACAGCGATTGCCAGAGTGTTGTGCAGAGAACATGTGGAAATATCCAGCCTGCGCGGAGCATCCATGAAATCCTTGCTGTTCTATCTATTTGGCATTTTGGTGTGCACGAACTCTTTGTCATCGACGGCCATTCAGGCCGAGACGTTGCCGCCACTTGTCAATGGAAGAGTGCCCGCCAATCTGGATGAACTTTGGGCAGACTTCGATCCTCGCAAGGAGCCCCTGGAAGTCGAAGTTCTCAAGGAATGGGAGCAGGATGGCGCGGTGTGTCGCCTGGTGCGATTTCAGGTGGGTATTTTCAAAGGTGCACCGGCAAAAGTCGCGGCGTTTTATGCATTTCCTCAGGGAGGGCAGAAGTTACCGGCACTGCTCTCGATCCATGGCGGGGGACAATCGGCCGGCTTTGACAGCGTGCTGAAAGATACAGTGCGCGGTTACGCGAGCATGTCGATTAACTGGGGAGGCAACCCCTTGAACTTTGGCCGAGCGGTCGTGAAGTATGAGGGGCGTCAAACCGACTGGGGTCGACTTGATGCCACACACCCGCCGCAGCGAAACAATACAAATCACTTTGTGAGCGAGTTGACGCCTGACGAATACACACTCGATCCGGTGGTATCGCCACGAAATAGTAACTGGTTTCTGGTGTTGATGGCTGCGAGGCGTGCGATCACGTTCCTCGAATCACAGCCAGAGGTGGATGGCTCGCTCATTGGCGTTTGCGGGCATTCCATGGGTGGCAAGCTCACGACGAATCTTGCGGCGATCGACAAGCGGGTGCGGGTGGCTGTGCCCTCTTGTGGTGGTGCGGGCGATCTCACTGAGTTGCAGGCCGATGTGCCGGGAGGACTGAAAACGAAATTATCAGCGATGAAACTCGCATGCGTTTCAGACAACGCCTACATCCCGCGACTGACATGTCCGGTGCTGTGGCTTTCGCCGACCAACGATTTTCATGCACATATTGACAACATGGCCTGGAACTGGCGAGAGGTTCCTGATGAGCGGCTCCGCCTGAGTATTTCGCCACATTTCAATCATCGTCACACTCCAGAACATGAAGTGACACAGTTCCTGTGGTTTGAGGAGCATCTGAAGGGTGCCTTGAAAATGCCGGAGACACCCCAAATCGAATTGCAGTTGAAGACCCAGGATGGCGTACCGCTGGTTACGGTTGTGCCTGATGGATCGCAAGCGGTGCAGAATGTGGCCATCTACTATGCGATCGATCCGCACGAACTGACACGGTTCTGGCGAGATGCCAGGGCCGAGAAAAATGGCGGGCAATGGCACGCGAGGTGTCCGGTGATGAGTCTGGACCAGCCCCTCTTCGTCTATGCGGATGTGACGTATGAGTTGCCCGGCGGCTATCGCACGGTCTCCAGGAAATACCAACTTCCCGATACCTACAAGCTGAGTTCGCGGGTCCTTTCCAGGGCCTCTGCTGAACTGAAAGCGGGTGGTGTGATGGTGATGGACTCTCCGGAACGCCTGATTGATGATGGAGCACGCGGGTGGCACGACTGGTATCAGATTAACTGGGGTCATCCGCCGCTCTGGAGCGCCTCGACGCGCAAGCTGAAGGATGTCAAATGGCGTGGGCCGAACGGTGCCAAGCTGATGTTCGACATTCGTTGCCATACAGATAACTCGCTGGTCGTGAGTGTGCACTGCAACGAGTGGGGCGCTTTTGAGCCGGGCAAGCCCGCCGTGAGTTACAGCGTGATCAAGCCACTGAAGGGATCGACCGACTGGCAGACGGTTGTGGTGAGTCTGGAGGAACTGGCGGTCACTGACCCGAAATTCTCGACGCTAATAACGGACTGGCAGACGGTCTGTGAGTTAAGCATCAGTCCTGCCGGACAGACGACCAGATCCGGGCAATTGGTCAAAGTTGACGCAAAGCCCTGGGAGGGGCCGCGCGAGATCCGCAATCTGCGCTGGGAAGGTGGCGAGTATTCCAAGAACCGGATGTCGAATTCTCCTCTTACGCCTGCTGAGCATGAGAAAGCTTTCAACGAGGCGATCAAGAAATCGTTGCAGCAGGAGGAGGCGGACCGCAAAGGGAAATGACGGATGTTTGTTTTCCATCGACTTGCCCGGATGGCTGACCGCTGGAAACCCACCTTGCCGAAAAAGTCTGTTCAGAGCTACAGTCCCTTGCATGAAGTCTGTCTTCAGGAAAGGGATGGCAAGCATGGGTCTGGGCACTTTATGGAATCGTCTGACTGGGCCAAAGGGTTCAATCGGATCATTGGGTTCTGCCAGGTCATGGGGATCTGCGGCGGGATCAACCCGGCTGTTTGGCCGGCGGGGAGTGGCCGAAGAGTACCTGTGTGGCGAAGGGATAGAGATTGGTGCTTTGCACAATCCCCTCAAGGTGCCAGCCGCTGCCCGCGTGACCTATGTGGATCGGATGTCGTATGACGATCTGATTCGCGCCTATCCAACCATGGCGAATAAAGGGATCGTACGCCCGGCGATTATCGACAATGGTGAGACGCTGGCGACGTTGGCGAATGCATCACAGGATTTTGTGATTGCCAACCACATGATTGAGCATGCCGAAGACCCGGTCTCGGTGATCGAAAACTTCTTGCGTGTCGTGAAACCAGGGGGCGTGATTTATCTGACGATCCCGGACATGCGGGGCACGTTTGATCGGCATCGGCCGGAGACAACTGTCGAGCATCTGCTGCGCGACTATCGGGAAGGCCCGGCCTGGTCGCGACGCGACCACTTTGTCGAGTATGCCCGGCTCGTCGATCAGGTCACAGAAACAGTGGCTCTTGAGGCCCACGTCGAACATCTGATTCGAACCGAGTTCAACATTCATTTTCACTGCTGGTCACAACGGGGGATGTGGGCGTGGCTGAGTGCCTTGCAGATGGAGCTCAAGTTCCCTTTTGATGTCGAGTTCTATCTGCATCGAAAGTCGACGAAAGGTGAGGGCGAAGGAATCTTTATTCTGAAGAAGCATCTCTAAAACGCATACCAGCAATCGATTGCGAGTTAAGGAGCGGTCCCGCCTGCTGGCGCAGAACCGCTGTCGATGACACAGAACGTTGCCAGTGTGCGTGCCCAAAGTGTGGCCGGGCCACTCGTGACGGCATGCTTGCCCGGAGCTGCAGGCATGGCACACAAGTACTCGATGGCAGAATGAAGTCTGGTGGCGTCGAATGCGATGATTACTCAGATTCGACTTCGCCGAACTGCCATTCTTTGACGAGATTGCCATCGATGAGTTCGGCCCGGATCCAGCCAAGAGAGAGATCGCTATTTCCTCGACCGAACTCGATGCGGATCCCTGTGAGCAGGTCTTGAACTGGCAAGGTGATCTCGTGAGTTTCCCATTCACCTGTCTGAGTGACCGCAAACTTGACCTGCCGGTTTTGCGTAAAGCTTGGCTCGCTGGCAGTTGACCACATGACACGTCCTTCCATGCGGGACGAGGTCTTAAGTGGCAGGCGCAGGCGCAGTTGGCGATTCACATGCGGTACGTCGTACGTTTCGAAGAGAATGGGTCGATCTCCGGAACGCTTGAGGACAAGCTCGCCATCTTCGACTTCGGCATCGGCACCAGTCGCCCAGCCTTGTTGCGGTCTTTCAAAATTCGGATTTTTCTGCGGAACCAATGCGCGGGTTTCTATGAGAAAGTTCTGGATGAGGTTCGTCATGCGTACGATTTCATCCCGGCGTGAGCGTGCGAGGTTGATGCGCTCGCTGGGATCATTCTGCAGGTCGTAGACTTCAATGCGGTCTGTCTGAGTGACGTGACCACCGAAGAAGCGAATCACCTTCATATTTTCACTGCGAACAGAGATCGCAGGTGTGGTCCCTGTCGTTGGGTTGTAGTGCGGGTAGTGATGAAAGATGGCACCTCGATCAAAACCTGTGGCCCCTGTGAGTGCGGGTTTCAGAGTGACGCCGTCGATTTGATGACCTGCGGGGATGGTGCCGTGCGCCATATCGACCAGGGTCGGGAGGAGATCCACAGCACTGACGACGTCATTGCAGGTGCGAGCAGGAGTGGCGACTCCGGGCCAGACGATGATGAGGGGGACACGGCTGCCCCCTTCATACATGGAGCCCTTGCCACCACGGAGCGGTCGATTGCTGGTAAGGAGGTCGCCTTCGATCGTGTCGGTCATGTTGCCACCGTTATCGGAGGTGAAAACGATGATGGTGCGCTCTGCAAGCTGGAGTCGCTCCAGTGCGGCGACAATGAGGCCGACGCGCTGGTCGAGTGCCGCGATCATGGCGGCCATGACGGGGGCCTGCTGTGAATCCTGGGAGGGATTCGTTGATGTGCGTGCCTGCTGTATATCCGCAGGTGGAGCTTGAAAAGGTGCACCGACCGATTGATACCACAGATTCAGAAAGAACGGTTCCTTTGAATTGGTTTCCATCCAGTTGATGGCCTGTTGTGTCAGCAGATCATCAGTATGTTGACCGGTGAGTTGCGGCTGACTGGTAAGCGGCGAACTGCGGACAACGTGAGAGAAGCCCTGATTTTCTGGCTGAGAAGCGTTTTCGCCCAGGTTCCATTCGCCCATGAAAGCAGTGGCGTAGCCTGCACTTTGAAGAATTTCTGCTGCTGTGAGTTCATCGGAAGGGAGTTGAGTGCGTGATGTCGGGGTGATCATCGAGATATGGGAAAGGGCCGCTTGTGGCAGGGAGGGTTCGAGAATTTCGCCCGGGTTGAGTTCCCGCGATTGAGTGAGCTTCAGACGTGCGGGCCATTTTCCAGTGAGAAGGCTGGCCCGGCTGGGTTCATCGAGTGAACTGCTCGAGTAGGCTTGAGTGAAGATGACGCCGCGAGCGGCGAGGGCATCGATTTGAGGAGTGCGGGAAGATTTGCTGCCGTAGATGGAGGTGTCTCGCCAGCCGAGGTCATCGACCATGATGACGATGATATTGGGGCGCTGGGCGAGTGCTTCAGAGATGGTTCCAGAGGTCGTTTCCGGAGTGATTTGGGCGAGTACGACAGGTGCTGGGCTGGTCGCGAGGATCCAGATCAGGCAGGCAAAGAGCAGGCAGAGCCCTGAGACAATGCGAGTGAGGCGAAACTGATTCAAGTACGCTTGGCAATCCGGCAACATCGAGCGCCCGCTTCTATCCGATGATCGGTGGTTTTCTGTGGTGGTCATGCTCAGGTCAAAATACAGGTCTGCGGGCTGGCGAGCCGCTGGAATCCTGATTCGACAAAGACATCAGTTCGTCTCAATCAAGGTCCGATTCGTGGAAGCCAGTCATCGGGCGCAATGACAGCTGGTTTCACAAATTGTCGAGGCTACTGTGATACTGGACTTTCAGTCAGTGCTCAAGTGAAAGATCGATTGATATCGCCAGGTACTCAGGGATCTACTCATGCTGACCGGGAGATCTTTGTTGATTTTGGTCAAGAACCTGAGAAGAAGAGCTTCGCAGAAGACAAAGGGAAGGACAGACTGCCGTGAGAGATTCAGATCCCTTGAACGCAAGAGGATGTAACAAAAGCCCCCTAGACGGACCAAAGCCCCGCATCCGCTTATCTGTCGCAATCATCCAAATACACGATCTGTGGTCTCGCGGGTGGCTGACGCTTGCGGCGGAAAAGTTTACCCATTATCCCTAAGTACGTGTATCATGGAGGTGTCGAAGCGACATTCGGCAATTTTTGCCATCAATCGAGGGTGTGTCGCCGATAGATTGAGAAATGTCAGCAACGGGCCTTGCTGGTGTTCGACTGAGCGAGCCTTTCGTGTGGAAAGGCCTGATGAGGGCTGGAACCTGTTCTCTTGCCTCACTCAAAGCGTATCAGGGACATCACTGGGAGAAGGAGTGAAATGATGGGTCGTTTTATCCGCAATGTGGCTGCACTGGCAGTCGTCACTGCACTGGGAATTTCTGCTTCGGGATTTGTCGAAGCGAAGCAACCTGGGGCTGTCTATGGTGGCCCTTCGTTCGGCCAGATTCCGCCAGTTCCTGGCCAGGAGCCCACCGCTCTGCAGCCTATGGCTGATCCGGCTTACGACAGCATGACCACGACCGTGGTTTCGCCGGGTGCGGCTTATGTTTCCACACCTTCCTGTGTGCTCTATGAGTGCGTGAGTTACCGCAGAGAGCGGAACATTGCACCATGTGCAGTTTCCAAGATTGTGTCGATCAAGGATCCCTGCAATCCCTGTCAGTGCGTCTGTGTGAAGATCTGCGTGCCACCTTGTGCCTGCGAAGAAGAAGTCAAGGTGAGTCGCTGTGGTGACAAGGTCGTTTACGACTACGGCAAGTACTCGGTGGAACTGACTTCGTCGTCACGTCGCGGGATTACCGTGACCTATCACGACTAAGCCAGATGTAATGCTCGAGTGATACGTCAAATGGTGGGTTCAATGGCCAAGACATGCTTGCCCAGAGCCGCAAGCATGGCACTCTGAGTGAGTATGGTCATCAGAGCACCCGTTTGAATTGAGCTTGAAACAGATCGCCCGCCTGATGATTCACATCAGGCGGGCGATTTTGTTGGTGTCGGAGATGTCAGGCTCGGAAAAAGTTTATTCAACCGGGCTTATGAGCGGCGGATCGCTTCCATGGGTGTGAGTCTGGTGGCCCACAGGGCGGGGTAAAGTCCGCCGAGCACACCCAGTGCCATGCTGAAAGCGAGGCTGAAGAGGAGCAGGCCGGGACTTGCATAAAGATTGAGTTTATCGGGAATGGACGCATTGACGACGAGTGTGCCAATCCAGCCCAGTGTGCAGCCGAGAATCCCGCCAATCAGCCCGAGAGCCGCTGATTCGTAAGCGATGAGCCGCAGAAGATCCCACGATGACCAGCCATTGGCTTTCAGAATGCCGAACTCGGTCATCCGTTCGGTGACACTCATGAGCATGGTGTTGAGAATGCTGAGCAGGGCAATCACGACCCCGATGCCACTCATGAGGTACATGAAGATATCCAGGTCGGAGCTGAACTCCTGAATTTTGGTGCCCCAGTCACGGGCGGAACGAACTTCGAGACCTTCTTCGGCATCGCCGGGATCGGCTGCAGAGTTTTCGCCGGAGATGTCTTCGGGGCTGGGCTTTTCACCTCCTGCGAGAAGGACTTCGCCAGAAGTTGACGAGTTGGCTGACGATGGTTTGCGTGGTTTCGCGAGATCGGACAGCCCCGATAAGCCAGCGACGAACTTGTCGGCGAGTGTGGCTTCTGATCGGCCGGAAAGTCCGGCGATGGTATCAGCCGACGGTTGCCATTTGCCGAGGGAACGTCCACGGAATTTCTCGCGAATAGCCTTGGAGAGTTCATCGGGACTCATCTTATCAACCGGTTCGATGTAGACCGAAGAGATGATCGAAGGATCCATGCGGTAAAGTTGTCGCAGGGTGGATTGATCGATGACGATGGCCACATCGAGCAGGATGGAACCTGTTTTGTAGACGCCAATAACTTCCAACAGGTTGCCATCAACTTTGATGATATCGCCTGGTTTTTTGTTGGAATCTCGGGCAATGGCTTCGCTGATGACGCAGCGGTTGGTGCCGACGTCAGCAAGTTCCAGGAATCGCCCGGCTTGAATATCGTCGCGATAGACGGCGGACTTCATCTGGAGAGTGGTGGGGATATCGGTTCCGAAGAGGAAGCGTGGCGGGTTGAAGGTCATTTTGCCATCGACCATCTGGGCTCTGGTCCAGAGTTCGGGCCTGACGACACTCACGCCGGGAACTTCGCGGATTTCTTCGGCCCAGGCGGCGGGCATGCGGGAAAACAAGGGGATGGGTGCGCCGGGTTGCATGGCTGCCAAACCCGGGATGCGATCAAAGGTTCTGCCGACAGTTCGTTGCAGGCCGACAGCAATCGAGAAAAGGCCCACCATCCCCGTGATGGCGACGGTCAGGCCCAGGAGAGCGAGAATTGAACGAGCCGGACGACTGGCCAGATTTTGCCACGCGAAATGCAGCATTCCAAACTTCTCCCGATCCTTCGATGTGGTCGTCAGCCTGCCTGCCAACTGGCATATGTATTGGAAGCAGGTGGCCTCCAACATTCTAGCGTGCAGGGCGATCGTAACTCTCATTGCGAAAGAAACGAAAGGTCAATTGTCGTGAAACGAGGTTTCAAAGGTCGGTTTTGATGAACAACTGCTATACAAAATGTGAAGCGTTGAAGTTTGAGGAAGAGGATTCGCTTTTCGCCGGGATGGTGACTGCGATACCCTTACCAGGACGTTGTTGAGGAAAACAAGTCGCCATGTTGGCGGGAAATTCCTCATGGCAAAGGCAGAGTGTCAGCGTGGGCGAGAGCAGTGTCGTCATTACCGGATTAGGGGCTGTTTCGGCAGCTGGCACCGGGACGGAAGCTCTCTGGCAGGGATTGATCCGGGGTCAGTCGCTCATCGAAACCCGCCATGAGGGCGACACTTTTCGCGGCTTGCGGCAAATACCAGCCTCTATAGCGATGACAGGTGGTTTTCTTCCGCAGGAGCTTTTCTGCCAGAACGAACCGTCGCACGATCCGTTGGAAGCGGCCGCTGTGGCTGCTGCCCGCGAAGCGTGGGAGAGTGCGGATGGTGATGGGCAGTTTGAGCCTGTGAGAATTGGCTGTGCTTTCGGTACCAGCAAAGGGGGCGTTTACGCAGCGACGCAGGCGTGGCAGTTATCGCGCGAGCAGGCCCGTCATCTGAGCGCGATTGAGAGAGATGTTTTCTTATCGGTTTTTCCGCATGAGGCTTCGCGACTGGTCGCGACGGTCTGCAAAGCACGCGGGCCATGCTCGGCTCCCATTGCGGCCTGTGCGACAGGACTGGCGGCTGCGATGCAGGGGGCGCGCTGGATTGAAGAAGGGTTATGCGATGTCGTGATCACCGGGAGTGCGGATGCTTCGCTGCATCCCCTGATTCTGGCGGCGTTTCAGCGGTTGGGAGTGCTGGCGTCGCATCGCAATCTGCCGGAAGGATACTCCCGACAAAGTTCGATCGAATGCCGACCTTTTGACAAGTATCGGCATGGTTTTCTGGTGGGTGAAGGAGCTGGTTGCCTGGTGCTCGAGCGCGAATCGTCGGCGGTCGCGCGAGGACAGAAAATTCTCGCCCGCTGGCGGGCCGGGCGGCAATTGACCGATGCGGCCAGTTTGATGCAGCCCGATCCTGAAGCGCAGAGCCTGCAGCGACTGATTGTCGATCTGCTCAAATCGGGTGATTGTGACCCTCAAGATCTGGCGTATGTCAATGCCCATGGAACGGGGACCAGGCTCAACGATCAGACGGAGCTGATGGCCTTGCAGCAGGTCCTGGGATCGTCGTGTCTCGAAGAACTCCCTGTGAGCAGTTTCAAGGGGACGATCGGTCATCTGCTGGGGGCTGCGGGGAGTGTGGAACTGGTGGGAACAGTGCTGGCACTCGATCGAGGAGTGGTTCCACCGACGGCAAACCGAACTCAAGTTGATGGCGAGTTCGAGAAGTATCTGTTACCGGCAGAAGCCCTGCCCATGAGAAAAAACGTGGCTTTGAAGCTGTCGAGTGGCTTTGGCGGGCATTTGATGGGTGTGCTGCTGGAACGTCCTGATTTATGACGAATGCAGGCGGCTCATGAAGGTGTCGCGCCAACTGGTCGAGAGAAACGGAAGTGCCAGCGCTTCTTTGAGCAGGCTGATATTCTGCTTTTCGCGGTACATCAGTTGGTTCAGGCGGCTGATGGGCCAGGCAGGTGCTGGTCGCGCGAGGAGTGTGATTTCATCGCCTTGAGCCAATGTTCCCGGCTGGATGACGCGCAGGTACCAGCCCGTTTTGCCGGTCTGAATGACTTTGCCGGGAAGATCGGTCATTTCCCAGCGGCGGCCCAGCTTCCAGCAGGGTTGGCGCGGTTGAGAGACCTGGAGCCTGGCTGTGCCAATGGCCCAGAGATCGCCCACGCAGACTTCGGCTTCATGAAGAGTTTCGCCACTGACCGTGAGGTTTTCGCCAAAGGCACCGTAAGAGAAATTGTCTCGCTGCAGTGTGGTTTTCCACGCGGGGTAATGCAGGGCGGCATAGATGCAGAGGGCTTTGTCGGTGCCGCCATGATTGATGAGATCGGCCTGTCCATCCCCTTCGAGTCCATGAGCATCGAGGAGTAATCGCCCTGTGACGGGAGATTTCCAGAAGCCTGTCCAATAGGCGGGTTGCCGGTCACTCAGCGCGGGCCGCTGTTGCGGTCTGCCGACTTGCAGGGAGGTGATATGACCGAGGGGCATGGTGTTGGTTATTTGGTGTTTGGTTGTTGGCCCGTGCGGTGGCGATTTTGATTCAAGCTACGTTGTTTGAATGGTGGGGGGAAGTCCAAAGAAGACCATGCTCTGGGGGAGTTCACAGGGTGTGCCACCTGTGGGTTGAGTGGGATGAGGGACAAGACAGTGCTGGCGAGCCAGTAGTGGTACGCAAGAGGTTTCGTGATGCTGATTGAGTCACCAGGAGGCTGATGTTCCAGCGAATGAGTTGGCTGAGCATGGTGCGATCTGGCAGAAGATGAGCGCGAGCAAGTGTGCGTGCATCCCGTTGTCGCTCAGGGTCAATTCAATCGCTTTAACCTCCTGATGTGCTTGGTTTTGTGAGGTGTCTAACGATGTTTGATGCACGAACAAATTTTCGTGAATATTCGTCGAGATGAAGAACTGGACTAGGCAGTGATGAGGTGCATTGTAGCATTTCCGTTCGTTCTATAGAGGGTTAGTCGTCAGATGAGCCTATATACGCATTGGTATGTATTTATCCGTTTTTTCCCGGATGGTTCAAGATTTTAGGGGGCGGTCACTATGTCGAAGTTGATGTCTTCGAGGAAGTCTGGATTTACGCTGATTGAGTTGCTGTTGGTGATTGCGATCATTGCTATTCTGATTGCGCTATTGCTGCCAGCAGTGCAGCAGGCGCGAGAAGCCGCGCGAAGAACTCAGTGCCGAAATAATCTGAAGCAGTTGGGTTTGGCGTTCCACAACTATATGGAAACGCACGGCACCACGCCGATTCACCAGCATCGAATCGCAGGTGACTATACCGGCGGGAATGGCAGAGCGGGTGGCAAGTCATGGTATTGCTTCATCCTGCCGTTTATCGATCAGGCTCCGGCATATAATGAGTTGAATTTTTCTTCGGGCGGTGGCTGGTCTGAATTTGCCGCGGGAACGACGAACCAGATGCGGGTTTCCCGAACTCAGATGCCAGCCTTCAAATGCCCGTCAGAGTCGATGGTCAATACGGCGGATGGGATTCCTGCTGCTAATTTCAGCTATCTGGCGAATGCGGGTCGCCCAAGAAACCTGCTGATGCCTGGCCAGCCTTCAACAAGCGGTGGCCCACCCCCACCGTCAAAAGGGATCGTCACAATGTCCCGAATGAATCCCGGCTGCGGGTTTAGTGCGAACTGGTCGCAGACAACGAACAACGTGGTTCGTATTCGTGACGTGACTGACGGAACTTCCAACACCGCCATGCTGAGTGAATCACTTGTTGCTTCGAGTGGCTCAAATACTGACCGGCGCCGCAATCTCTCGTACACCAACTCCGCATCGATTGAGCAGTACGATGCCTACATCGACAACGTGGTGCGGGATGGACTCGCTAATCCGATCAACTATGCATCCTGGACGCCTTACAAAGGTCATTCATGGATGTATTCGGACTCGTGGCAGAAACATGTCTACGCCCATCTCTTTCCGCCGAATACCGTCAATATTGCCGCCTATAGTACAGAGACATTTCGTTGCCATGAGGGAGATGGCGGGATCACGGCCTCCAGCGAACATACGGGTGGCGTCCATGTGACGATGATGGATGGCTCGGTACGTTTTGTCTCCAACAGTGTAGATCTTGCGACATGGTGGGCGTTGGGTACCAAGGGAGAAAACGAGGTTCTCGGTGAATTCTAATTTTCTTAATACTATCCGCCACAGCCATGCGGCAGTTGGCATTTTTCTCTGCCTTTGGGTATTCATCTTTTCGGGTTGCTCGACAGACACCGGAGAGCAGACGAACAATCGACTCAAGGAATTGCCCTATACACTCGATGTTGTCGGGCAGGAGTTTGTCAGCCGCTTTCAGGCAACGAAAAAGCCAAGCTCCGAGGGTGCTCAATTAGCCATCCGTGAAGGTGGTATTGTTGAGCATGGGGGCAGTGGGCCTTCCAGCGCGCCGCAGACGCTCGAAATGATCGCGGATGACATTCTGACAAAATTGCGTCGAGTGGATACATTGTCCAAGTCTGAGCAGGTTCCTGCCTTTGAAAATTGGTTGAGAACGTCTTCAAAGCTGGACGAGAAGTCGGTTCAAACGCTCATTAGCGCTTTGCAACAGGCGGTCGCTCATGAACCTGTCGAGTCATGAAGTTGCTGGTTGAGAGTCTTTTCGATTCGGTAAAATCCTAGACTCAATGAAAGCACCCGGTGTTGCATGGAACACCGGGTGCCTTTTTATAACTGCTTTCGTCGTTGCTGGAAGAGACTGTGGGCTGTGTCGGTGGGTAGATAGGCATTGTGAAGGCGAGTTTTGACAGGAGGTTGGGTGTCAGTCAGTCGAACAAAGACCACGCCCTTCGGCGGACCTCAGGGACGTGCCACCCTTTGGGGTGCCACCTACTGGAAAAGTGACAAACACCCAATACCTAACACCAAATCCCAAACACCAACTCTCCACCATCCACCCACAACCTACCACCACCAAACTACTTCACTTCGCCGCAGTCGGTGATTTCGACTTTCTGGCTGGTCTTGCCGCTTTGGCTGCCGACCTTTTCGATGGCCTTGACGACATCCATGCCTTCCACGACTGAGCCGAAGACGACGTGCTTGCCGTCGAGCCATTCGGTCTTTTCGGTGCAGAGGAAGAACTGCGAGCCGTTGGTGTTGGGGCCGGCATTGGCCATGCTCAGAATGCCTGGGCCGGTGTGCTTGAGCTGGAAGTTTTCGTCGGCGAACTTGCTGCCGTAGATCGACTTGCCGCCTGTGCCGTTGTGATTGGTGAAGTCACCACCCTGGCACATGAAGCCGGGGATCACGCGGTGGAAGGAGGAGCCTTTGAAGCCGAAACCTTTTTCGCCTGTGCAGAGAGCGCGGAAGTTTTCGGCTGTCTTGGGAACCACGTCATCACGGAGTTCCATGACGATTTTACCGGCGGGTTTGCCGCCAATGCTGATATCAAAGTAGACCTTGCTCAATTTCTTGCCTTCCGCTGCAAACAGGTGAGATCCCACAGTGGCTGCTGCAACGGCAGTAGCCAGGGCTTCGCGACGATTCATCATGATGAGCATCCTTTCAAAGAGTGGTTCATCCATAGAAACATGAGAGACTTTGTAGGGGCACTATCGAGGCATGTTGCCCTGATCGTTGCCAGTGGTTTGTGAACGATAGCAAAAGATCAGGTTTCCCCATCATAAGTGATGAGGCTCTTGATGGGGTAGTTCCCCAGCTTTTTGCGGCCATCGAGGAAAGAGAGTTCGACGACGAAGCCGCAGCCAACGACTTCGGCACCGGCTTCTTGAGCGAGTTTGGCGCACGCTTCGATGGTGCCGCCGGTGGCGAGCAGATCATCGATCAACAGCACCCGGCTCCCCTGGCCAACGGCATCGACGTGAATTTCGAGCGAGTCAGAACCGTACTCGAGGTCGTAGGAGAATTTGCGTGTTTTGTAGGGGAGCTTGCCGGGCTTTCGTACGGGAATGAAGGCTGCACCTAAAGCAAGAGCAAGTGGTGCCCCAAAGAGGAAGCCCCGCGATTCCGCCGCCAGAATGGCTGTCGGGCGAGTGGGTGCGAAGGTGCGTTTGAATTCATCAATCGCGTAGCCAAAGGCATCGGGATTGGATAACAGGGGGGTGATATCGCGAAACAGGATTCCGGGTTTGGGGAAGTCTGGAATGCTGCGAATGTATTCCCGCAAATCCATAAGTGGCACCTGCTGCTGAAGGTCAATTGATCGCGACGTGAAAATCGGTTGGCGATATCTTCCGCAGTCTGGCTGTGCACTGCAAGCATACCTGCTTGCGCGGCTGTCTCTGAGGGACAACGCTGGTCGTGTGCTTTGTCAATTACCGGCTGGAGAAGAGGTGTCTGGAACCCGGTGGTACAGGAGGCGGGCGAGGTTTTTGCTCCTTCTCCCGTTCTGACGGGAGAAGGTTGGGATGAGGAGAACTCGAATGTATTTGGCGAGCCCGCATGTGTGGGGCGAGCCGTCAGATCCGATGGCCGGTCACTTCTGCCGCTGCATTGTGAGCGAGTCGCCAACTGTCGATCGTCGAAATTACCACCATCCCACCAATCAACCCGAGTGTGATCTGGAAGTCGATCAGTGAGGGAACGGCGGTTGACAGATCGATCGACGATCCCGTCCAGAGTGACGAAAGCCGGAGTGACAGAGCTGCGGCAGCGATCCCCACGCCGATATGCAGTTGCCGCCCCAGGCTGAAAATGACATTGGCCTGTCCGGTTAAAGTCGGTGGGATATCTGAAAAAGCCAGCGTATTCAGGCAGGTAAACTGCATCGAACGCGACAGCCCGCCGGCGAACAGAATCGCCATGATCAGCATGATCGGGGTCTGGGCCTGGATTGCCGTGCAGGCCCAGAGTGTCGCAGCACAAATCAAGCCGTTTACGATCAAGACGCGCCGGATCCCATAACGCCGGAGCATGAATGTCGTCGCAGGTTTCATCCCCAGATTTCCCGCGAAAATGGCGAGCATTAAAAATCCCGACTTTGCTGCGCTGTAACCAAACCCCACTTGAAACAGTTGTGGAAACAGAAAACTCGTCGATCCCACCACCATGCGGAACAATCCTCCCCCCAGCATCGTCACCTGAAACGTGGGATACCAGAAGACCCGGAGATCAAACAGTGGATGAGGTGTTCTCAGCAGATGGACAATCATGAGACTCCCCGCCAACAGACTGCCAATCAGCAAAGAAACAGCCAGACTCCAGTTCTCACCTGGCTGGCCAATCAACTCCATGCCATACAACAGACAGGACGACGCCAGACCGCACAGGCAGAAGCCAACAACATCAAAGGGGTGCTGATGCTCACTGGGAATGGGCGGGATGATTCGCAAGGTCAGCGCGAAGGCCACCACTCCCAAGGGGACATTCAAGTAAAAGATCCACGGCCACGAAGCATATGTCGTGATCAGCCCGCCCAGGGGAGGCCCGATTAATGGGCCAAACAGCGCAGGCCAGGTGAGATAGGCAATGGAACGCAACAGATCCTGCTTCGATGTCGCCTGCAGCACCACCGCGCGGCCGACGGGCACCATCATCGCTCCACCCAGCCCCTGCAGGACACGCGCACAGGTAAATTGCCACAAACTCTGACTGAACCCGCACAGCACCGATGCCAGAGTGAAAACGACGATTGCCGTCGCAAAGACCCGTCTCGCTCCCAGTCGTTCCGCCAGCCAGCCACTGAGCGGAATAAAAATCGCCAGGGCAAAAAGGTAAGCCGACAACCCCATGTTCAGATCGACAGGGTTTTCGCCAAACGAGATGGCCATTTGAGGCAACGCCGTAGCGATCACCGTACTGTCCAGATGCTCCATAAAAAAGCACGCCGCCACCAGCAGTGCAATGGCCCTCGACGAACGAGAACTCTTTCCCTCCACTGGCAGATCGTCAGGTTGCTGTGATGAATTCTCAGCCCGGCTCGCTTCCACTTTGCTCCTTATCGAAATGCACATATTCTGCCATCGGCAATCCTTGCCGGAAATGATGTTGACGAAATTGCCGATTTCCCCAACATTCTCACCGCGGCCACTGACCAGCTCTCAAGGGCCTTCGTGCGAACTGTTCCCGCTCGATGGTTCGTGAGTGACGGATTAATTGCCAGTCCACCCGCCATGAGGATCATGCGAGTGAATATGACTGGCAGGAATTGTGGCTGCTGGAGCTTTGCCATGGATGGATCTCCTGACTACTACATGCTTTCGGGCACACGCCAACTCTCTTCATTCGCCTGGAGATTGGTGGGTGTGGTTCTGGCATGCACCTGTTGCCTCGCCCATGATGTTCCGGCTCACGCCCAGAGCTTCCTGCCACACGGGCCACGCTTTACCTATCCGAATCAGCAGACATCTTCTCTGATTGGCTACAATCGCTCGGAAGAATTCGAACAGGCCATTCGAGCGCAATCTCCTTCTCCCACGTTTGAGCAACCTTACAACCCTTCCTTAGGGGCTCCACCGGCTGGGGCGTCTCCTCAATATCAGGTTCCCACAGATCAGGCCCCTTATCTGGCCCCGCAAGGAGGTTATCAGGATCCTTTTCTGCAATATCCAGGGAATGCGGTTCCCGATTCAATGAATACTTTCGGAGGTTCCCAGGTCTTTGGTGTCAATGGCCCGCAACCTTTCCGTACCGGATGGATTCCCAGCCTTGAACTGGGGTGGCTCGCTCCCGCGAATGCAACTGGGGGGAATGCCAGCGGCGATATGCAGATCTTCGAAATCGACAGTGAATTGCGCTACAACACAATCATCGGACGCGGCGGCCTGTTCTCCATTGCCCCGCAGTTTGGCATGCGATTCTGGGATGGTCCACTTTCTCCCAATCTGCCTGGTGAGGTCTATCGCTTTGGTCTCGACATGCAACTCGATACCGTCCCGGTCAATGGCTGGGGTGTGCGCGTGGGCTTCAATCCTTCGATCAACACCGACCTGGCTGCCAGCCTCGACTCTGATGCCTTCAACTGGGATGGTACTGCCGCTCTGGTCTATCAGGCCTCCCCCACATTCACCATTGTCGGTGGTGTCACCTACTGGGATCGTGTGGATAACTTTCTGTTGCCATACGGCGGTGTGATCTGGTTGCCCAATGACCGCTGGGAGTTCCAGGTGCTCTTCCCCCGAGGCAAAATCAGTTACTTCATGGGGAATTTCCTCAATGGGAGCCACTGGCTCTATGTCTCCGGTGGCTTCTACGCAGAAAGCTATCAGATCCAGATGCAGGGGCCAGATATCGCCGAGCAGATCCAGTTTACTGATTGGCGCGTCATGCTGGGTGTACGGAGCGATCACTGCTATTACGAAAAATTCATCGAAGTCGGTGCTGTCCTGGGACGTCAAGTCGATTTCAAGTACGGCACACCCAACTTCGATCTCTCCGACACCTTCATGGCCCGCTTTGGTATTCGCTTCTAAACATCGCTGCCTTATGTAAGGTGCATGCCGTAGGGCAGGCTCTCGCCTGCCGCAGTCAAGACGACATCCCATAACGGGTGGCACGTCCCTGAGGTCTGCCGAAGGGCGTGGGAATTTCCGTATTGTTTGCAACTCTTCGCAGGGTGCATGCAGCGCCAGCGGAATGCACCACATTCGACGTTGCTAT
>JAIXUU010000212.1 GCA_027483405.1 Planctomyces sp. | reverse complement strand
TGTCACCAAATCACGTAAGACTTCGCTCTGCTTGGCCAAGACGTCAAAAGACAGATATTTGTGCCAGCCCATCGAAATGGCGAGGATCAGACCCAAGGCGATGACCACCAAAGGGCCGAAACGTTTGATGGCTTGCATGTTTAAGACCCTGACGTCGCATTGATGGACCAATCATAATCGTCGCCGACACTGCGGGCATTATTCATTTGGGCCAAGAGGGTTGGTGCCGCGTAACGGCGTAAATGGGTGAGAATTCCAGCCTCATTATTCCCAAAATCAACTTTGAACCATTGATAAATGGAAGAGACGCGCAGCTTTTGCGGTCCAACAACGCGAACCCCGCGCGGAGAATTGATGAAGGCGCGAGCGGCGGCATCGAGATCGGCGTCCAAGCTCTCTGCCCGCCAACCGCGTCGGCCGAGGTTGGGGCAGCCGATTGAGGCGCAATTGACGGAATAATGCACACGCGGATCGCGCCATTGTTTGCGCAATATCCCATGTTCAATATCGTCGAGCGAGAGTTGCTTGCCCTCCACCCGCACGCGCGGTTCTTTCCACGGCCCCATGGCCAACAGGCTTGGCTTGATGTCGCGAATGGATTTGACGGGGAAGCGCGCCAGCACGACTTGAATGGTGATGGCGTTATATAGATTGGCCCAGGTGGCAAATTGGCTTGCCTTCGGCAGGGCTGAAATCTTGATCGCTGCAAGCCCGGCCACGACAGAATCAAGCGCGCGCATATCGGCCGCATTAGCCTTCCAAGCCGCATAATCGACCCGGTTCAAGCCGGTAGAATCAGGGCGCACATAACGACCCAACAGCTCATCCCACACCGCCTGTGGCGACTTCCCAGGGGCGGCTTCTAAGTCTGGCGGGGTAAGGGTCATCAGGGCCGCACTTCCAATTACGAGGCTTCTGCGCGAAATCATGGCCACTCCTAACCTATTCTTGCTTCTCCATACGCTTTTTTCTGCAGGGCGGTTGCACAATGGCTGCAGGAGGTGGCCCAGTGGACTTCACCTTAAGGGCAAAACCGCGTAGGTCGAACCTATGAAAGCTGCCGTCATCATCTACCCCGGATCGAATTGTGACCGCGATTGCAAAGTCGCTTTGGAGCGCTCCGTCGATGCGCAAGTCTCCATGGTTTGGCATAAAGAGACGAGCCTGCCAGATGGCCTAGACTTGATCGTTTTGCCCGGTGGCTTTTCCTATGGTGATTATCTGCGTTGTGGTGCGATGGCGGCTTTGTCGCCGGTCACCCGCGCTGTGGTGGATGCGGCAAAGGCTGGCGTGCCTGTGTTGGGCATTTGCAACGGCTTCCAAGTCTTGTGTGAAACGGGCCTTCTACCCGGCGCTTTACTGCGCAATGCCAGCCTGAAATATGTCTGCAAATCTGTGGCCCTAGAAGTCACCAATGTGGCCACCCCTTTCACCCGCGCCTTTGGCAATCGCACCGATGCGGTCATGACTGTCGGCAATGGCGAAGGCAATTATTTTGCCGAGGACGCGGTACTCAATGAGCTTGAGCAAGAAAACCGCGTCGCCTTCCGCTACAAGGAAGAGGTCAATGGCTCGCTGCGGCGCATTGCCGGGATCGTGGATCCCACCGGGCGCATCCTTGGCATGATGCCCCACCCAGACCGCGCATTTGAAGCCGAACTGGGTAGCGCAGATGGTGCGCTCGTGTTCCAAAGCTTATTGGAAGCAGCCTAGCCTGCCATTGTTAGCCTGAAAATGACGGGCAGGGGTCGACTCTGCCGGTTTTGCCATTAAGTCACGGCCATGGATTCACTTGCTTATAAGATTGAAACACGCAGCGCTTGGGCCATGGCTCAAAGCGCTGGCGTCTATACCGGCTCTGCGCTGGATGTAACCGATGGCTTCATCCATCTGTCCGCTTTGGATCAAGTGCGTGCGACCTTGACGATGTGGTTCAAAGACCAACCTGATTTGATCTTGGCCAAGATTGATTTGTCAGCTTTGGGCGAAACCGTGGTGTGGGAGGCTTCGCGCGGTGGTGCCTTGTTCCCGCACATTTATGGCCCCATTCCCATGTCTGCCGTGCAAGAAGTGATCGACTTGCCGCTGCTTGCTGACGGCAGCCATGACCTTCCTGTGAGCTTCCCATGATCGATTTTTATGCCAAGGCCACTGAAGCGTTACGAGCGCTGCCCGCTGAGACCGCCCATCAAGCCACCATTGCTGGTCTGAAGGCAGGCTTTGGCCCAAAGGCCAAGCCAGACCGTCCGGAAGACGCCGTGCAACTTGCAGGTCTGACCTTGCCGAACCGGATCGGGCTTGCGGCTGGCTTTGATAAGAATGCCGAGGTGCCCGACGCGATGTTGGCAGCAGGCTTTGTCTTTGTCGAATGCGGCACCGTCACGCCGCGCCCGCAGTCTGGTAATCCAAAGCCGCGCCTTTTCCGCCTGGTCGAAGATCAGGCCGTCATCAATCGCATGTGCTTTAATAATGATGGCCTGATGCATTTTGTGAACCGCTTGCGGGCCCGCGCGCATCGGCCGGGTATTGTTGGCGCGAATATCGGGGCCAATAAGGACAGCGAAGACCGT
>JAIXUU010000122.1 GCA_027483405.1 Planctomyces sp. | reverse complement strand
GATTTCACGGTCACCGCGAATCATTTGCCTGGTCGCCACAGATTGCGAAATGGCTCGATAAATTCTATCGCCCGGGCCTCGATAAAAGTTTGAAAGCGGCTGGTCATATCCCGGGGCCTCTGGTTTTTGCACTCGATAAAAGTGATCTCGACAAAGGAATTGTCGATGTCCCTTACAATCCCCGGTTCTCGACGGGCTACGGAGACTTGATCCATCTCCCGACCATCCTTATCGAAAACCATTCACTGAAGCCTTTCCGTCAGCGTGTGCTTGGTACTTACATTCTTCTGGAAGCTTCTCTGGAGTTGGCCGGAAAGAATGCCACCTCGCTTCAATCAGCGATGAAGCAGGATCGTGCTTATCGACCTGAGATGATCGGCATGAACTGGAGTGAACCTGCCGATACGCTGTTTACCATGGAGTTTCTGGGCATCGCTTCCGAAGAGTACTTTTCACAAGCTTCCGGGAAAAACGAAGTGCGCTGGCTGGGAAAACCCATCACCATGCCGCAACTCAAAGTGCATCGCGTCACTAAGCCCGGAGTACAGATTCTTCGCCCTAAGGCCTATTACATTCCCGTCACATCACAAGAAGTCATTGAGGTCATCAAATCGCACGGGATTGTCATGGAACCACTTCAGGAATCAGTCGCGCTCGAACTGGAATCGTATCGCCTGTTGAATCCGGTCGTCGCCCCCAGGCCCAATGAAGGTCGCCAGACAATGACCACTCAAGTCAAAATTGAGTCTCAAAAGCGTGTTCTTCCTGCAGGCACCTTGAAGATCAGTACTGATCAGCCTCTCGGCAATCTCGCCATCGCACTGCTCGAGCCTGCACACATCGATTCTTTAGCCGCTTGGGGATTCTTCAATGAGATCCTGCAGCGAACGGAGTACATCGAAGGTTATGCCATCGCGCCGCTCGCTGAAAAGCTTCTGAAGGAAAACTCGGCACTGAGAGCCGAGTTCGAGGCTCGCCTTGCCAGTGATCCCGCATTTGCCAAAGATGCGACAGCCCGCCTGCAGTGGTTCTACGAAAAGAGCCCTTACTTCGATCAGAAGTATTTACAATACCCCATCTGGATCGAGCGATAGGGACTCATGCAATTTCCCAAGCAAGCCTTGTGGATGTCGCTGGTCAATCTGCCTTCCGGCGAATGACTCTCTGGAAATGCAACTCCACTTCACGATCAACCACCCGCCGCACTCCTTCGAGCAGGCATTGTGGCTCATGATCGGTTTCGCCTTGCCGCTTGATATCGGCCAAAGGTGTTCCCGGTGGCACGGTGAACGTACTCTGGTGAATGATCTGATTCCCGGCATCAAGCTCTGGAACAATAAAGTGGACTGTCGCACCAAAGGTCAGCATCCGCCGGGCATAGGCATCTTCGTAGGGATGAAACCCCGGGAAGGGAGGCAACAGGCCATGATGCAGATTGATAATCCGCCCGGCAAACTGCCAGCAGACATTCGGCGGCAACACCCGCATGTAACGGGCCAGGAGCACATAATCGACATCCGCATCATCGAGCACACGCACAAACTGGCTGTCGTCCGGCTCGCCTTTGGCATTGCCGATGTTCACAAACGGAACTTCGAACTGTTCCGCCACACCCCGGCAAGCCTCGCGGTTGCCCAGCATGACGGCTGCTTCGGCCTTCAGCCGACCATCGCGAATCGCCCGGAGAATGGCTAAAGCCGGTTCGGGCCGATAGGTCGTGCAGATGGCCAGTCGCGGCAGGCGGGCATGCTCATCCCGGCTCCACACACGAATGGCTAACGACTTCAATGCCCCAATCTGATCCATCGCCGATCGAAGTTGAGCCACTGAGGAGGGGACACCCGGCCATTCAATCCGCAGGTGCATCGAGAACTGTTTCTCGGCATCGTGGTCGAACATCTGGATCTCATGAATGTTCGCCCCCGCCCCCGTGACGTAATGCACGATGGGATCGGCTAAGCCGACATTATCCGGGCCAACAGCAGTAATCACGACCTGCATGAGAGATTCCCGAGAGTTGATCGTTGGTGTTGGGTTTTTGGTGTTTGATATGGGAAGTCAGACGATGTTTTTCCAATATCAGGCTTCAAATCTCAAACGACAAACACCGAATGCCAAACACCCAATTACTTTCCTCCAGCACTTTCCCGAGCTTCCCACGCTTCAAAAAAGATGTTCGGTCGCGTGTTCCTCCACAAGGCCAGGGCATTCCCGACATGGCTGAAGAAGGTGTACGTTCCCAGAATCTGTTCGGGAGTCTGTGCAGTCGTCGTGCTGATCACCCAATCGGCGGCCTTCAAAATCTGTTCACGCGGTGGGTGCAGTTCTTTCGGAGCAATAGCGAGCCATTCGAGATGATGGCCCGTGGCAATCACCTTCTTATAGAGTTCGTCTTCGACCGGATCTTTCAAAGCCAGTGCCCCATCCGACCAGTTTGATGGCCAGTGCCCATCTTCAAACTGAGAGACCGTAATCTGATCCCGAATAAACTCCAGATGCTTCCACGCGACATCCCGCCCGGCAGGAGAAAGAATGTGATATTCATCATCCAGTCGAATCAGGAGCATCAGTGAATAGACGCGATGAGTTCCGGTACAGACGCCAAACCGCTGATGTCCGCGAACCAGTCGCTCAGCCAGAAGATCAAAATTGATTTGCCGCCCCTGATTGTTCACCCACTCACGCTGCGGGGCGAGCCACAGGCCAAAGGCCATGGCCGACCACTCGACTTCAATTTCATCGACGCGGAAATCGAGCATCGATTGCCGCAGGACATCGCCAATGTTTCGCTGCTTCCCACCAGGCAGAAAGACCGGTTCATGGAGCGAAACGCCCGCTTCCGTCAGCGATGCCAGCCAATGATCATGATGGACTGAGGCACATTGCTCCTTCCCCCAGCGAATGGCGACACCCGTCTGTCGATCTTCCAGAATCGGCTCAATTTTCTCACCCCACGAGGCCAGAAACTGCCCATGATTCGTGAGAAACTCCTTCATCTGTTCGCCACTCATTACCTCCGGGTCTTTGAATTTCGCGTGGATTGTCCAGGCGCGGAGTGCATGCTCGACATAGTTGGGCTTCAGGGCTTTTTGCGGGAACCGTGGCTGAACTTTCTTCAGCACCAAAGCCAG
>JAIXUU010000004.1 GCA_027483405.1 Planctomyces sp. | reverse complement strand
CAATGTGGTGCTGGCCGAGAATACTGCTCAACCCGGCGGTTATGGGATGGTGCTGAGCCGTACCCAGGATGCAGACACCTCGTTCTATCAGTTCGATGCCATCGGCAGTACCCGCTCACTGAGTGACGGGACGGGCACACTGACTGATGAATACAGCTATGAAGCGTTCGGCAAGGCGTTGGCACAAACCGGCTCCACCGAGAATCCTTACACCTGGATCGGCGAGCAAGGCTACCGTCAGGATGAAGAAACCGGCTTAGCGAACCTTCGTGCCCGTGACTACGACCCCCAGGCAGCACGGTTCACTTCCGAAGACCCACTCGGTCTCGCTGCGGGTGACAGCAACTTCTACCGCTATGTGACTAATGATCCGATCAATCAAACAGATCCCAGCGGGTTGGAGTCAACAGGGTTCCTACCGGCCGGAAAAACAAAGTGCACACTTGGTAACACGCGATTACATCCCGTCATGCAACGTCATCCCGAGATTACTGCCATTAGTAATAAATATGGTAGTCGGATTGTATATGGAATTGAACAGTTTGAGATCTCGGAAGCCGAGAAGCAGGAGTTGAGGATCGCTATCAGCGATGCCCGTAAGCGGCAGGTTGACACAGGAGCCGATGCCTTTGGAAATCTGTTTGGAGGAAGCTGTGCGGAAAGTACACTCTACATGGCCGCAGGAATTCCCGTCGATAAGGATATCTCGCGACCGGCACCTCAATCGCCTGCAACACCCCCTGCCCCCGCACCGCCCCCACCGCCTGCTCCAACACCACCTCCTCCACCTCAAGAACCAATTCCAGAGTCCACGCAAGAGCCAACACCTGAAGTTGAACCGGGCTGCCCTTATCAAAATAGTACGGCTGAACAAGCAGCCTTTGATTTTGCGGATCGGTTCGGTCAACAGTGTGCCTCAATCCTGACCTTTGGAACTTCTGATGACTTGAGAGAATATCTCTACGGTCAGGGAGTCAATGAATACAAAGGCAACTGGGCGGCTTTCTTAGGTGGATGGTTGGGGGCCATCAATTGTGCGGTTGTCAGCATCGCCACTGGGGCCGTGCGGGGGGCCGTTGGTGGGACTTATGTCGCCATTGGTGCCATCAAGAGTATCTTTGACGGCATCCGCGACATCTGGAACGGGAATATTGGATTTTCGACGCTTCTCAATCTATTGCCGTTTGCCGGGAAAATTCCCGGTATCAAGCAAGGAATTCAGAAGCTTGACGATTTCGCCAAGCCATTCCTTGACTGGATGACGCAGCAAGCAACAAAGATTATGAAGATCTCTCCTTCCACTATTGCTGAGATTCGTCGATTTGATTTTGATGGTCTTGAGGCATATTCTGAAAAGCTTATGGCTGAGATTGGAAGTGAGATTGCCAATAATCCGCGACTTGCGTCTCTGTATCGCCAAATCTCAAAATATGGAATAGATGCATATATAGACTTTGGTCCATTGAGTCATCTTGAAGGAGGACTCGTAATGGGTGGTGGCTATGAACCATATCCATTGCCCGGAAAAATCACCATATTTGGGCGTGCACAAAGCGATGCTGCCGATGCGGCTGGAACTTTCGCTCACGAGGCAAGGCACGCGTTAGATCACATGAAAAGACTTCCTTTGGACACTCAAAGTAGTGAGTACAGGGCATTTGTTGAACAATTTATTTTTGAGAATGGGCGTGTCCCCTCACGAACCGAAATGGGTGAGCTTGCAAGGGATGTTCAAAAACTTTATCCACACTTACCTTCCGATTCTCTAATACTCCGAATCGCTGGATACTGAAAGGGTGTATAAAATGAGCGAGAAAAATATAGTCTATGATCCGTCGTTAGGGATGAGTTTTATGTTGCGGCTGATTGAACGAGGTGAAACACTCGTCTGTCCCAACTGTGGGGCAGCATTGACTGTGGCCCTCAACGATGAAATCGTGCAGAAATTAAAAGTTCCTTACGGAATGTTTTGCCCAAACGACCGAAAGCATGTTTCAGTTCATATTGACATGACATTGCCACCTGGCTATTGGGATAAATTTAAAAAGTAACGCTAATAATCGTGCCGGTATGAAACGTGTCCCATCGCCGCCGTCGAGCGGCCCGCGGCTGGATTTGCCTATTGAATCGAATGAAATGCGGCGTCCTCTGAGTTGCATAGGTTGCTCGTCGGCGAGCTACCTGTGTGCTTCTGGCGCTGGAGGCTCCATCGTTAGAGGGTGTTTCTTTGATAGCTGGTTCATAGCCAATCGGACTGGTGAAGCTGCAATTCGGAGTGGGTGAGCGTCCGCCTGCTTCTCCGAATGTTGAGCAGGTCGTTTACCGCATCTGTTCCATCGACAGTGGGGTGCCACTATTAATCGGCTCTGATTTTGTTGATCAGACATATGGCTATTACACCTCCAAATAGGGATGGCAGATGTTTTTGTACATGGCGGATATTGCTTCTGTAGGCATCAATAAATCGTTAACTCATGCTAGACTATTGACTCGAGGGGATTTTTAATAGCCTTTCGGCGAATACAGCTATTCCCAAAGAAAAGTATCAAATCGTACATTGTCACCATCGGGGAAGTGTGCCGGAGGAGTCACTGGTGCCGTTTTAGTATTTGTCACCAGTGCCACTTTGCCGCTATCGGATTTGAGGTCATGGCTAAGAAAAATCGTTGCGAGACGCAATGACTGTGAGATTCTTGACGGGCGTTTGTGTTCGCTTCAGTGCGGGCGAAGTGCTCGATGTGGCGATGGTGCATCAGTATGTTTAAATGTGGGCTGCCCACTGGCACGAATAGGAATTGGAGGCGAGAATGGCGAGTTTGACGGATTACCGTGGTCTTCAAGTGCTCGATCCGGCTCCCGTGGCCAGCGGCGGCGACGCGATCCAGGACAACTTCAAGCACCTGGTCGACTGGCAGCCAAAGAGCGTCTACAGCGAGACCTCGGATCCCACCCCTTCCGATGACGTGACCGACAGTTTTTACCCCGGCTCGGTCTGGCTACGGGTGGACGTCACCCCACCCAAGCTCTTCGTGTGCATAGACTCCTCCACAGGCGCAGCGGTCTGGAAGCCCATCCTCCTGGCCATCGCCCAAGACCCCTCCCCTGCCCTCGGGGGTAACCTCAATGTCTCCGGCCAGCAGCTTGTCACCACCAGCAACGGCCACCTCCCCCTGATGCCCAATGGCACCGGTGGCGTGGGCGTTGGTACCGCTACGCCGATTGCCAAACTCCAGGTGGCAGGAGATACCGTAGTCGACGGAAACTTCCGGGCGGGCTCAGCGGGTACGCCTTCTTTCGTTGGGCATTTTTCCGCCAGCAAGCCTGGTGCTCCGGCAGCACTCGTTGTCGAAAACACATCCACCACTGCCAGCTCGGACGCCGAGATTATCGCTCGTTCTGCCGATCTGGACACGTTTCGAATGATGAAGTACCAGGCTGGTGCGGCGAGATTGCATGTAACTGGAACCAACAACACCATCCAGTTCACAAGCGAATCCGATGCGGCAGATGGGCCCCAGGTTGGCCTCGGTAGAACGCCACTGCTCACTAATCGCATGACCCTTGAGTCATCAGTGAACGACACAAAGCAGAATTACCGCTGCCTCAGCACAGGTGTAGTCATCAACAAACTGACGGATGACGGTGCAAGCGTTCTAGTTAATAGCTCTGGTGCGCAGTTGCAGTCAAACATCAATTTCCTCGGAACTCTTTACACGTTCTATGCTGATAGTGGAAATACGGCGGGAGGTGCGGGAACAGGGAAAACGCTTTCTGGTGTCGTCAACTACTTCTCGACGACAAGATCCCAGGGAGGTGGAAACATCCCAAATATCTTCCACTTTCGGGCGAGCGGGGTAGCGATCGCAAATAGCGGAACCGTCGGAAGCGCGATTGGAATTTACATTGACCCCCAGCAAGTTACGGGAGTCACCAATGGCTGGAGTGTCTACGCCCTGGGTGCCAACGATTGGGGATTCTTCAATGGCCCGGTCATGTTTGGCGGAACGACAAAACCTACCGGACTTACCAAGGGAATTGCGCTATACGACAACGGTGGACCAGTCACAGGCGCTTCTGCAGCAGGAACCATTTTCCGAAATGGTTCTCTACTCTATGCACAGAATGGGACATCAGCCCCATCGGCAATCATGGGCCGCACGCTGACGGGAACGGCCAATCAAATTGCCATCACCAACGGCGATGGAGTTTGGGGCAACCCTACGATTGCGGCTGCTGTACCCTTCAATATTGCGAACACAAACTCAACTGCGAATTTACGCACAGCCACCTTCACCACGACTGTCAACGACGTTTCGGATCGATCCTCGGGAGCCTTCGGAACAATAACTTACTCATTTATGCCAGTAAACGTTAACCTTTCGTCGGCGCTCGTCGGCACATACACCGATTGCGGTTTGACAACCGGTGGCCCGGATGCCACGAAACTTGTAGCAGCGATCTATGCGTATCAGGCTGTGGTACGATCGCAATCGGCGGCTACGGTGACACAGGCGTGTTCGTATTATGCGATCCCTTCGATGTCTGCGGGGACAATTACCGATGCATTTCACTTCCGCGCCGCTGCTTGGCCGACGGCATACACGGTGAATCGATGGGGGGTATACATTGAAGGCGCCACGGATTTCAGCTATTTCAACGGACCAGTCCTCTTTGGCAGCCCAACCCGGCCCACAAACCTCGCCAAAGGGCTTCAGCTCGCAGCAGATTCGGCCACGGCCACGGCTGCCGCGGGTCAATTGACAATCCAGCAGATCGGCCAGAATCTGACCATCGCCGACAGTTCCGGAACAGCCCGCCGCCTCGGCAAGCCGGGGCTTCCGTCGGTAACTTCTGCCGCAAACGTCACGCTATCGACCGCAAATGGCCTGGAGCAAAAGCTGACCCCTTTGTCGAACATCACGATGGGTATTCCATCAATGAACGCTGGGGAGACCCTGAACGTGATTTTCACACAGGACACGACGGCCCGCACGCTCACGTGGAACGCAGGAATTAAATGGGTTGGGGGCTCGGCACCGGTTCTCTCGACGGGAGCGGGAAAGAAGGATCGATACTCCTTCTTCTTCGACGGGACCGATACCTTCGGCACAGTTCTCTTTCAAAACCTATGATTAAAACAACGAATTGATTGGTCGACTTAAACTTCGGTACCTTCAGTTTCCTATCATTCCTAACCCTAGGAACATTCCGATGCCAACACTTACAAATTATAGAGGCCTTGATGTACTTTCACCCCCACCCGTCGCTGACGGTGGACTTGCCATCCAGGAAAATCTCAAATCTTTAGTCGAATGGCAGCCAAAAAGTGTCTATGGACAGACAACAGATCCTGGTGGAGCCCAAGACAGCAGCGAGAATTTTTTTCCAGGCTCTCTTTGGCTTCGCACTGATGTTTCACCTCCGAAACTCTTTCTTTGCTTGGACTCTACCCCCGGAAGTGCTGTATGGAAACAAGTAATGCTTACAGGTGATGGGGTACCATACACAGGAGCGACAGAAAATCTCAATTTAGGGAGTCGCCAACTCTCCACAACTGGGTTGAACGCGGGTTTTTCTCAGAGCACACCTAATCAGAATGCTCAAATCTATAACTACTGGTTTCCAAGAAACGGCAATTTTGATTTAGGATGGACTTTTGATTACCAGGATGAATTCGCGATTCGTGACAAGAAAGGGGCTAGCATCACGATCTCGCCCGCACCTACCAGCGGAGTGGCATCAAGTCTATTTGTTGACGACTCATCTTATGTTCAGTACTCCACAGGCGCATCACCGGCGACTGTCGTCATTGAAGTTGATAGTAGCACAAAACCAGTGCAGCCGAATGGTAATCAGTACTACGCCTTAGGTATTACATTTCGAAGCAGTAATAGTTCTGGAAATCCAACGCACATCAAAATCGAATGTAAGGCCAGCTCAACAAGCTATGGGACTGTTTTTGATGAGGACGTCGCGCAAGCTCCTGGCTTCGGTGCCTGGGTCAGTCCCAGATTTGCACCGCCTGACGGGCAGTTTGATGTGGCCAAGATTCGTGTTACATTGACTGTTCCAACCCCTTTACCAACAAATTTTCGTGTACAGCGATTGGCTCTGTATCATTCAACAGCAACTTATGACCCTTGGCACCTGCATGTCCTGGGTGGCTCCATATTCGGCAATGTCGGAATTGGCACGTCAACACCTGCAAGGCTGTTGCATGTCGATGCGGGACAATCGGCTAGTACGCCTTGTCGGATCTCAACCGTCGGCGCGGGCCTCAACCATCTAGAACTTGAGGACAGTAACGCCAGTGACAGTTCTCGTCCTTTCGCCTATTTTCGGCAAGATGCCGGGCTATTTTCGATCGGCAATGCCAATCGTAGCGGGACGGGAACGACCCAGAGTGTTGATCGATTGTCGATCGATGCTTCCGGTCGTGTGGGAGTTGCTACATCAACGCCATACTCTACACTCCAAGTCAGTGGATCATTCGCCACTGCACTGGTTTTAAAGACTAGCTCTTATAGCATTTCTGCGACTGATTGCGTCATACTGGCAGATTCGACTTCCGGCGCACTTACTTTGACACTCCCCACTTCGGTCGGAGTTTCGGGAAGGCAGTACACCATCAAACGTCTCAATGGCGGCTCCAACGCAATTACATTGGCAACCACCGGATCTCAAAGCATTGATGGGAACGGGTCTGTCGTGCTGACGGCACAGTATGAGCGCGTCACTGTTATCAGCGACGGAGCGAACTGGTACATCATCTGATTGCCGACAGCAACAATACCGCGATGCTTAAATCGAGAAAAGCACATGGAGAGCCACATGCCCTTCGGTACTGTACTTACCATCGGAGTGTTCGACCTGTTCCATATCGGTCATCTGCGCCTTCTTCAAAGAGCTGCTTCCCTGGGCGACCGCCTGGTTGTAGGGATTCACCCCGATGAAGTGGTCCGACAGTACAAACGACAACCGATGATTCCCTTTGAGCAGCGTATAGAGATCGTCCGAGCACTCCCGATGGTATCGCATGTATTCGCGGCGCAACTGGAGTACGATGAAGTGTTCTACCGAACGCATCAAATCGCCCTCCACTGCCAAGGTGACGACCAGTTCGGCTACTGCCAAGTGGCTCGTCGCCTAGGCATCTTTCGAGAACTCGGCCGGACACCAGAGGTAGACACTACACTCATCATCGAACGCATTGTCAGTGAACACTCTGTCTCGAAATGACGCCGTGACACGGATACCTGGAGACCTCACCATGAACAATTCGATCTCACATTCCATCGCAACGACCTTCGGTAATCGGTGGAGTGCAGATGCCAAAGCGATGGCTAAACAACTGCTGATGTCCTTTCATTCAACATGCAGACAATTGGGCATCGAGTATTGGCTGATGTATGGATCATTGCTCGGAGCCGTAAGACACCAAGGGGCAATTCCCTGGGATGATGATCTGGATGTAGTGATCGCGGATTGCCACATCCAGCAGCTGACAGATTGTTTTGCCACGGAGTTTTCGGGAAGTTTCGATTGGCATCCCTGGTGGGGTGGTATCAAGCTGTTCCCGATAGAAGGACTCTCAATTCCTGGATACCCCTGGAAATGGCCTTTCTTGGACGTCTTTCGTGGTTTTTTCAGGGGAGCCTCGATTCACACATTTACTGGTCCCGCCTCATGGGTAGAGTTTCCAATCAATTGGATTTTTCCAACCAAAACATTATTGTTTTGGGATTTCGAAGTCGCCGCTCCGTTTCAAGACCGCTCCATCCTCGATCATTTGTATCCACACTGGGATAAAGAATGCATGAGTTCTTCTTACGACCATCTTCATGAAAAACCCATAGGTCATGTGGAGCGAGTTCCAGTTACTCTACTACAGGGATTGGGGTACATATAGTTTCTCTCTTAATAGCTTCGACCACCTTATCTGTTCACGTCGGAAGGCTCCCCGATTGGATCCTCGATTGACAATTATTATTACGACCGTGGGAAGACCTTCGGTAGTTCGAACACTCCAGAGTTTGGAGAAACAGAAATGGCAGGCCGGAGATCAGATACTTTTGGTGTGCGACGGTCCGATTCCAAGGAACCTGTGTCAGCTTTGGCTAAATTATTCGCTTCCTTGTCAACTGATGTTTATTCCTGAAGGACCTCACCGAGACTGGGGGCATACTCCCCGTAATCTTGCTCTGAAATATGCCACTGGCGATTACATTGCTCACCTCGATGATGACGACTGTTTTCAACCAGATTCCATATCGGCAATAAGGGAATTGATCTCGGAGAGAGGGCGAGGGCTCTATTTTTTTCAAATGCAGTTACCGGATGGGCAAGTACTGTGGAAACAGCGAGAGGTGAGATTTGGGAATGTAGGAACACCGATGTTCGTACATCCAAGGACTTGCAATCTAGGAGAATGGGGCTCGTTTTATGGTGGAGATTGGCAATTTATGCATCAAACCACCACTCTCAATCCCGACTTGTCAATCTTCTGGATACCAAGAGTGATCTGCCTGATTCGTCCCATCCATGCCTGACAGAAGTAACTTGAATCCAAATCCGGGTAGAAAAAAAAGACCATCAGCGATCAGACCATTCATTGTTTCAAGGAGAGATCTGTGAAAGGGCATCCGCCAGTCAGTGCAATGTGCCTTACCTATGGTCGGCCCCGACTCCTCGAAGAGGCAATTCATTCATTCTTAATTCAGGACTATCAAGGAATTAAGGAGCTTGTGATACTAAATGATCTTCCAGAGCAGACACTCGTTTTTGAACATCCGCATGTCAAAGTGGTCAACGTTTCAAAGCGATTTCGTACTGTCGGGGAAAAGCGAAATGCATGTGCCGCACTGTGCTCACACGACATCCTGTTCGTCTGGGATGATGACGACCTCTATCTTCCGTGGAGGATATCCTCATCTATCGAACGCATGGACGAGCGAAAGAAATTCTATAAACCTACCAAGGCATGGATTATGTCGGAAGGTGTCGTTCGTGGCGTTGGTCGCAATCTCTTTCATAGCGGGGCCTGTTTCACAAGAGATCTTTTTGAT
>JAIXUU010000156.1 GCA_027483405.1 Planctomyces sp. | reverse complement strand
TGCGAAAGGTGGGGGCAGCCCCCGTCTGGTTGAATACGGCCGGTGCCGGCGTCGCCTGGCTGCATGTCCGCTTCGATTCGCGCCCCAAGTATTATCATTACGGGCCATACCGCCAGGAGCAGGTGGTTTAACCGGACGCCATGCATTTTCTCCGTTGAAAATTCGTCTGGAGGCGGATCGCCTTTTCGGCTATTTCTGTGCAAGTTTGATTCAGTGCGGGGCCGATGAGAAAATCCCGGGAACTGACAGGGAGGTCGGTTTGTGAGCCCATGGAAACATATCCGTTTGATCCAGGCACTGGCCTTCTGGGGGCTGAGTTGCGGATTTATCCTCACCAGTGGTTGGGCCGCCTGGCAGTTCGCAAAGCCGGGCACGCTCGTCGAATGGGGCTTCGTTCCTACCGGCGAATTAATCGGTGCCGAAACTCCACCTGAGACACCCGTCCCGTACAAACCACTTCCTCAGGCTGAAGCGATACCCCCTTTCGCAAGTTTATCCCACGTTCCCACTGCGGCTCAGGCCATTCCTGAGGCTGCCCCCCTTATGACAGCCTCGGTTGAACATGAGCCACCAACGGATTCGCGACTGGCTCTGGCCCAAGAGGCGATGCCCGGCGATCTCAATGAAATTCCCAGACGATATCAGCGAAAACCTCTCAGTCGCGACCAGCTGTCCAGCTCATTAGTGCAGCAGGTCAGTTTTCAACCGCCAGCCGAAGATCCCACAGGACAGATTCCTGACAGCCTGACAACGTCTCTGGCAGAGGTCGATGCTTTGCTGAAGGCGGGTGAGACACTCAAAGCCCATAAGAAGCTCTCACAGCTTTATTGGAGCGAACCGGCGAGCAGGCCTTTTTTTCAACAGCGAATCGAAGCCACAGCGCAGGTGATCTTTGAGCAAGCCGAACCCCATTTTGTCCCGGCTTATACCATTCAGCCTGGCGATCAGCTTCGAAAAATTGCCAGCGAGCACAAGCTCTCGTGGGAGTACCTCGCCCGGCTTAATCGCATTGACCCCAGGCGACTGCAAGCCGGTAAGAAGCTGAAAGTGATTCGTGGCCCCTTCTCGGCTCATGTCTCGTTATCGCGATTTGAACTCACCATTCACCTGCAGAGCTATTTCGTCAAGAAGTACAGCGTCGGCATCGGGAAAGATCGATCGTCACCACAAGGGAAACTTGCTGTGCTCGAAAAGATTGCGGATCCTCAATACACCGACCCTGAAGGCCGGGTGATTGAAGGGAAAGACCCACGCAATCCCTTAGGCCCACGCTGGCTTGATCTGGGCAACAGCTACGGAATTCACGGCACCATTGAGCCCGAAAGCATTGGCAAAGCCGCTTCGAGAGGCTGCATTCGCCTGCAAAACGACGACGCGATCGAAGTCTACGATTTTCTCGTCAAGGGCTCAGAAGTCGTCATCGAGCCGTGATTTGCCATTCCAACACCGGGCATACACGAAGTGTTTCGGAATACTTTTGTGTTCAGATGGCAGAAGAATCGTTTGGGGCGGTCAAACTCAGCCAATACAACACGATCCAGCAGGAATGACTGATTGATCGCTGAGGTATCTTCCAAACAAGAGCCTCAGATCAAGTCGCTCAGTCGCCAAAACATGTCAACTCGGATACGCTCCACCAGACATTGATTTTCTGGAAGAGCCCTAATGAAGCGACCTGCGCGAACTCAATCCCCTGCCTCTGCCGATTCCTCTGCCGCTGAACAGGCGGAAGGTGAACTGCTGGAGGAAGAGCTCCTTGAAGCCAGTCCTCTGCCTGAGCTTTACGGAGAAGTGACGCTTCCTGAGGGGAGCGATCAGCACTTCCAGTGGCAGTTGGTGCGGCTGCCAACCGTCTGGCTGCTGGGCTACGAAATCGCGGCCCCAGCCGAACCCAGCGCACTCGAATCTCAGCTTCAAAGTGCCCTGCGCGAGTTTCTCTCGAAGCAATTGCTCCGAAGAATTCCGGGCCAGCAGACGGATCGCGTGATCTGCCTCGCCTGGTCAGTCAGCGCCAGCGAGTCAGAAGTTGTGACTGAGAAGAAAATTCTGATTGGTGCCGAGGTCGATGCTGAGACGCCGATCCCTCAGGGAATGGCCAAGTGGGCCTACTCGAGGGGGACCTCAGTCGTCATGTCACAACAAGCTGGTGCAGAACCCGTGGAGCCGGCAGTCTCCAGTTCGGCAATCGAAGTCAAACCCGTCTGCCTGCAGCATGCGGACACGTTTCCACAATGGCTGGCCCGGCAGGAATCGCTCACCAATCGCGAAGGTCCGCTCTTCGAACGGCACGACCTCAATTCCCCCGGCGAAGCCAAAATCTTCCTCCCTGTCCGCCTGAAAAACTGAACCTTGAGCCGTCCTCCAGCCTCAACCTGACCTGCGAATTGTTTGTTCTGGCATGCTCATTCATGAGTGGGAAATCAACTATGGAAACGATGATTACCTCTGCACAGATTGAAGCCTATGTCGCTGGTGGTGCGAAACTGATCGCGGCCTTCGATGGATTAACCGCAGCCGATCTGCAGGCAATACCAGTCCCAGGGACCTGGAGCCTGCAGCAGATTGCGACACACATCTACGATAGCGATCTGATTGGTACCTATCGCATGAAGCGGATCGCGGCCATGCCCAACCCGCTGATCTGTGCCTACGATGAATCGGCCTTCAATGCCTTACCCGGGATGGAAGCGATTGATGCTCTGGCAGCCTGCAGAGCTGTTGCGAACAATCGGCAGTTCATGGCCGAACATCTGCGACGATTCTCTCCCGAAACGTTTGCCCGGACGGGGATTCATACTGAAGTAGGCAAGGTGTCGCTGGCAGATCAGGTCATCAAGTACATTCATCATCTG
>JAIXUU010000354.1 GCA_027483405.1 Planctomyces sp. | reverse complement strand
TCCGGCAGTTCCCGGATTTCAGGATGCTCGATCAGGACTCGATTCCATCCCGGCTGACCAGTCACCAGCCCATACCACGTATGTGCAAAACTTCCCTGACCAACCGAATAACCGGGCCCATACCAGCCGTTGAGCATGGGTTGAATCGATAACGCCATCAGCATCGCCAGCAACGCTCCCGCACTGGTGCCAATCATCACCAATGCTCCTGGTTTCGAACTCTCATGAGTCACAGTGGCAGGATGCGCCCCATGCGGCACAGAGAGCCCCGCCTCATGACGATGCAGGGTGTGCTTCCCCACGCCCACTTTCAGTCGGCTTCTCAGCCATGACCATCCCGGAAAAAGCAAGACCAGCGGCCACAAGGCCTGACCAACCAGCACAAACATTGCCCCGGGACGAGCCGACAATCCCAGTGCCAGGATGCCACTCCCGATGGCATAACAGACGCCCATCGAACCGGGTTTCAATCCCGCTTGCACAGCCGGCACAATCCACGGGATTGCCAGCATCGCCAGCACTAATCCCAGCGGCTCCGACAGCATGGTGGGAGTCGATTCAAATGCAAAACGTTCGATCATCACAAAACTGGCATAGCGCACACCGAAATGAAATCCTGCCATCTGAAATGTTCGATCCATGACACACCAGCTCAACGCCAGCAATATGGTCTGCAGCAGAATCGCACTTTCCCACGAACCGCCTAATGAATAGCGCACAGCCAGCCAGGCCGAATTCACAGGCCTCCGGCTCGGCCACGAGCTGATCTTTTCTCCCTGAAGAAGTTCGACCGCCCCCTGGTAATAGCCCGAGGCATCACTCCACGGCAGGATGCCACCAATCAGACTGCCATGAGGCGACGGTCTCACCCAGGCCTCGGCCAGTGGTATTAAAAGGATGGTCGTCACGATGGCAGGGACCAGCATGGGCAAGACCCACGTGGCGACAGCTTTTTGCCATGCCGCAAGCGACCCTTGCGTGCTTTGCTGCGTGCCATGCTTGCTGCCCTGGGCAAGCATGTCTTCGTGACGCCCAAGATGCGATTTCGCGCCACGAATTGTATTCCACGGGTCAATTCGTCGAATCGACCTCCAGACGACAATTGTCAGCCCCAACCACAACATCGGAGCCACCCACACCTGCACGTAGGCGAGGCATTCTCTCCAGGTGGCACTTATCGCAAACAACAAGCCAGCCAGTACAATTCCCGCCAGAGGGCCAAGCGGTTGAAGCAGACGGTGTATTGTCACACTTTTCGCCCAGGAGAGGTTCTCATTCTTCACAGGAGCAGAATCAATGGCATGCCTCCGTTCTCAGGAACTCATACGCCCTGCCATGCGAAACAACACCTGTGTGCCTTGTAGCGTTAGATAGGTATGGCCGAGTGACGTTCAACGCATGATGTTAACTCGTCATTCGTACCAGAGGCTCGGGCAGGATACCACAATCTTGTGGGGATGGAATCCTTACGCAAACAGCAGCTGTCATAGCCAGCCGCTGGTCACTTCGTGCGGGGGGGCAGGATCCGCGTCGAATAGAACTCGCGACGAAGAATCAGCTCATCTCCTTCGCCAGCCTCGATGGTTACATAACCATTGAGAAACAGCGCATCATCAGCCGCTGCCATCTCGCCTGTCGTCGCCCAGTGAATTCTCTGGTGTCCCACAGCCCCGCGACTCCCCGCTGTTTCGGGAGTTGTCCAGCAGCGGACAATCACCGGGTAAGCCCGCGATACATCCAGTGGCCAGGGCTCCTGATCGACGTCCACCCGCCACATGACCCGGCCTGTTTTTCGATCAATCGCAGTCATCTCACCCGCCAGATAAGGTTGTCGATAACCATTCCTAAGCTGCAGCGAAGGAGCTTCCAGCCGCATCTGGCTGCCATTTGAAGCCCCGACATAAAATCGATCCTTGTCGAAAGTGGCCACTATCCGGCTCACTTTTTCCGGCAAGCTGATGGCTATCGCAGGTGCCATCGCCATCCCTGCCTGCTGATCGAGCAATAACAGTTCACCTCCTCCCGATAAATCTGTGCGGCGGATCAAACCCATCGTCCATGCATCGAGCGGAAACGCATAGCAGATCTGTGAGGCTGCATGCACCCAGACATTCTCTCCCGTCACCAGATCATGGCAGATCAATTGATAGCGTATGGCCGGCAAAGACTGAGCCATTGCTCCTTCAGGTATGGGTTGTTCAGGTATGGGTTGCTGAAGGGTTTCCACCCGTTCTTCAAAGAGATAGCGGCCTTCGATCCACCAGCCCCGGGGAACTTCTCCCATAATCGTTGTGCTGCTCAATTGACGCCTCTTCGACGTCGCCTGTGCAGGAAAACGGCCTTGCATCGCCTGTTTCTCCAGCACTGTGCCATCCAGTGCATCGAGTCGATAAATCCATTCGCGAGCGACATCGATCAGCACGATGGTGTCCGAATCTCCCGCCAGTAATGACAGGGCAGGAATGTCGGCACGCGACCAGCGCGGTAAACCGGTCGCTGTATCGATCACTTCCAGCACTGCACCGCGAATCCAGGCGGTCAATTCCGGGGTGATCAGTTTTGCCTGACCAATCAGATTCCCGTAGGGATCGGCCACACCAAACGAAACCGGATCTGCCAGATGACGACGCGCCTGTGCTGCCGGCACCCACTGATCGAGCGGATGCCGACTCTCACTCGCCAGTTCGTATGACCATAACTTGCGAGGCTGAGGCTCACCGGCCGCATTCAGCGGTTGAATGGCCATCACCTCGGCACCTACCTGCAAAATCAACAGACGACCCACTCCCGTCGCCTGATGAAGTGTCCATGCCTGCCTTAAGAGGGGAATTTCATCCTCTTCCTGTTGCTTCAGACCATAAATCCAGGGCGATTCCACATGCTCTCCGGCAAAGCGAATGGCCGTCCCCGGGCGGGCTAACGAGATATCGAGACGGTCAGCGACCAGTCCCGGCCAGGAGGTCGCCGGTATGGGAAACTGATAGACCTCTTCATTCCGCTCTCGAATGGAAGGGAGCACAAAACCTTCACGAGTGACTTGAGGAACACCCGAGACAGGCTCGACTTTCTTTGGCAAAGTCAAATCGGGCTTGCGAGAACTTTTCGTCGCCAGACGTGCCAATGATCGGTGCTTCAAGATCTCGGCGGCATGGGCATCCTCCAGCAGGCCACGCTTTCTCCAGTCGTCGACGAGCTGGTTCCAGACGGAAGTCAGTGGCGCTTCCGCCTTCGTGGCCGAGATTGCGGGAGTTATCTGCAATCGCTCAATCATGGCCAGAGCAGCCAGTTCGCTCTGCAAGTGATCAACGTCCGCAGCAGCTTTTGTTCCAGCGAGAGATTGATCTGAAGTCAGCCGGTGGTTTTGCAGATAGCTTCCCAGTGCTGTCCCCACCCAGAAGTCGGCTGCATCGAACGAATCGCACTGGCACCAATCAGCAAACGTGTGAGTCCATCCCGGCCAATCGATGGGTTCTCCACGAATTGCACTGGCTTCTCGACCTCTGGTGGTCTGGTGATAAGCTCGCATGGCCACTGCCAAAGCCCTGCGGGAAGGCCTGACCTGCAGACCTGACGTGAGAAAACTCTTCTGCCCACGCTCATCGATGAACCCGCGTCGCCCATCACCATCGATGATGCCCTGCACTGGCCTATCGCCGGATAACACAGGCCCGCTATCTGAAATCACTGGCCCGCTGCCTGTAATCACAGGCCCCCAAGGATTTTTCATAGCGGGTGGTTGGCCCGGGAAAGATTTTTCCGTCATCACTCCGGAAGATTCCAGAGCATCCGCCTCACGAAGTTGCAGAAGTGAGATCGACTTTAAAGTCGCGAGAGCCTCTTGAGGAAGATCGCATGCCAGCCAGTACCCGGCCAGTTCAATCCGCAGCGGAAGATGCTGATCAGGTGCCGTCGCCAGCAGTTCGCTGAGTCTGCGGGTAACCTCTCTGAATTCTTGTGGATGGGTGGTAAAATCTCCCCAGCACAATTTCTGTTGCAAAAGTTCAATGGCCTCTTTCAGAGCCAATGGCCCCAGTTGGGAAGGCAAGTCTTCATCGGCCAGTTGCTGAAGAATCTCCCACCCTGTTTGAAAGTCACCTTGAGCCACTGCTCGCGACCATTGAGTGGCTCTACTTTCTCTGGCAGTGAATACTAAGGCAGGTCGAGGTTCGACAGTCAATCCTTGCGGGCTGATCGACCACAACTCCTGATCTTTAACGAATAGCGCTGTGGCTGATTCCTGGTTGCTTTCTGCAGGAAAAACAGCACGAACTTCTCCCGTAGTGGCCGATATCAGAAGTTTCTGACCGTTCGTCAGCGGTGCCAGAAGCCATGCCTGTAGATCAGTCCACTGCAGCAGGACAGGGCGACCGGAAAGCCACCAGCTATTCGTTCCCGGATTTGTGGCCAGCAGCGAGGAGCGATTCCACATCAGCTCTCCGTTATGGAGCCGATAAGCCCTGATTCCCTGCGATGTCACCACGATCACACACTGTTGATCCAGCCCGGTTTTCGTCACACCAGCCACGAGAACTCCATCGGGAACCGTCTTCGACCAGAGCTGTCGTCCATTCAGGGACCAGGCCGACAATTGATTGGATTCTGGTGAAGTACCAATTAACACATTGTTCGAGAGGAGCAGCCTGGCTTCACGCCAACTTCGCCACCATTCATCTGGTAGATATCCCGGCGGAAGATCGGCCCGCTGAAATGGGCTGGTCGGAGTATGAATGGGCAGCGAAGCTCGCCAGTCGATTGATCGCGAAGCCAGATGGATCGAAATCACTTCGCCCACGCCGGTGGTGACAATGCAGTTCGTGCCATCCCAGACCATCGCGACAGCACTTCTTTGCAGCACGGGATGAACAGCCGGCGATTGGGAAAGTTGACCTAAACCCAGCGACCACTCCAACCGCCCATGCTCCCGATCCACCGCATACAACCCGAGATTCTGGTTTTTCTCCGTCAGAAAGAGGAGCTGATCGTCAATCAGCAGTGGAGGGCCCAGAAACATGGTCTCGCTGAAGGGATATGTCGAACCACTGCTCTGGCTTCCCAGACGCCAGAGGACTTTACCAGTCGTCATCTCCACTGCACTAAGCAGTCGATGAGCAGGGCGACCATCTGTGCGTGAAGGAATGCGGTCAATCAGATAGAGTCGATCATCATCCGGAGTCATCTGGGCATAGATCGTCTGCGAGTTTTCCAGCCCCACGATTGCTTGCCAATCCTGGAGTGATAACGCTCCACGTTCCCAGGTTTCATTCCGGATCAATGGTGCCGGCAGAGTCCAGACAGTTTTTTCAGTCCGTCGATCTCTTGCCACAAACTTGAGTGGATCGCGTGTGATCACCAGATCTTCCGTGATCAGGGGCTGCAAAATCGAGACTGTAGCGATCCCGCGGGATCGCAGGTAATGCCGGACTTGAGCCGTTCGATTTTCCCATAAGAAAGTCTGTTGAGAGCCTTCAGAAATCACCTTCCTGCTCATGACCGCAGTCTGATCGGGAACTGTCTCGATGTGCGAGGGAACTTTCTGCTCAGATTTTTGTGCAGGCCAGATCTCGTCGCTGAGGCGCTCTTTCAAGAGACGCAGCGCATGGCCTCGACGTTCTCGCTGCCCTGATCGAGCTGCAAAGCTCGGCTGTTCATTCAGCACTCCACGGGCTCGCGTCAGTTGCGTTCGCCGGGCCACGTCTTCGATCATTAGTAGTGGATGCTGAGACAAGTCAAAGTAAATCGAAGCCGCCAGCTCAGCCTGACCGCGGTCACGAGCCCTGGCAGCCAGTTCTTCCCATGCCTTGATCCCAGCGGCCGATAAGTCAAACTGCAGACAAAATAGCAGCAGTCGTTCTCCCCGCGATTCATCTAAAGGCAACTCGCGATAAGCCAGATCGGCCGCAAGTTGGAAATCTTTCAACAACTTCTGCTGTTGATACGGCAACAACTGACTGTACCACTCTCGCCGGAGCCGCCAGACAGCGTGAAAAGTCGAGCTGTTTTCGGAAGTTGTCGTGACTGCTTTGGGATCGATGGCCAGCACCCGGTCGGCAATCACAATCGACAACTCTCGATTTCCAGTGCGCAGAGCATTGGTCAGTTCTCGCAACTGACGTGTGGTGGCTGGTGAGATCTCCGGGCGAAGCTGCCGGGCCAGCGTCGCCAGTACAGAACTTTCTGGTGCGGAGCTAACCGGCACATTCGCATTCGAGAGCTCGCGCTCCTGTTCAGCGGGTTGGCTTTCTTGAGCAAATGCCGCTGCGGGTAAGCAGCTCAAATTGAACAAAAGCACCAAGCCCACCACCGCAAACGTGAGAAACGCAGGCAGAACGAACGCAGATTCCAGGTTTTTGATGCCTGATTGCCGAGCAGTGATTGTCGAGAACATGCTCATTTCTGCACCTGAGCCTCACGTTTCTGACAGTCTTTACTCTCCACGACACAGCGATTGTTCGGCAATTACCAATAAAAAAATGACCACAGAACAACTTCGTGCAGGTTATGTACCATGAAGTCGGAGAAATAGGATATGCGAGACATATCCCGACCAACGAGAGCCTCCTTTGAAACCCTCATCAGCGTCTGCATGGGAGAGCATTCTGAGATGAAGCGGCACGTTGATCGCACGCCCAATGCGTTCGATCTTACCTTCATCCCGGCCTTCTCCCGTCGGAACGGGAGAAGGAGAATTTTGCTCGCCTGCGTTTGGGACGGGTGGTCCTAAGGGAAACTCTCGACTTCCGAACGATTGCCGGGAAGACGATCATGCAAAGTAATCGATCGCGTTCTGAAAGATCTGCTTGCCGGCTCCATCCCCCGCGAGATTCATGCGAGTCCAGTTCGGATGTTGAGTCGCGAAGAGAAATCGCTCGGGGTGCGGCATTAATCCCAGCACACGCCCGGTGGGATCACAGAGCCCAGCCAGATCCGCGATTGAACCATTAGGGTTGGCCTGTTCCATCAAAGCCGAAGTTCCCCGCCGGGTTTCGATCGCGCCACCAGCCTGAGCGGTGAGTACAGTCACCTGATCCGGGTTGTGGTACTTGCGCCAGGGAATGTAAGCCAGTGCCATTTGCTGGCGTGTTTCCCACTCAGTCAGCACTGCTGCATCCCGAACGGCAATCCGACCCTCGGCATGAGCCATCGGCAGGTCGATTTCATCAATGCCGCGCAGGAAGATTGAGTTTGTGGAGGTCACTTTGAGCCTTACCCAGCGGGCGGTGTAGCGACCATTTTCATTCCAGGTGAGCGTCGCTTTGGCCGGCTGATTGCCAGCAACTGGCTGATTCCAGCCTGCGTCACCATCGGGAAGTACGCCCGCTTTCAAAAGTGTTTGAAAGCCATTGCAGATTCCCAGTGCCAACTTGTCACCGGCCAGAAATTCTCCGATTTCTTCGCGTAGAGCGGTTTTGAGCTGGCTGGCAAAGATCACTCCCGAGCCAATGTCATCGCCATAACTGAAACCACCGGGAATACAGAGGATCTGGTAATCCTTGAGTCGCCCCGGGTTTTCCAGAATTCGATTGAGGTGCAGCACTTCGGGCTCGCCACCGCAAATCTCAAATGCGTGGGCCGTTTCCTGATCGCAATTTGTTCCCGGGGCACGCAAGACACAAACGCGGGGTGATATCATGGCGTGGGTCATCCACCATCTGCAGGAATTTCAACGGAACCATTTGTCACCCACCACCGGGCAGGCCTTCTCACGAACAGTCTGGCTGAACACCAATTCAACTGCAATCGAAACCGCCGTCAAAGGCTTCCGCCACCAAGATTTCCCGCTCAGGCGTTGATTCCACGAGGTGTTGATCACAAATGGAACTCTCCAGCCGTACTCCTGAGGGGAATCGTGGTTCCCTAAGCAAAGCGGGAAACGACTCGCTCAATTGAGCAACAGAGCTGCGATTGGCCAACAAATTCGACAGGAACCGGCCCATTGACGCATGCAAATGCCTGAAAATGATTGATCTTCTGGCACGTCCTCTCAGACGCTACGCTCACAGGTGGTTGAAGTTACTGGAGATTCCAACTAGAATCCGCTGGACAACTTGAAGCTCACTGAGATTGCGCGAACTCACTGCAAATTAACAGGTTAATGACACGCAAGACCTTGATCGGATGAATCTCTGCAGTTGAATCGAGGATTTCAAAAACACGGCTTGGCATTCTCGATTTCTCTGCACTATTGACCTCGGAATAGATCAATTCACGGTCTTCAGAATGGATGGAAATGGACGGCTTATTCGCAGTTCTGATCTATACCGGAGTGCTGGTCGGGTTCGTGATCACGAATCTGATTCTGACTCACATTATCGGGCCCACCAAAAAAACGGCCGTTAAGCAGATGCCTTACGAATCGGGCATGGATCCTGTGGGAGATGCCCGCCAGCCCTTCGATGTGAAATTTTATCTGGTCGCGATTCTTTTTCTGATCTTCGATGTTGAGCTTTTGTTCATGTACCCCTGGGCGGTGGCTGCTTACAAGGGTGATGGCGGAGTTCCTGCGGAGCTTTCCTCGACAGTTTACGGCGTCATGCTCGTCTTCTTTGGTACTCTGGCAATTGCCTACATCTACGCCTGGCGAAAGGGTGTGTTCAAATGGCGATAGCTCAACCCCCAGGATCAGGTGGAGCCTCGGCAACACCAGGTTCCTCAGCCCCTTTTGTGAATCCGCAAAAGGGCTTGCCTGATAACGTCTTTCTCACCACGCTCAATGCTGCTTCAAGCTGGGCAAGAAAGAACAGTCTCTGGCCGATGCCTTTTGCCACAGCCTGTTGTGGGATTGAGCTGATGGCCACCGCCTCATCCCGGCATGACCTGGCTCGCTTCGGTGCAGAAGTCATGCGATTTTCGCCCCGCCAGTGCGACCTGATGATTGTCGCTGGTCGCGTCGCTATGAAGATGATGCCTGTTCTGCAACGCATCTGGCTGCAAATGCCCGAACCCAAGTGGTGCATTTCGATGGGGGCCTGTGCCTGTACGGGTGGAGTTTTCGATACTTATGCTGTCGTGCAGGGAATTGACCGCTTTATTCCGGTCGATCTTTATGTTCCTGGCTGCCCACCACGCCCGGAACAGTTGATTGCCGGGATCATGCAGATTCAGGATCTGGTGCAGAAGACTGGAACCATGCAGGGGACGGAATTCCAGTATCGAACTCGACCAACGGGCCCCGCTCCGTTCGATGCCGATGAGATTATCCGGATTCGAGAAGGTCAGATGCAGCTCACTCCGCTGGAGCTCCCCGCATCGTTGAAAAGGGGGAATCCAGCTCTTGAGGGGTCTGCTTAATCCAAAGAAATCGAGCAGATTGGTTTTCTGTTCAGCACAGTAGCGTCTATCTGAAATTAAAGCAGACGCTGAAGTTTCAAATCCAAATGAATCTCGACAGTTGTTCGGAAAGTCGTCATTGAGAAGGGTAGGTTTCGGTGGACTTCGCAGCACTCAATGAGCATTTGGGCGGTGTCCTGAAATCGGAATCTTTCCGAGACAACACACGCCTGATCGTCCCGGCAGCTCAACTCGATGATCTTATGTCTCACCTCAAACATCACCTGGGGTTCGACATGCTCAGTGATGTCACCTGCTGTGATTACCTGGAATACCCCGGGGCCACAGATCGCTACGGTGTCATCTATGTCGTGGTGAACACCAAAACTCGAGAGCGGCTTGTCGTCAAAACTTTCGTGAATGATCCATCACCCACTTTGCCCTCCATGTACCGCCACTGGAAAACTGCAGACTGGACGGAACGCGAAGTTTATGACCTGTTTGGTATTCACTTTACCGGCCACCCGAATCTGCAGCGAATCCTTTGCCCACCAGAGTTTGAAAGCCACGCACTCCGCAAAGATTACCCACTCAAAGGGCGTGGAGAACGACATAACTTCCCGGTGATCACCAGAGCCGAAAGTTAACCACCCGCTGCCAGCCACCTGACGACTTGCCGGTGATATTGATCAAAACCATCGAACCTGTTTCATACCTGATCCGCGAAACTTCACTCATTGAAGGTTGACCATGCCCGTTGTTGCCTCTTCGCTCCACCCGGCGACGTCCCGCAATGCGGCTGGCGGGTCGGCCTCATCACATGCCGAAGCGGCGAATTCTGAATATCTATGGACGCTGAACTTCGGCCCTCAGCATCCAGCCACTCACACCACGCTCCGACTGGTTCTGACGCTCGATGGGGAAAAGGTCGTTAAGGCCGAACCCGATATTGGTTATCTCCACAGTGGTTTTGAGAAACTGGGGGAGTCACTCGATTTCAATCAGTATGTCACCATTGTTGACCGCATGAATTACATCTCGCCTCTGGCGAATGAAATTGCCTGGCACCATACGGTCGAAAAGCTGCTCGGCATCGAGATCACTCCCCGCTGTACCTATCTGCGAACAATCCTGGCCGAGCTGATGCGTCTGCATGACCACCTGTTGTGTGTGGGCGCTGTCGCTCTGGACCTGGGAGCATTCACAGCCTTTCTGTATTTCTTCCAGCAGCGGGAATTGATTTACGACATTGTGGAATACGCCTCAGGCCAGCGCTTTCACACGAGCTACACCCGCGTAGGGGGTGTGCTTTTCGACGTGAATAACTTATGGGCAGATAAGGTTCGCTCATTCGCGAAGAACTTCCCCAAGATTCACAGCGAAGTGGATCGTCTGCTGACGAAGAATCGTATTTTTGTGGATCGCGTCAAAGGTGTGGGTGTTCTTTCCCGCGAAGATGCCATCAACATGGGCTGCACCGGCCCTATTGCCCGCGCTTCGGGTGTGGTACGGGACCTGCGAAAAGATGAACCCTACCTGGCGTATGCCGATCTCGACTTCAAGATTGCCGCTTCCAAGAATGGCGATTGCTATGCCCGCTATTTAGTCCGTATGCAGGAAATGCTCGAGAGCATCAAAATTATTAACCAGGCGATTGAAAACATCCCCGCAGGCCCGGTGAATGTCGAGTTGGAGGGGAAGTCCGTTCTGCCTTCCAAACCCGCTGTCTATCGAAGTATTGAAGGTTTGATCCACCACTTTGAGATGATTATGCCCAATCGCGGCTTCAAAGTTCCGGTGGAAGAACTTTACGCCTGTACGGAATCTCCCAATGGGGAATTGGGTTTTTATATAGTCGCCGATGGAGAACCGCGTGCCTATCGGGCTCGATGCCGGCCACCCTCGTTCATCCACTTTGCGACATTCCAGCACCTGATGCCGGGCTATATGCTCAGCGATGTGCCAGCCATTCTGGGTAGTTTGAATATCATTGCTGCGGAGTTGGATCGATGACGGTACTTTCGGATGATTTACGGGCACGCATTGTTGCGGAGTTTCCGAAATACCCGAACAAGCGGGCGGTTACTCTCCCAGCGCTGCATTTAGTGCATGATGAACTCCGCCATGTTTCGACGGGTGCGATCGAAGAGATAGCAGAACTTCTCGAACTGCACCCCTCCGAAGTTCATGACACGATGACGTTCTACCAATTCTTCCGTACGGAAGAGAATCCATTGGGCAAGCATCGCGTGTGGGTTTGTCGGAGCATCAGTTGTGGTCTGCGCGGCGGCGAAGAATTGCTTGCTCACATGTGCGAGAAACTCCACGTCACGCCTGGCGGCACTACAGAGGATGGCAAGATCACACTCGAGTTCGCGGAATGCCTTGGCGTCTGCGATGGGGCTCCCTGTGTTCTGGTCGATGAAGACTGCGTCCACAATGTCACTCATGAAATAGCAGACAAACTGATTAATGAATTGAAGGCCTAGCCACAAAGGGCATAGTCAAGGAACAGATCAATGGTTCCGCCAGATCAACCGAAATGTGTGGTGTTTGGCGGGCCGAATGGATCTGGAAAATCGACAATCGCCGAGAAGATTCTGCCAGCTCTGAGCATTCAGGAATTTGTGAATGCAGATGTCATAGCGAAAGGATTATCAAAAGCACCGGATCGTACAGTTCATATTGAAGCCAGTCGGCTGATGCTCAGTCGTCTGGAGGAATTGGCTAAGACTCACGTGAGTTTCGCCTTTGAATCCACGCTCTCAAGCAGGACACATGCGGTTCGGCTGCAGCAATTGAAAGAGAAAGGTTATCGGATCGAACTGTTCTTCCTATGGCTCCCTTCGGTTGAACTCGCTTTGGAACGAGTTCGGCAAAGGGTTCTCAAAGGAGGACACGACATCCCTGAGGAAACAGTCAGGCGTAGATACTCTCGAACGATAGACAATCTATTCGAGATCTATCTACCACTTGTGGATAGTTGCCGAATTTATGACAACCGGAACATTGGTATTCAAAAACTGATAGCGCGGATCCAAACTCAACAAATCGAAGTTTTTGAACCTCATCTCTGGCGAGAGTTTTTCAATGCAAGATCACATCGATTTGATTGAGCGTTACCCTGAAAATACCCACGACATTTTTGATGAGGTTGTCTTTGAAGCAGTTCAGGAAGCAGTTCGCGAGAACTGGTTGCATGGAATTCCGGCCAGTACGTGGCAGGACGGAAAGATTGTGTATGTCTGGCCCTCAGACGAAGAAATCAAAAATCTGCCTTGCTACGAATTGATTGCTAATCAGGTCAAACGAGAACTCTCTATCCAGAACCTTCCGCACGAGTAAACAACGCCAGTCGCTTCAATAAATATTGTCCTTTATCGATACACGGATGCTTTCCCATGTCCACCTATGAACCTGTCCTTCTGGCTCGCATCCACAAAGAGCAGAGTCATACTCTCGACAGCTATCTGGCCGATGGGGGATACGAAAGCTTCAAAAAGGCGCTCGGTATGACGCCTGTCGAAGTCACCACTCTGGTCAAAGATTCCGGCCTGCGTGGTCGCGGCGGCGCAGGCTTTCCCACTGGCCTCAAATGGACGTTCCTCCCCAAAGATCATCCCGGCCCGATCTATCTCGCTGTCAACGGCGACGAAAGCGAACCCGGCACATTTAATAATCGCATCCTGCTTGAAAAAGATCCTCACCAGGTCCTCGAAGGGATTGCCATCAGCTGCTACGCCATCCGTTCGAATACGGCATACCTCTACCTCCGCTATGAATACGGAGCCGCCTGGCGAGCCCTGCAAAAGGCTGTTGCTGAATGTTATGAAAAAGGGATCTTCGGGAAGAACGTCTTCGGCTCGGGCTTCGATCTGGATGTCCGCCTGCACCGTGGTGCGGCTGCCTACATCTGCGGTGAAGAAACCGGCCTCATCGAAAGCCTGGAAGGCAAGCGAGCCTGGCCGCGGATCAAGCCACCCTTCCCCGCCATCGAAGGCCTCTTCCGCAAGCCAACGATCGTCAACAACATCGAAACCATGGCCTGCGTGACTCAAATTCTGAAGCGCGGCATCGACTGGTTCAAATCGATTGGCGTACCGCCTGACCCGAACAATCCTCGCGATGCCGGCAGCTATGGTCCCAAGCTCTACTGCCTCTCCGGCCATGTCAACAAGCCCGGCTGCTACGAAGTTCCGCTGGGGATCACTGCTCGTCAGTTGATTCAAGAGTATGGTGGTGGTGTTCCCGGTGGTCGCGGGATTAAAGCCGTCGTCCCGGGTGGGATCAGCATGGGCTTTCTCGCTCCCTCCGAACTCGACACTCCTCTCGATTTCAACGGTCCAGGAAAGGTCGGTTGCCTGGGTCTTGGAACTGCTGCCGTCGTGGTGATTGATGATCAGACCAGTATGGTCGATGTGGTCTACAACACGGCCCGCTTCTTCGCTCACGAATCGTGCGGCCAATGCACCCCTTGCCGGGAAGGGACGAACTGGATGCAGCGAATTCTGCATCGGATTCGCAGCGGTCAGGGCCGGATGGAAGATCTCGACCTGTTGTTGGAAGTTTCTGGTGGAATCGGGATGATGCCCGGTACAACAATTTGCGGTCTGGCCGATGGTGCCGGCTGGCCTGTGAAAAATGCCATCCGCAAATTCCGCAGTGAATTCGAAGAGTACATCCAGAGCGGCCGCTCGACAATTAAACCATGTGAACTGATCGGGGCGCACTAATTGTGATGAGGGGAGAAGAGGGGAAGGGATGAAGGTGAAAAGTCAGATTTTCCAATCAAGTGTTGACTTGGCACGATGAGCGGAGAATCTCCATGGCTGTCGGTGATCATCGGGATTTGATCGTTTGGAAAAAATCGATTGATATCGCGAAAGCTTGTTATCAGATCACCGAAGCGTTTCCCCGACACGAGCAATTTGGACTGACAAGTCAGATACGAAGAGCATCAATTTCCGCTTCAGCGAACATTTCGGAAGGAAAAGCGTATGGTCAATGCTTCATTTCCTGCAGATTGCGATTGGTTCGTTGGCAGAACTCGATACTCATTGGGAGATTGCATTACAACTGGGATACATTAGTGAAAGTGACTGCCGGAATATGCAGGCAAATTTAGATGAAGTCTCAAGAATGCTCATTGCTTTCAGGCAGACGATTGCCAGCAACTTGATCTAGATTCTGAACCCATTTTCTGGCTTCTTACCTTCATTACTTCTTCCCTTTTTTACTTACACCTATTCAAACAAGCTTCTTAACATGCCCACAGTTTATGTCAACGATCAGCCTGTCGAACTCAAGCCAGACGAACGGCTGAACTGTATTCAGGCAGCTCAGAAAGCTGGTGTGGAAATCCCGCACTACTGCTGGCATCCCAGCTTGTCAGTCGTCGCCAGTTGCCGTATGTGCCTGGTGGAAGTTGGTGACAAAAAACCCGATGGAACCGTCGCGATGGTTCCCAAGGTTGTCCCCGGCTGCCAGACTCCCGTTAAAGATGGCACTGTGATCGTCACCAATTCCCCCAAGGTGCAGGCCGCCCAGCGAGGGACACTCGAATACCTGCTGCTGAATCATCCTCTCGACTGCCCCGTGTGTGATCAGGCTGGCGAATGTGGTCTACAGGATTTCAGCTTCAAGTACGGCCGGGCTTACAGTCGTCTGGCAGAGCCCAAAAACCAGAAAAAAGACAAGCCTTATATCGGCGATCAGATCACTCTCTTCACTGATCGCTGCATCATGTGTACCCGCTGCGTGCGATTCACCCGTGAAATCTCCGGCACCGCTGAGTTGCAGGTTGTCAGCCGTGGCTCGGGCGAAGAAATCGACATCTTCCCTGGTAAGCCCTGCAACAACAAACTGGCTGGCAACGTCGTCGATCTCTGCCCTGTCGGTGCCCTCTGCAGCAAAGATTTTCTCTATGAGCAGCGTGTGTGGTGGCTGAAAGGGAAGAACTCGGTCTGCGCCGGTTGCAGCACAGGTTGCAGCATTCGCGTCGATCAGAACAAAGATGTCGTCTACCGACTCAAGCCACGCTCAAACCCGCTCGCACAGGGCGAGTTCATGTGCGACGAAGGTCGCTTCGGCTGGAAGTACATTCACTCCGAGCATCGCCTGAAGTTCCCCATGCAGAAGCTCCCTGCAGGGATCACCCCCGTTTCCTGGCCACAAATTCTTCCTGCTTTGCGACAGGCCCTCACAGAAGCTGCCAAAAGGGCTCCTGAAAAACTGGCGGTCGTGCTGACTCCCTTCATGACGGTCGAAGAGGCTTACCTACTCTGCAAATATCTGAAGTCTCTCTCACCTGCCGCCAGGTTGTTGATGACACCCGCCCCCGTTGTGGGTGCAGATGATTCGTATCCGAAAGATCTGCGCGGGCAGGCCGCTCCTCAACCCAAATTTACCATTCGAGCCGAAAAAGCCCCGAACCGTGCTGGTGTGGAACTGGTACTCCATCACTTTGGAGGAACAGTCGAGTCGCTCGACTCGATTTTAGCGCAGGTCTCTCAGGGAACTCTCGAAGCGGTCTATCTGACTGCGGGATCCCCTGAAGGCTGGATCACCGATGAGCAGGCCAAGTCACTGGCCAAGGCGAAACTGGTGATTGTGCAGGATCTGCTCGATTCCCCCGCTCTTCCCTGGGCGACATTTGTGTTGCCTGGCACTTCGTGGGCCGAGCGTGATGGCACATTCGTCAATCACGCAGGTCTGGCACAAGCCATTCATCGCGGCTTACGTTCGCCGGGCGATGCCTGGCCCGATGGGCGGATCTGTTTTGAGCTGGCAGGTCGGACAGGTATATTCCACGCTCCCACCATCCGTCAGGAAATTGCTGGTGAGATTCCTGCACTGGCCGCATTGATTGTGGGTGACCTGGGCGATGAAGGGATTTTCCTGAAATCGGCAGGTGAGACGGCCTCTGCAGCCGACTCTGAGACACAAGTTCCTGTTACAGGAGGTAGCCGATCGTGAGTTGGGAATTCTTCCTCGTCACGTTGATAACGATTGGTGTGGCCTTCGGGGGGTTGATGGGCACAATTGCCTATCTGATCCTGGTCGAGCGACGTCTGGCCGCCTTTATTCAGGACCGCTACGGCCCGAACCGTGTCGGCTGGGCCGGTCTGCTGCAGCCCATTGCTGATGGTGCCAAATTCCTGCTCAAGGAAGACGTGATCCCCGGTTACGTCAACAAAACGCTCTATATCCTGGGCCCCAGCATCGCCGTCTTTACTGCCATGGCCGGCTTTGCCATCGTCCCCTTCGGACCTGTCGATCAGGCACCTTCATGGATGCGGTTTGTCATCGCTCCCGATGTCAACATCGGGATGATTTACATTTTTTGTGTGGGCAGCCTGGGTGTCTATGGAGTGATTCTCGGCGGCTGGGCATCGAACAACAAGTACAGTTCGTTAGGCTCCATGCGGGCCAGTGCTCAGGTCGTGAGCTATGAAATTCCTCTGGGGATGTCGATCATTGGTGTCGTGCTGATGACCAGTTCTTTGAGTCTCAACGATATTCTCATGCATCAGGCGAATCAGGGCGTTCTCGGCTGGAATGTCTGGACACAGCCACTCGCACTGCTGATCTTCTTCGTCTCCGCTCTGGCCGAAACCAATCGCCTCCCCTTCGACCTTTCCGAATGTGAGCAGGAACTTGTCGGTGGTTTTCATACCGAATACAGCTCGATGAAATTCGCCCTCTATTTCCTGGGTGAATATGCACACATCATAACCGTCTGCTTCCTGACTGCCATTCTCTTCTTCGGTGGCTGGCAGTTCCCTTTGATCGCGGAAGCCGACAGTGCGTATCTGGGAGCAACTCTGGTCAAAGTGGTGGTGCTGCTGACAAAAGTTCTGATGATCATTCTGCTGATCATGTTTATCCGCTGGACGATCCCCCGCTTCCGCTTCGATCAATTGATGAATCTGGCGTGGCTGGGCCTGATTCCAATGGCTGCTATGAACATTCTGGTTGTCATGACTGCCAAACAGTTCGACTGGCCCATCTGGACACTGCCGTTAGGTTCGCTGGCGATCTTCGTGGCAGCAGGTCTGATTGGCACCAGTGGGAAATTCATTGTCAGCGACCAGACGGTCGATTTCAGCGAATCGCCCGAAGGCTATGTCCACGTTCACTCCTGATGGCAAATTTTCAATTTCCGCAGTAATCCTTTTTTGACATCAAACTGCTCATAACCACAGGCAGACATTTTTCAGGTGCCCCATGGCTGAAGAACTCACACCGATCTCGAATGACGATGTCGTCTGGATGGAAGAGCCAGAAATGGGATTCTGGGAATCGACATTTCTGCCCGCCATTTTCAGTGGCCTCAAGAATTCTTTGCGGCATGTGACCGATTTCAAACCTGTCACACAGCAATACCCCGAGGAAAAGCCCGATCTGCCACTGAATTACCGTGGTGTTCATCGCCTGAATCGCGACGACAAAGGCCGGGTGAAATGCGTCGCCTGCATGATGTGCTCGACCGCCTGTCCTGCACGTTGCATTGATATTGTCGCCGAAGAAGCTCCCAAAGATGACCCACTCTGGGCCGACCGCGACAAGCGTCCCAAATCTTTCGTCATTGACGAACTCAAGTGCATTTACTGTGGAATGTGCGAAGAAGCCTGCCCTGTTGATTCCATCGAATTGACCCACATCTACGATCTGACGGGGCTGACCCGCCAGGAAATGAAGTTCAATAAAGAAAAGCTGCTCGAAGTCTTTGATCAAACCAAAGATAACCCCCGAGACCCCATCCGCACTCATCGTGGTATCCTGGGCCCTGCTTCAGACTTCACCTCCTTACCTCAAGTGGGCCCTGCCACCCAGATTCCCCAAGGTGACAAGGCCTCCGAACCCGTATCCACCGATGTGATTAAGCAGGGCTGAATATGGCCAAGTCGCCTTTGATTTCTCGAATCAACTTCTCATTTGGCGAATGAATTGCCTTGGATGACTTGAGGGAGCAGCGGGAGGAACATACTCTGGGGCACAGAACTCGATCTAAGTCCCTTGCCTGTCGGACTCCCGGAACGCTTTGCAGAACTTTGCTCATGCTTGCATCACAGTTTTAATGACGGAACTTCTCTTTCTCTTTGAATGCAGTCTATGAACTGGGTTTCTGAGAACATCGCTTTAATCGTAACGCTCGTCCTGCTGGGGGCGAACATTCTCCTGTTGTTTCCATCGACTGGCCGCAAGTCAGGGATTCCGGGCTTTCTCCTGCTGCCAGTCACATTGGCTGGTCTAGGTTGGGTATTTCTACAGCCGACAGGTGATATTGTTCGTGATCTCCTGTTTTACATGGCTGGCGGGACGGCTGTCCTGGGCGGCCTGCTGATGACGACTCAGCGAAATCCGGTCTATGCCGCCTTGTGGTTTGCTGTCGCCACACTGGGAGTCTGTGGTCTGTTTGTTATCAACTCAGCCCCATTCCTGGCGGCTGTCACGATCATCGTCTATGCCGGTGCCATCGTCGTCACCTTCGTCTTCGTGATCATGCTGGCTCAGCAGGAGCAGGGATCAGGCTACGATCGCATTCCTCAACAACCTTTCCTCGCCACTGTGCTTGGCTGCCTGCTTGTGGGGACGATGCTCCTGGGGATCGAAAAAACTTTCGGGCCAGAGTCTTCCAGACTTTCAGTCGATCGAACGGCACTTCACGTTTCTTCACTGCCCGTTGAAAATGATCTCGGTTCGCCAGGTGGCGTGGGCCGGTCGCTCTTCACCGATTACTTGTTTGCAGTCGAACTCGCTGGAACAGTTCTACTCGTGGCTACCATTGGTGCCATTGCGATTGCACCTCGCCGTCCACAGGGGAGTTTATGAGTCCTGATCCTTCCCATTACCTTGTCGTGGGTGCCTTGCTCTTCGGCCTGGGTGCAATCGGCTTTCTCACACGCCGCAATCTGATCCTGATGATGCTCTCATCGGAACTGATGCTTCACGGTGTCTCCGTCAACCTGACCGCGTTCAGCCAGTATCATGGCCAGCATGACGGTCAGGCGCTGACAATTTTTGTCCTGACCATTGCGGCATGTGAAGCTGGTTTATCACTCGCGATTATTCTGGCTCTCTACCAGCGAACCCGCTCGCTCGATATTCGGCTGTGGACGACTTTGGGCGAAGAGGAACTCATGCCACCGATGGCCGATTCGGCATCGCGTGAAATTGAACCTCCTGCAGAACCACTTCCCAAACTTGTTCCCGCCGGCCGCCGTCCAGTGATTGGTGCCGATGGCCATGTCGTGACACCCGTATTGTCAAATTCACAGGTGAGTGGCAAGGGGGCCAAAGCCTGAACAGATTCGAATCCAAGCGTCTGTCTGGTCACAGGTCATTATGTCGTCCATAGCGATCGACCCGACTGAGATGAGTCCGATGGGTTTAACCTCAAGATAGAGCCTGATGAGTTTAACCCACAGAGTGGGCCTCGATTCACAGGCAGTGTTCATAAAAGCAGATTGCAGAGTCCACTCGAAGCCTGGTTTCGAGTCGAAAAATAAAGGAAGTAAGGCTGTGGCAAACTGGTCTGACATCGCCCTGGCGACGATTCCCGCTGCACCTCTGGCTGCCGCCATCTGGTGCGGCACAGTCGCTCAGGTTGTCCGCCGCACAACAGCCCACCGGCCCGTTGTGCTCGCCCTGGCACTTTCATTGGTGGCGGCTGCCTATGTCCTCTTCGTCGTCGTTCCCGGTTCAGTCGTCGATTCACCCGCCGCTCACAGCCAGACAACTCCCATCGAGACATCTGGCGAAAGCCTGGTAAAGCCCGTCTCGTTGATGGCTTCGGAAAACCCTGCTTCAGCAACCGGTGAGCATCATGGGCCAGCCCATAAAGCTTACATTTTTGAAGTCTATCGCTGGATGTCTGTGGGCGGGTTGACTGTCGATATCGTGCTCCGAGCCGACGCGATGACAGCCCTCATGCTCGTGATGGTCAACTTTGTCAGTCTGCTGGTGGCGATTTTTGCATCGAGCTACATGCATGGCGACAAAGGCTATCCCCGCTTCTTTGGAGCGATGGCTCTGTTCGTCTTCTCCATGAACATGCTTGTACTGGCGGGGAACTTCATTGAAGTCTTTATCTTCTGGGAAGCTGTCGGGCTTTGCTCCTATCTGCTCATTGGCCATTGGTATCACAAACCTTCAGCCGCAGCAGCGGCCCGCAAGGCCTTTGTGGTGAATCGAATTGGGGACTTCGGTCTGATGACGGCCATTTTCCTGATTTACCGCACCTTTGGCTCAGTAGATTTTGAAACTGTTCTCGATCCCACCAGGCTGGCCGAACTGGCCGCTGCTCAGCCCGGCTTGATCACCACGATTGCCTTGCTGCTACTCCTGGGGGCGATTGGTAAGTCGGCACAGTTCCCTTTGCATGTCTGGCTTCCCGATGCGATGGAAGGCCCCACTCCCGTCAGTGCGCTGATCCATGCCGCCACGATGGTGACTGCCGGTGTTTATCTGATTGCCCGCACCACGCCGATTTTTGTCCATTCGCCAACTGCACAGCTTGTCGTGGCCGGTGTGGGGGCAATCACTGCTCTGGTGGCGGCGATCACAGCACTTTGCCAGTACGACCTTAAACGCGTGCTGGCGTACTCCACAGTCAGTCAACTCGGTTACATGTTCATGGCTTTAGGAGCCGCCGCAGCGAGTCCTGCCCTGGCGGCTCATGCCGAAACCTTCGCCATGTTTCACCTGCTGACTCATGCGTTTTTCAAAGCCGTTCTCTTCCTGGCAGCCGGGAGCGTGATGCATGCCATGGGGGATGTCATCGACATGCGCCGCTTCAGCGGCTTAAGGAAAGCACTTCCCATCACGCATATCACCTTCCTGTGCGGGGCATTGGCACTGGCTGGCTTCCCGCTCCTCTCCGGCTTCTGGAGTAAAGACGAAATTCTGGCTGTGGTCTGGGAAGCGACTCAGACCGGCGATTACAAAACCTACTTCTACCTGATCCTGGGTGTCGGTCTGCTGACAAGTCTTCTCACCGCGTTCTATACATTCCGCGCTTACTATCTCACTTTCCATGGCCCGGAACGATTTCCAGAAGAAGCCGGTCATCATCCTCACGATGCCTCACCGGCCATGGCCATTCCGCTCTACATCCTGGCGGCACTGGCTGTTGTCGCTGGTCTGATTCTTGGCCCCACACACATCTATGCTCACTACATTGAAATGACCCCCAATTTCCCCACGGCTGCTCCCGCAGGGATGAATGTGGGCATGATGGTTTTGAGCACAATCCTGGCGCTGGGTGGCATCGGATTGGCATATACCATCTATGGTAAAGCCACTCGTGCCGAGTACTCAGATGCTCGACCACTCAACCTGTGGGAAAATGTTTCCCTCAACGGGCTGTACCTGGATCAGCTCTATGGAGCCTTGATTGTCCGCCCTATGGCGACTTTGTCGGCTGTCTGTGAATTTGTTGATCGCATGATCCTCGACAAAATTGTGGATGCCGTCGGACTCATCCCGATCATTGCGGGGGGGATGATTCGGCCATTACAAAATGGACTCGTCAGTTCGTATGCAGCCGTCATGCTGCTGGGTGTGATTGTGGCATTGGCCAGTGTTTTAAGAGCCATCGCCAGTGTGACCTGACATTTGAATTCTTAGTCGCATCAAGCAAATCGAATCGGGTTCTGATCGATCAGAGTGAATGAGCCAGTAGTTCGAGTGAAGGTTGGAAAACTATGACAACGCTGGTCTTTGCCATGTTGCTGCTACCAGCTATAGCCGCCGTGTTGATGCTGGTGCTCGATGCCAAAGCCACAGCAGCGCGGGCACGGGGTTTTGCTCTGGTGGCAACGGTCGCCACGCTGATTCTTTCGTGGAGTGTGGCCTATCAATTGCCCGCGACTTCTCAGCAGCCAGGCCCGGTCACCACGCGCTGGGAATGGCGGCACACCTGGCTGACTTTGGCCAGTCCCGCACCTGCCCCCACAGTTGTCAATCATGAAGCTCTTTCGCCAGACGTGGCTCGCGGACAATCGCCAGAAGAGTCGAAGAACCCCGCCAGCACTTCGAAGCCTCAAGATCCTTCCACAGCCCGCTCTCCGAGTGGCGACTTCATCAATCTCGAATTTTATCTCGGGCTGGATGGCCTCGGGATGGCCATGATCCTGCTGACCACAGGCCTCTGTGTTTCTGCCATCCTCGTCTCCTGGAGTGAAATTCGAGAGCGATCCGCTGAGTTTTATGCAGGGATTCTCATTCTCGAAGCCGGTCTGATTGGCGTCTTTCTCGCTTATGACCTCATTCTGTTCTACGCATTCTTCGAATTCACCCTGCTGCCACTCTTCCTCACCATTGGTGTCTGGGGTGGCCCCAAACGTCGTTATGCGGCTGGCAAATTCTTTATCTACACACTGGCTGGCAGCCTTGTCATGCTCCTGGGGCTGGTCTCTCTGGTGGTCGAAACTCAGAGCCTGACTGGCATCTCCACACCATTCTCCATGCCCGATATGGCGCGGGCTCTGCAGGATCAGCCATTACCTGTCGAGACACAAACCATTCTGTTCCTGCTGATTGCCACCGGCTTCCTGATTAAAGTTCCCATGTTCCCCTTCCACACCTGGTTGCCACTGGTGCATGTGGAAGCTCCTACGGCCGGCTCTGTCGATCTGGCGGGTGTGCTGCTGAAGCTGGGTTGCTACGGCTTTTTGCGAATTGCGATCCCTATGCTTCCCGACGCCAGTCTCACCGTGGGCCAACCACTGGTGGCGATACTGGCAGTTATCGGCGTGGTCTATGGCTCGCTCTGTGCTTATCACCAGACAGATATCAAGCGGATGGTGGCCTACAGCTCGATTGCTCACCTCGGGGTCTGCATGCTCGGGTTGTTCGCCCTGAATGCCGAAGGCTTGAGTGGCGGGATCTGCATGATGATCAATCATGGTCTGGCGACGGGTGCTCTCTTCTCCCTCGTGGGCATGATTCATGAGCGATATCACACGAGGTCGCTGACCGATCTGGGTGGTCTGGCAAGTCGCATTCCCGTGCTGTCCGCACTTCTTGTTTTCATCTCGTTTGCCAGTATCGGATTGCCCGGCCTCAATGGCTTTATTGGCGAAATCCTCTCACTGCTGGGGATGTTCCAGGTCAGTGCCGTCTATGCCGTTATTGGCACCACGGGCGTCGTCTTGAGTGCATGGTATCTGTTGCGAATGGTTCAAGTCGGGTTGTTCGGTCCACTCCGCGAACCCGCCGGTGATCACTCACATGTGTCTGATCTGACAGTTCGCGAAGGCCTGGCAATCTGGCCTCTGGCTCTGGCCTGCCTGGGATTGGGACTTTTCCCTCAGACACTGCTTAACCTCATCGAGCCGGATGTCAAAGCCCTCGCCGTGATTTATCAGGAGCCAGATGAGGTCATCGTTCAGAAAAAAGCTGCAATACAGCCCTCATTCGCCATGACGAGTGCCACATCGATTGTGACGTCTGACCATGCAGTCGAGACAATTTCTTCGATTCAGACAGGAGAGCGGCGATGAGCCAGCCAGATGCCGCAATGATTTCTTCAGTGACCAGTGCTGCAGGAAAGGTTATTCCTGAACTGGTGCTGCTGGGGACGGTCTGCATCAATTTTCTGGTGGGCCCGTTTCTTGTTTCACCGAGTGGTCGAGCTCTTCCAGGGCTCAGGCATCGCTGGGGTGGTATTGCCATCGCAGCACTCTGCACAGCCCTTTATCTCTGGTGGACAGGCTCAACAGAAGTCGTCACCACCGGGCCTTTTCGCGTCGATAACATTGTCTGGTATGTGCGGGGCGTCATGCTGATTGCCGCCCTGCTGCTGGTGCTGGTCAACTGGTCTCAGATTGAAGATGGTAAAGCTGCCGAGAGCCATGCCTGCCTGCTGGCCATCACTGCGGGTGTCAACCTCGTGGCACTGGCCAACGATCTCACCACGTTGTTTCTGGCACTCGAACTGATCAGTATCCCGACATATCTGTTCCTGTTTTTGCCTCGAAAAGATGCTGCCACACAGGAAGCGGGTGTCAAATACTTCCTGCTCAGCGTCTTCTCATCAGCCATTATGCTTTATGGCTTCAGCCTGATTTACGGCATGGCCGGAACAACCGATCTCCCGGCCATTCAAACAGCACTGTCCAACAGTAATCAAACACCAGTGCTGGCCATTCTGGGAATGGTCTTCGTGGTCGCGGGATTGGCCTTCCGTCTGACAGCCGTCCCTTTCCACTTTTATGCACCCGATGTGTTTCAAGGTTCTGCTGCCAGTGGTGCTGCCCTGCTCTCGTTTGTCCCGAAGCTCGCCGGGTTTATCGCACTGATTCGTCTGCTGGAACCTGTTGTCGATGCTGCTCCGGGCCTGCTGCTGGCCGATGTCATGCTCCCGATGCTCTGGTGGCTCTCGGTGATCACGATGTTTGTCGGGAACTTCCTGGGGATTCTGCAAAACGATCTGCGCCGGATGCTCGCCTATTCGGGGGTGGCTCATGTGGGTTACATGCTGGTTGGTCTCAATGTCGGGCATCACACGACATCGGTTCCAGATGGTATTGAAGCCCTGCTCTTTTATCTCGCAGTCTATGGCTTGATGACCATTGGTGCTTTCGCCGTTCTGATTGCTGCGGAACGAGATAACAAACCGCTCGAAACGTTGGATCAACTGGCCGGACTCCACCGTGTCAGGCCAGGTCTGGCTCTGATGCTGATGGTCTTCATGTTCAGCCTGGCGGGGATGCCACCCACTGCCGGGTTTCTGGCCAAATTGAATCTCTTCTTCGCGGCCTGGGCACAGGGAGATGTTTCCAATCGCTGGCTGGCCCTCTTCATGGTCATCAACGCCGCCATGGGTTCGTGGTACTATCTGCGGGTTGTCGGAGCCATGTATCTGCGTGAACCACTCGACGAGCATCATGGCTCTCACGCACCAGCTCCCATCATCGCTTCTGTCGCCTGTATGGCTATGGTGATCACACTCTTTTTTGTGCCTACCTGGCTCTGGACCATGGTGCAGACCGTCCGCAGCAGTTAGTTAACACTTTGACCTGGCAGAAGCTTCATCGCGGCTGCAAAAACAGAATACCCCGGTCCTTCAGTTTCGAGACGTAGCATGGCTCCACTGGTTCATGTCGTGTACTTCGAGTTGCACGAACCCACTCCTGAGAACACACGCAAGCTGACCGAAGCCTGCCATAAATATCTCAAAGATCACCCGGGAGTGGTGTACTTTGCCGCTGGCGGCCTGGTGGACGAACTCGCCAGACCTGTCAACCAGCGCGACTTTCAAGTGGCCCTCTGTGTCGCTTTCGCTACAAAAGCCGATCACGACGTTTACCAGACAGCCCCCAGCCACCTGCAGTTCATTGAAGAGCACAAACCCACCTGGAAGCGTGTCCGCGTCTTCGATTCCTGGGGTGCGTAAAGCGTTTCATTCCTGGGGAGGGTGGCCTGGCCAACTCCATTGTGTTTCACACAATGGCAAGAAGCCGCGCCATGTGTCCGCTCTGGAACCCTTGTCCAGTCTGCCGGGAAGAGGGCAAGGTCAGGGTGTCGCTCCTTCTCCCGTTCCGACAGGAGAAGGTTGGGATGAGGGGAACTCGAACGTGTTTGATGCTCGATCAACGTGGTACTTTAACCCCGTGTCGTCATTGATAGGCACTGACGCCGTAAGCGATGTGGAAGGAGCACTGCTGGACAAGCCAGCAGGGGCACCCTGCGGAAGTCGTGGTGACTCTTGCACATCCATTGGAAAGACCCTCACCCGGCACTTCGTGCTACCCTCTCCCACGCAGACGCGGGCGAGGGTTCTCGCCGCTTGATGGGATGCAAAAATGCTTCAGGCGGGGAGCTGGCTGGCGACCTGTTGTGAGAGTTCGGGAACGACCGAATGTTGCAGGGCCGTACGGCAGATCCGCGAGAGGGGGTAGTCGTTACGCACGCCGAGGCCCAGGGCCTGGTGAGCGGTGTCGACTTTCTGAATGATCTCGGCGAGTTTGAAGGCACTCCACTTGGTTTCGAGCAATACCAGTTGATCGAGACCCGAGTACTGCTGCCTGAGACCATCGGGCAGTAATGACGAAATGGCAATGGCAGCTACAGAGGTGCGTCTCAGGATCGGATCTGCCAGGAGTCTCAAGCCCTTATGATGCATGAGAATGCCACAGATCAGATCGTCGGGAAGTTTCCAGCGAGTGGCCAGACCGGCGGCAATGAGTGCGTGATCCCAGCCGAACTCCCGCTGTTCGTATTCGTCGAGTCCATCCGGTTGCGCCACGCGGTCGCTGGTGAAGGGTGCGTAGCGGTCAAAGAGATCATTGGTCAGGACGGGAAGTAGAAAATCCTGCATGACGGCTCCGGCGAAGGCACCATCTTCGTCGGCACCTAACAGCCTGGCGACTTCCCGGGCGAAGAGGGCTCGCTGCAGGCTGGTATTCCAGAAGCTCGCCTGATGGATGAGCTTTGATTTTCGGGAGCGAATCGCTGCCTGAGCACCACTGGTCAGCACGAAAAGTTTACTCTGGCGAAAACCGAGGATCGACAGGGCCTGGAGGACGGTCCGCACTTTCGTTCGCAGACCGATGAACGATGAGTTGGCATAGCGCAGCAGTTCGACTGTCAAACCAGAGTCGGTCTCGATGATCGAAGAGAGTTCCCGCATTTCGGTCTGTTCATCTCGTGAACGATCCAGAAATGCTGCGACCGCATGCGGCAATGCCGGCAATTCGAGAGTCGGAGGCAGAACCGACAATTGAAAAGGCCCCATCGCCTTTTCGCGAATTGCGCTCCAGTCGATGTTGGACATGTTGACCTCTCTCATGGACCGGAACTGGCAGTGGTCAGTTGGCCTGGAGGACTCGCTGCGACCAGCAGTTTTTCCAATCGTCTGACCAGTGGGAAAGGGTTTTTCAGCCCCTGGCCTAGTTCCTGAAATGACTTTTGAACGTTCTCGGCCATTTCTTGCAGTGACAGATTCGGGATGATCGCTTCGAGTTCGAGTAACTGCTTCAGTCCATCCGGTGACTGCTTGAGTGGATCGGGGATGAGTGAGGCGCAAGCCACAGCTGCACAACTGGTCGATTTCATCTGCGGATGTTTGAGGAGTGTCAGCCCGGCATGATGGAGCAGTACCGAGCAGACGAGGTCGTCGGGGAAGTTCCACGAATGCATCATCTGACCCATGGCCAGTGCATGATCCCAGCCGAAGGCCTTCCGCTCGAACTGGACCAGTGCGGGCCGGGTGGAATCGGGCAGACTTAAGAAACTCATATAGGTTTCGAGCAGTTCATTCCCTAAGGCGGGGAGCAGGAAGTCTGTGAGCATCGAAGCGGCAAAAGAAAGTTCGCTATCGGCACCCGTCCGGCGACTCAATTCGCGTGCAAAGAGTGCCCGCTCCAGATTACCTGCGGCAAAAACCTGAAAGTTGACCAGTTTGGATTGCGAGGCTTTGAGAGCTCTTTCAACGCCAAACGAAATCAGGAGCATTTTGACGTTGCGTATGCCCAGGACAGAAAGTGCCTGTTTGGCACCATTGACTCTGGTTCGTAAACCCATGGAGGCTGAGTTGGCGTGCTTCAAGAGTTCACACGTCAGTCCGGCATCCGCTTCGACGATTTTAGCGAGCTCGTGAGCGCCCGCATTCGGGTCGTCGGCCTTGCGATTGAATTCAATCACGGCGGTGGGGAGGACTGGCAGTTTCAGTGATGGTGGCAGAACCACTGGGGGAACTTTCCCAATGAGTGACTGCCGTAAATCCGTCCAATTCATGGTGACTATCAACGATCAGGAAAAAGAATCCTTTATGGCCACACTGAATGAATAGCTCGCATTCTGTGTCGAAGCCGTCGCCAGTTGATGTTTTCGAGAGATTTCTGAGTGATTGACTCTCGGGATGGCGTGTGATGCCGACGGTTTTGAAATTCGGGAAGGACGGATTTCCTGTTGGTCCATCACGAGGGATTACGGCTGCCTCACGGGACTGGTTGATATGGTCAAATCTCGATGAGTCGATGATTTCTCCGGCGATGACTCGTCTTGAGGAAAGAAGGCTTCATTGCGGTTGTAGTCGGCGTAGTAGCCCATTTCCTCGCGGTCGCTGGGTTCGACGCCATTGGCAACCACACCCAGAATCGGGATGTGATGTGCCAGGAGGAGATCGCGCGAACGCCTGAGCATGGGGCGACGGTTTTTCCCTAAGCGGACAGTGAGCAGATAGCCATCGACGTGTTGGCCGATGATGCAGGCATCGCTCACTGCGAGGACGGGCGGGGCATCGATCAGCACGATATCGGCCAAAGTTCGAGCCTTGGCGATCAACTGACGCAGCGGCCCACCTTCGAGCAGTTCTGCCGGGTTATGCGGCGGTCTGCCGGAGGGGAGGATGGTTAAGCCCTCGACAACGGTTTCGACAATGGCATTTTCGAGGGCAATTTCTCCCTGGAGAACGTCGACAAGTCCCGGATCGGGCCTTAAGCCAAAGAGCCGAGTGGCCATAGGGCGTCTGAGATCGGCATCGATGAGCAGGACTCGTTTGCCGGAGCTGGCCAGTGCGAGTGCCAGATTCGAGACGAGTGTGGTCTTTCCGTCGCCTGGCTCGGGACTGCCGACCTGAATCACTTGCGCGTTCAGAGCTTCGGCAGTGACGAGCAACGACGTGCGGATGGTGCGGTAATTCTCGGCTTCGATGGAGGCGGGCGACCTTAGATATCTGAGTGAAGGATGAACATTCTGTACCGGGTCGAGGCGGCTTTGCTCGGGATCGAAAGAGGTCACAGCCCCCAGATAGGCTTCGGGAAGCAATTGGCGCACTTCTCGAACTGTACGCACCTGATTGCTGAGGAACTCCTTGAGGACAATCAACGAGATGATCAGGCCCATCCCGGCCACCATGCCTGCTCCGACAATTTTGAGTAGTCGTTTGAGGACCCATTCGTCTTTGATCGGGCCTGTCTGGCGGAGTGTGTAGCCGCTGGATTCTTTGTCGATAGTGAGTTGACTCATGCGATCGACGAGTTGACCCCAGAGACTGCGCAGGCGGTTGAGTTCGGCCGTCATGGCCTGATCTTCGGCCTGAAAACGCGCGTACTCTTTGGCTTTGTTGGATTCCAGTTCAAAGAGAACATTGAGCTGCTGTTCGCGGATGTCGAGCTCTTTGAGCTGCTGTCGCAAAGTTTCCATGTAGTTCTGGACGAGGTTCGCACGTTCCTTAATGAGCGGCTTACCATCGGGGCCGGGCGTCATGTCATCGGGCATACGGAGACCATGCTTGCGATAGAAATCGAGCGTGGTATCGATCGATTTGCGAACGGCTTTGACTTCGGGATGATCGGGCCCGAAGTCTCGCAGTAACTTTTCTTCTTCGAGAATGAGAGGGAGTAAACGATTCTCGAAGGCGGAGATTTCCTGTTGCTGCTGTTGAAGTTCAGCTCCCGAGCCATCGTTGGCAATGAAGCGGCGGATGAGCATTTCCATCGTCGAGGTGGATTCGCCTTGATCCTGGGCTTTCTGTAAAGCCTGCATGCGTGAATTGATTTCTGTCCGTCGCAACAGATTCAGCCGGCGCTGCTCCTCGACAGCGATGACACGTTCCTGATGGACGTTGGTGGCACCAGATGTGCCATCGGCGGCAATCGCTCCAATGGGAGCCCTCCACTGCAAAGGAGCCGACTCGCGAAACTTGAGATACGCCTCTTCTTTCTCGCGCAGGGATTTCTGGAGAGTATCGTGAGCCTCCTGCGCGGTTTTGAAAACTTCTGTGGTTTTCTCACTGCGGGATTCATTGAGATAACTGGCATAGGCATCGATGACGGCTTTGACGACGTGACGGGCATCGTCGGCACTGGCACTTTGAAACGTGACATCGAGCACGTTGAGGTAGGAGCGATCCTGACCGGCCACGCGTTTGACCTTGAGGTCATCGAGTACCATCTGCGTAGGGTCGCTCTCACCGGCAAACGTTTTGAGCTTGTCGAGCTGACCAAGACGTACGGCTTCGCTGGCAATCATGGGACTCATGATCAAGGCGATGTGTTCGCTGCGTTCACCCCAGTCCCCCATCGCACTTTGTTCTTTGAGCGGGACGGCATTGCGGCGGGAAACCATCACCTGGCCAATGGCCATGTATTCCGGCCCCAATTTTATGTAGGCAGCGATCCCTAAACCGAGACCCAGCACGACACCTGCACACAGCCACCAGCGGTAGCGGAAGACCAGATTCATCCAGTCAATCGAAAGGCCTCCTTCGCCTTCGGTTTCGAAGGATGATGCCAATTCGGAATCCTGGGGTGTCTGACGCATAATTCATCCTGATATGGATTCGGATTCGTTCCGAGTCGCGTAGTTCTCAAGGCGGTGTGTCAATGGGCCCATGATCAAATGGCATGGCCTTCATCTCGAGCAGGGCACGTCAATCGAAGGGCAGAAGTTCGAGTTCACAGGCCACGAGACGATGATCGGAACCATTGCGATCGCCAGTCACGAATTGATGGAATTTCCATTCGGGTGTGACGCGGATGTGGTCAATTCGCGACCAGGGCCATGTTCCCGGCCAGAAGCTGATTGGTCGGCAGGGGGCTGTATGGGAGGGCCCGATCGCAGCGGTTTCGAAACCACCGGTGAGATCTCCCCAGGCTTCCTGAAAGACGTGGCTGCTTGCGGGAGTGTTGAAATCTCCCACGACGACGAGAGGGAGACCATTGCGAGCATTTTCGATGAAGTGGCGGAGTTGCTGCATTTCTTCGGAGCGCATGAGCGTGAGCGCTGCCAGTTCGGCCGGGCCATCGCCGCGAAGAATTGAGCCGGGGGTGAGTTCACGAAGGCCGGGTCTGGCGGTCATCAGGTGAATGTTGGCCAGTGCAAAGGGATGCTCGGGGTGAGCGACTTTGACGACAAGGCCCGAAGAGCGTTCGAATGGCGAATCGTCGCAATGGCCAAGGACTTCGAGGGGCCATTTCGAAGCGACGAAGAAGTACTCGACCTGCACCTTGTGCCAGTCGGCAAAGTAGTCTTCGCATAAGGGATTGATCGAGCGAGATTCCTGAAACGCAACGACATCGGGTGGTAATTCTTCGAGGTCTCGCAGGACATCTCCGAAGGCGGGTTGGTAATCCTGAACGTTGCAGGAGGCGACACGGAGTCGGCCCGTCATGGGCTCGGGAGGAGGATCGTTATCATCGTCGAACGTTTCTTCAAGGAAACGACTGGCATGTTCTGGTTCCAGGAGAGGAGCCAGTGACCAGTCAACCACGCCGAGGATGATCCACAACCCGGCAAACAGGTGAAACAGGAGTGAGGGACGATGCCAGAGCAGGCTGACCAGTGCCAGCAACCCGGTGGAAACGAGCAGCAATTCTCGCGGCGCGTAGGTGGCGACAGAACCTAACCACCAGCGTTCGGAGACACTCCAGACGAGCCAACTGGTGAACATGACCATGGCCAGATTGGCAATCGCCAGCAGGGCCACAATCCGTGTGCCCCAGGTGGGCGAAGCTCGGTGGCTTTGTCGAGAGACACGACTGCCCATGGCGCCTGGAGATGTCGGGCGACCCGTGCGTGCAGCAGATTCATGCAATGACTGGCTCACTCGCAGTGACCACTAGCGGAGGATGAATTCCCCGTCCATGGGAACTGGCACCGGCTCATGCCGGGATTTTTTTGGGGCCGGGTTAATGGGCGCCCGCCTTTTTTTAATTCGTATGTCTTCGGTTGGTTCGGATTGATGGTGATCGCACTGCATTGAAACTGCCTGTGATCGGCAAGGATTGCAGAACTTCGACCCGAACGAACCTTGGGTTCAATATCTTTGGCAATGTTTCACTGGATGTGCCTTCGTCAGCCTCCGTTGGGATCGCAATAACTGTTGAATCCGTTTTTATCGCTCAGCTTTCACAATCCTGCCCAGATGGAAATTGCTTCAGGAGCAGCACGCACTCAGTTGTAATCCCGCTTCCCCGATGAATTCTGATGGTGATGGAGATGTGGCTGATTGTTGATCACTGGCCAGAGAAGCTGGGATAGGCCATGGCCCACCGCGAGCAATTTGACGCATCAGGCGAATCTGTTCGTTGGTCGAGAACTGTGGAAACTTTTGAGCCAGACGAACCAGAAGTGCCATTTCCCAGGCAGTGACGTAGTGCAATCGGTACTGGGGCTGCTGGGCACAGAAACGGGCCAGATCGCGATGAAAGTTCACCACCTGCTCACTGAGCCACATCTGCTGGTTGACGGGTTTGCAGCCGTGTGTGTGCAGCTTGATGAATCGCCAGTTTGGCTTTCCGTGAAGGGTAACAGCCGCTTTAAGCCACTGTGGTAACCTGCGGAGAGCTGGGGGATGACTGGCTAGAAGATCGCCATTTTCTACTTTGGGAATGAGGCCCCATTTGACACGGGAAAAATCGGGCACGAGTGGCCCCTGGATCATGAGGAGGCTTGCGGGTGGCGGTGCCTGGCCCGCTTGGGCCAAAGTACCGGTATTGTGCGAATTCTTCCCCGGTCGATCGACTGCGTGATAAATGCTGTTGATGGTGGTGGTTTGTGTATCGCTGGGGGCGCTGGGCATCGTGAAGTCGGCATAGCAGCCGGTTTCGAGGAGGATGGG
>JAIXUU010000431.1 GCA_027483405.1 Planctomyces sp. | reverse complement strand
CCCTCGACGACAAACGTCAGCGCATCGCCGGAAGCGAACTGCCGGATGTCGTGGCGAAGTGGAAAGCCCGCGACCCGCAGCAACCCGGCGATCGAAAGTCGAATTGCTTCTTTGTCCCGGTCAGCGACATTCGCGAGAAGTCGTATGACCTGTCGTTCAATCGCTACAGCGAGGTCGAGCACGACGCGACGGAACACGAAGATCCGAAAACCATCCTTCAAAAACTCAAAACGTTGGAAGACAAGATCCTAGCGGGAATCTTAGAGTTGGAGGGCGTGCTGTGTCGGCCGTAACGTCGCGTCCACTTCAAGAGGTTGTGGAGATCAACCCTCGAATGCCGTTGCGCCTAAAGAACTGTCCTCCTGAGTGGGTGTCCTTTGTCAAAATGGCGTCCGTATCGGAAGACGGGTTCATTAGCGATTGTGAAGTCAGGCCATTTGATGAAGTGCGAAAGGGATTTACCTATTTTGAGGAGGGAGATGTTCTTCTCGCGAAGATCACTCCGTGTTTCGAGAATGGAAAGGCTGCAGTCGCTGAAGATTTGCCACATCGCATCGGTTTCGGATCGACGGAGTTTCATGTGCTTCGTCCAGGTCCAATGGTAAATACTCGATACCTATTCTATTTCGTATGGAACCAATCGGTACGCAGTTCGGGGCGAAGCCAGATGGCAGGTGCCGCCGGACAAAAAAGGTTACCTTCTGATTTTCTTGCGAAGCTAGAAATACCACTACCAACACTCGACGAGCAGCGGCGGATTGCGGCGGTGTTGGACAAGGCCGATGCCCTCCGCCGCCAACGCCAGGAATCACTGCAACTCACCGAAAAGCTCCTGCAATCCGTCTTCCTCGACATGTTCGGCGATCCGAGGGAGAACCCAAAGAATTGGGACGTTGTCCCGCTCGGGCAACTTGTTGCTGATGATGACACCATCAATTACGGCGTCGTTCAGCCGGGGAACGACTATCCTGGCGGCGTTCCGTTGATCCGGCTCGGGGATCTTGCCAACCCTGATCCAATGATGGGAGCCACCAAGAGAATTGATCCAGGAATTGATGCTTCTTATTCGCGTTCACGTCTCGTCGGAGGCGAAGTCCTTGTCGGATGCGTCGGGCATACCATCGGTGTTGCGTGCGTTGCGCCGATGGAATGGGTGGGCGCGAATATCGCCAGAGCCGTGGCACGAATAAATGTGAGGCGTGAAATCCCAGCCGAGTTCATACTTCAGCAGATTCGGTCTCCAGCGATTCAACACTTTTTTCGTGGTGAACGACGCATTGTTGGGCAACCAACTCTCAACATCAAGCAGATCAAAGAGGCTCCGATTCTGCTGCCTCCGCCAGAACTTCGCGATCAGTTTGCCAATTTCTATCGGTTGGCTGTTAATGGACACACTGACAAACGAAGGAGCGAGGCACTCATTGAAGGGTTGTTCTCCGCGATTCAGCAGCGTGCCTTCCGCGGTGAACTGGATTTGATCCGACTTCACCTTTCCCCAGAAGATGAAGAGCCACCGGTAACGCCAACACCGCAAACAACCATCGTGGAAGGACGGTACACACGGCCCGGATGCTTTATCGCACCGCCTGACCTCGAACAGCAGTTGCTGGGGATGGAGAAGAAGCTGGAGGGAGACAAAGCCGAGCCGCTTCCGTGGTCCGAGGACTTCTTCAAATTCCGCACCCTGAGCCAGATTCTCCAGCCACCCTTCAGCTTTGCGAAAATCTGGTCAGCGGTTGAACAGGACTTCGAGCAGCCCAGCTACGAGACCGTCAAGAACAAGGTCTTCGAATACGTCGCCAGCGGCGTCCTGAAGCAAGAGTTCAGCGAAGAGCAGAAAGAGATCGTGTTCAGGCCGAAACCATGAAGCTGATCCGCCTCAAACTGGATGTCCCCTTTCGCAGCCTCCCCGCAGGCTTCGAGATCGACTTCCTGCGCGAATGGGACTTCGACCGCTGCTTCGAATTCCACCCTTACTGCTTCGCCGGTCGCAACGGCAGCGGCAAGTCGAACGTTCTGGAAGCTCTGGCGGCCATCTTCTACCACATCGAGTGCATTCACCTCGATTACCGCCCCGAAGGTTTTGAGTACGACGAACAAACCAATTCCAAAGGTTTCCAGGCCGAAATCTGCACGCCAGATGCGTTCGAGCTGGAGTATTTCATTCCGATCTCCTTCCTCAATCAGGTCGCCCCGAACACGCAGGGAAAAGCCGGGCCATGCCGAATCCGCATCGTCAAGAATGCGAAATCCAAGCCGGAAGTGCTCTGGCTCAACGCGAAAGAGTTCGAGGAAGATGAGTACAAGGGCTTGGTGCGGAATGAAGTGAAGTCCGTGTTACCTCGTTTCATCCTGGGCTATTCGTCGGGCCACAATGAGATTCTCAGCCTGCCGTTTTTCAAGATGCGGTTCATCCATTTCGATGAATACCGATTCAAGCTGATTCTGGGAGATCATTACGGCCAGCCGGAAGGCCGGATGGTTTATCTCGACGAACAGTACAGCCAGGCCATTCTAATCTGCCACTTCCTCTTCCCCAGTGAAGCCATCTGGCGAGTGTTTGAGGAAAAGGTCGGACTCAAGGGGATACAGCGATTCCGAATCATCATCCGACGACATCATCGATTGAAGTCTCTGTCATCGACTGGATCTGAGGACGCTTCCAGTTCGCCTGTCGAGTTAACCTCCAAGCTCGCAGGCTACTACGACGAAAACAATCAGCTTCAACCCGGCCTGATCGACAAGCTGACCAAGTGCGCCACAGCGAATTATGAAGATCACTCTCCCTACGAAGATGGTGAAGGGTTTGACCTGTATCTCGATTACTGGGTCAACGACGCCACGAAACGAGCGTTTCAGGTTCATTTCGGCGAAGCGTCCGGGGAATCGCCAGAAGTCGACAAGGCCAAGTCGGCTCTGAATTTGTTTCAGGCGTTCCAGACTCTGCTCACGCTCAATAACTACTCGGTCGACAAAACGACGAAGACCGAGCTGTACCAGTCTGGCAGCCTTTATGTGAACGAGACGATCTCGACGCCGGCATCTCACGAGCGAATCACCCGCTTCAAAGAAGGTGAGTTGATCAAAGCTGGAGTCAACGGGCCGCTGTACGTCAAAGCCCTTTCTGACGGAGAGCACCAGTTCCTGCACACCATTGGCCTCTGCCTGCTCTATCGCCACGAGTCCGCACTCTTCCTGCTCGACGAACCCGAAACCCACCTCAACCCCGACTGGCGAGCATCATACATCTCAACCCTGCGAGCCGCCTTGGAAGCCGACGCAGCCACGAAGAACGTGATGCGGGAAGTTCTGCTCACATCGCATTCCCCGTTTGTCATCTCAGACTGCCGCAAGGAAAACGTCATCGTATTCACCAAGAATCCTGAGAACCAAACCGTGACCTGGCAACGGCCAACCTTTGAAACGTTCGGCGCGTCGGCCAACGCGATCACTATTAAAGTGTTCGGCCAGATCGAAACCATAGGCGACTACGCGATGTCGAAGCTCGACGCCTTGCGCAAGCGTCTCGAAGCAGACGATGACCCTGATCTGATCATCAGAGAGGCAGGGAAAGAACTCGGCGACTCCGTGGAGAAGGTTCTATTTGTGAATCAGGTACTTAAGAAGAAGGAAGGCAAGTAGCGTCATGCTCTTCAACTACCGCTACGTGACACACGACATTGAGAAGTTCCAGACCTGGCTGGATCACCTCGTCAAAACCGTCTGGTGCCGTAACGGTGGTGCGTATTCACTCAGTCTTCTTCACGCAGATTTGAAGGCCGTGGTAGAAGAGATCGCGATCGATGACCGCATCACGACCAATTACCTCGATGGTCCGATCAAGGCCATCGACGCGATTTTTCAGAATCAGCTGACTTCGGCTCAGCGAGCCCAGGTGAGCCTCTGGTATGACCACAACAACGACATCGATGCCCTCTGCGGAAACGATCCCCAGAAAATGCCGCGAACTTATGCCGAAATCAAGGTAATCAATGCCGACCTAGAAAAGGCGCTGAAGGCGTTCTGCAAAAGCCTGTTCAAAGACGTAATACACTTGAAGGCCGTCACAAGCAGAACGGCAGAAATCGACGCCCACTACGATGCATTCGTGACCGAGAACAACGAAGGCAAGTGCCCCTACTGCGGCTACGGCGACATCAAAGGCCAACACCACAGCAAGCGGGAAGCCTACGACCACTTTCTCCCGAAAGGCACTTACCCGTTCAATTCCGTAAATTTCAAGAACCTCGCCCCGATGTGCCAAGAGTGTAACTCAAGCTACAAGCTGCAAAAGGATCCCGTCCGGCACATCGACCCGCTGCACAAAGCCAAGAACGGCAAACGTCGCAAAGCCTTTTACTCATATGCCACCGTCGATCCCGGAATCTCTATAAAATTGACCCTCACTGCTACGAACATCGACAATCTTCGTCCGTCGGACATCAGCATCGCGCTCGATTCGCCTGGACGGGAAGAAGAGGTGGGATCATGGAGTGATGTCTTCGGAATTGACGAACGATACAAGGCCAAGATCTGCGCCAAGAATGACGGAAAATACTGGATTGTCCAAGCTCTTGATGAATGTCTAAACGGGGGTAAAACGCCTCAGGAGATCATCGATAAGATTGAACAAAACGCGAGTTCGAATCCGTGGGCCGAAGCGAACTTTCTCAAACGACCATTTCTGAGAGCCTGCAAAGAAGCTGGCGTTCTGAGATAAAAGTCCGTTATCAGTCGCTGCAGTCATTCGGTGGCACCACTCGCCTTCGCAGGGGAATCAGTTCCACGGAGATCGGCTGGAATCCGGTTACGTTGCGAGCATGATTGACGGAGCAGCAGAATTTCACACTTCCCGCATGGATTCCGAAGGGTCCGCCGTCGGGGCGATGCCCCGATCCCTGGGACCTTGAGAGGCATGGCTCGCATCAAAGTGACTGACTGACGATTGCACGCCCGTTACGTCACTTTCGCCATCACATTTCACCTTCGCAGCGAAAAAGGTAGAATCGGCGGTGAGGTGAACCATGATCGCAACCACTACTGATCGGAATTCGTTCCAGGAATTGCTCCCGGAGTTGATTGATGCGTATTCATTGGCACCGGTCGAATCGCATCCCTTGGCAGATCGGGCCAATCGGCTGACTCCGGCATTTTCGTCTTTGAGCGTTTGCCAGTAGACGGTGTTGCTGACAACCGACTTTTCGACCGGTCTTAGCATTTCCCAATCACGGACTTTTCGGCGAAGAGCTGCCTACCGCGATCTCCAGAATCGCCCTCTGAAGGTGCCTGGGTAGAGTTCGCCAGGCTTCGACGATTGCCCTTAGTTCAAGATCAATCTGTGCGGACTGATGACTCTGAGTGTCAGCTGGTGACAGGGGTAGTTTCGAAGGCGCTGCAACAGGCGCTGCAAGGGTATCTGGGCCTAGAGGTAAACTACTGGTATCTAAAGTAGTTACGTGAAACGTCATTTGGTCTTGAAAACCGGCATACCCGCAAGGGTATCCAGGGTTCGAATCCCTGTCTCTCCGCTTGGTTTTGTCGCTAACCGATAAAAACCTTTCCTCTGTGATCCTGAATGGCCTCAATCGAATGGTTTAATGAATTCAGGCAGCATATCTCGATCGCTCCAATTTTCTGAATCGATCGATTCTTCAAGAAGAACTTTTTGTCTTCCTTGCTGGCTGGGGAGAACCATCTGGCGGATGGGCGAGATTCGGGCCAGGGCCTTGATATTGTTCCCAATAGGCCTTGTGAAAAGGATTGATGCTCGGCCCTTCGATGCTCTCATTCTCCATCTTTGGCACAACTGAAAGCCACCACGCGTCGTAGATCTTCTGAAGCTCTTCCACACGATCTGGATACTTTTTTGCCAGGTTGATCTTCTCCGCTGGGTCTTCCGCAAGCTGATAGAGTTCCCACTGGGGCTCTCCCTGTTTCACATTGGAAATCAGTTTCCAATCTCCCAGCCGGATCGCACATTTGGCGTATTGATACGTCGATGGTTCACGCTTTGGATCATGTTCCTTAGGCCACCGGCCGACATGAGTGATCAGTGGCCTTTGAGGCCAAGCGGACGACTGACCTGCCAATAGCGGCACCAGTGATCGTCCCTGCCACGACTGTTTTTCGTCGTCGGCTACAGGGACATTCGCCAACTCAGTGAGGGTAGGAAGAATATCATAATGGCAAGTCACCTCCTGACGAACCTGCGGCTGCCAATGCCCCGCCCATGACCAGAAGGCGGGCACACGGATCCCACCTTCATAAGGTGTCCCTTTACTCGCCCGCATCCCTGCTGAAAAATGCTTAGCCCCGGTGGCAGATCCGTTGTCGGCCATAAAAATCACAATCGTATTCTTCGATAGATTACGTTCCTCCAAAGTCTTTAGAAGTCGACCTAATTGATCATCCCAGTGAGTAATCATGCCATAGAACCTGGCGACATCTTCGGGAACATGCTCAAGATATGGCTCATAGTATTCTTTAGGGCAATCGAGTGGGGCATGCGGCGCATTCGGAGTGATATAACAGAAGAAGGGCTGATCGACGGGTCGGGATGAAATCCAGGTAATCGCCTGATCGACAAAGACCTTCGTACAATAGCCATTGGTCGCCACAAACTTTCCATTATGACGAATGATTGGATTAAAGTACTTATTGAGAGGAGCATCACCACAACTCCCGGGATATGACTGACCAATCCCGCCTCCGCCATGGATAAACACTTCATCGAAACCACGCTTGCCTGGCTGATAAGCATCTTCATCACCCAGATGCCACTTACCAAATATTCCCGTCGTGTAGCCGGCCCGCTTGAGGTACTGCGGAAGAATCGTCGCCTTAAGTGACAGCCGCTCTCGTTCAAGAATTGTGTGCGTAACACCGCTACTGAACTCATGACGGCCGGTCATGATGGAGGCACGCGTCGGTGCGCAAGTCGGGCTGACATGGAATTGCTCGAATCGCACACTCTGCCGGCCTAATTGATCGAGATGAGGTGTCTTGACGACAGGGTTTCCATGCAGCGAAAGATCGCCGTACCCCTGATCGTCAGTCATCATCAGAATAATGTTCGGACGTGTTTTGGTTTCATTCGCCTCGACGAATCCGTCACATAGCAAGCCTGCAACTTCCATCCCGACGACGATTAAAGACACGGCCACACGGCTGACAAACGATCGACACATTACCATGCCTTGATCAATCGCCATAAAAAATCCCTCCGGGTTGAGAGGTTCTAGCTGCTAGAAATTAAAGATATCGATCCAGCACCGCGCGGGAGGTTGTATCCAGCCGCTGATGATGTGACACGCGGTATCTGAGACCTTGCGAGTCTGAGATCAGCACGCTGTCAGAGTCAAGACGCCGGACATCATCGAGTGAAATCACTTCGAAATCAGTTAGGCCGACATTGGTTTCCACCGTCCAATGGCAGGGTGGCGAGTTAGGCTCTGTCTTTACGATACGCAGAATCTCCGGCACAAAATCGCGTTGTTCCAGAGCATTGAGGATCATCTGCCGAGGGCCTGCCTGCAGCAGATCCAGATGGGGAATCAAGACCCATTCGAGTCCCTTTTCATCAACGAGCGCGATGTGATTTGTGGGCGAACTCCAGGGAAAGCTGCGGACAGGCTCGACAATGACGGGTGGTTTGCCAGGCCATGCTGCCAGCAATCGGCCAAAAGGATCGACCGAAAGCTCCAATTCATGCCAAGGCAGGACGATTGTTTTGAATCCCGGGATTGTCGCTTCCATTCCACGCTCCCTTTCTGCTAGTGAATTCACAAGCCAACCTATCGCCAGTCCCATCGCGAAGATGACTGATTACGCTGGCCCTTACATCCCTCGACGAAAATCGAAACTGGCTCGTGATCCATAACGATGTCCATGTTATACCAGTTTTTCAGCCAGCCGGGATAACCGAAGCAGGCAACTCATCTGACCAATCAATTCCATGGCATCGAACAGACCGATCCCTGAACCTCGGCCGGTGACTCCCAGTCGCAACGGGGCCACCACCTGACCAATTTTATGACTCTGCTGTTCTGCCCATTGATGCACCAGTTGATCCAAAGCTGTCGCCTGCCATGATTTAGTATCTTGAAGCAGAGACTGCAGTGCCTGAACCATCTCGCGGCTCCCAGCCTGTGATCGCAGTTTTTCGAGTGGCTTGGATTCAAACTCCAGCGTCTCGTCGTCCGAAAAGAATTCCCGATAGTCGAGAATATCGCTGAATATTTTCAATCGATCGCCGATACCGGCCAGCATGGCTGCCAGCCGCTCGTCGGTGGCTCCCCAGCCCACCTTGTCGAGATAAGGCTTCACCCCGGCAACCTTGTCGCTGATTGGCAGGACATTCATCCAGTGAGCCTGGAGGGCCTGCAGCTTATCACCATCAAAACCTGCAGAACTTTTGACGATTCGATCCAGCGTAAAGTTCTCCACAATCATTTTGAGATCCATGATCTCCGTCTTATCGTCGAGCGACCAGCCGAGTCGAGCCAGGGCATTGAGAATCCCTGCCGGGAGATAGCCCATCTTTTCGTAGTATTCCACCATCACGGGACTCAAGGTTTTCGAATCGCCCAGCCCGAGTTTCGGGCCGATCTCGTCGGCGCGGTCAAAGAGCTTCTTGAGTGCCGGGACATTTCGAAGTTTATCGAGGTCACGTTTGCTGAGCTTCTTGGTCGAGCCTGGCGAGGTGATGAACGGAATATGTGCGAAGACCGGCGGCTCGCAGCCCAAGGCCCGGAAGAGGAGGGTCTGCACGCAGGTGTTGGTCAAATGCTCTTCGGCCCGAATCACATGTGTGATTTCCATGGCGGCATCATCTACGACCGAGGCAAAATTGTAGAGAAACGTGCCGTTGGATCGCATGAGGACCGGATCGGGCATGGTGCCGCAATCCCAGGTGACTTCCCCCCGGACCGCATCATGAATCGTGACTGACTGGTCTCGCGGAACGAGTAATCGCACCACATAGGGCGTCCCCGCCGCTTCGAGTTCAGCGATCTTTTCGGGGGTCAGTTCGAGCGAACGGCGGATGTTGACATAGTTCCGCTTCGCCGCCTCCGCCTCGGCGCGATCCTGCTGCACCACGTCGGGTTGATCAAAATCTTTGAAAGCCTTGCCTTCCGCGAGAAGTCGATCGATGGCCTCACGATAGATCCCGGTTCGCTGCGACTGATAGTAAGGTGTATAAGGGCCGCCCTTCTCGGCCCCCTCGTCCCAATCAAGTCCCAACCATTGAAAGGCCCGGAAGATCGGCTGCAGGGCTTCGCTGACGTTTCGTTGCTGATCGGTATCGTCAATCCGCAGAATGAAAGTACCGCCCGTGTGGCGGGCCCACAGCCAGCAGAAAAAAGCCGTTCGCATTCCGCCAATATGCATGTATCCGGTGGGACTGGGGGCAAAACGTGTGCGGACAGGTCGAGGGGAGGTCATGCGAGCCGTTTCTGTTCGAGCAGTCAAAATCGAGGTTGTGGTTCAAAGCGAGGATTCACTGATCCGTGAATTTCCCTCACTTTAGCCGATCAAACGTCCTGACCCCAGCCAGAAAGAGATCTGCGTCCAAATGCTGCTCCGGAAGACTCTGGGGAAACGCTTTTTTTAAGCACGTATCGCGGAGGGTGTGGCGGGGTTGGGGGTTTCGACAGTTCGTGTGGTCATGGGAGGGGCTTTCGGGAATGGGGTGTGGGACGGATTGGGAGAGAAAGGGCTG
>JAIXUU010000411.1 GCA_027483405.1 Planctomyces sp. | reverse complement strand
AGGTCAAAAGGTTCGATGGTCAATACACCCGCGAAGGCAGTAATGCCTCTGCGACTCAATCAGCAGGAAAAGCAGCAGCAGATTCTGAGGAAGACGAAGAAGAGTCCAAGTTCTCCTATACAGAAGATGTCGCCCCTTTCGTGGAAAAGTTGCTGAAAAAATGATGTGCCAGGCTATGGCGACAAACATTGAGCCTGCGGCTTTACCCGACACTGCCAGTGTCTTCCCTTCAAAGCCGACCAACTTCTTGCGACCAGTCAAAACTATGCTTAGCGAACATCATGCCCAGTGAGAAAACGCTCAATCTTCCCAACAGCATTACGGTGCTGCGATTTTTCCTGGGGATCATTGTCTTCGCGATGATAGATCGAGGAGGCTGGTGGATCGCCACGGCTGTGCTCTTTGTGATTGCCGTGGCGACCGATGTGCTGGATGGCTACATCGCCCGCAAATACAACATCGTGACGACCTTTGGCCGCATTGTGGATCCCTTCGTTGATAAGTTTATCACGACGGGAGTGTTTCTGTTTCTACTGCCAATCAGCCAGCAATCCGGTGTCACAGCCTGGATGGTGATTGCTGTTCTGGCCAGAGAAATGCTCGTCACCAGTCTCCGGGGATTTCTTGAACAGAAAGGGCATGATTTCTCCGCCAGCGGCTGGGGCAAACTCAAAATGTTTCTGCAATGTGCCGGAGCCACAGCGGCTTTACTGCTGATGGATGAAGGGCTCCGTGCCATTCCGGGCCTGTTGCTCACCAGGGATCTCCTCCTCTGGTTGATGACCATCGTCACCGTTTACACAGGCTGGATCTACATTGCTCGAGCAGCGTCAATCCTGCGGAAAGAATCGCAATCCGAATAGATCATCTCACTCCTCAAAAATGATGGTGAGTAATTGATTGCTGCTGATTCTCAGACGTGGAGAGTTCAGTTAAACTGCGAGCTAAACTGACTGGGGAAACCCGCCCGCTAATTCTTGAATTCATCGTCTGTCAGGATCAATCGTCATGGTCGACATTTTGGCTGCCGTAACGCAGCCTGTTTCTCAAGAACGAATGGCCTGGCTGAAGGGGGTTCGCAGCGTCGTCGTCAAGGTTGGTACGAACGTTCTATCAGACGCCAATGACCAGCTTGATGACCAGCGGATTGCTCATCTGGCCAGCCAACTCCACGGGATTGTCGCATCCGGGCGAAAAGTTGTGCTGGTTTCGAGTGGTGCCATTGGGGCGGGGATGAGTCTATTGGGGCTCAAGACTCGACCCAAAGACTTGCCTCACTTACAGGCGGCGGCGGCCACTGGCCAGGCGCATCTGATTGAGACGTATGATCGGCATTTTCGCCGATTTGGTTTTCATGCCGCTCAATTGCTGCTCACAGCCAATGATTTCAAGAACCGGTCGAGATATCTGAATGTCCGCAACACACTGCTGACACTTGGTGAATACAACACGATTCCGATTGTGAATGAGAATGACACCGTCAGCACTCAGGAAATCAAACTGGGGGATAACGATCGCCTGGCGGCGATGGTTGCAAATCTGATCCCTGCTGATCTGCTGATTGTCCTTTCGGTTGTCGATGGTTTGCTCACGGGTGATCCTTCCTCCCCGGAAAGTCGGCGGATACCGATTGTCGAGCGATTTGACGAAGATCTGCTTTCGCTCGTCGGTGCCAGCAAAAGCAGTCGTGGGACAGGGGGTATGCGCAGCAAACTGGAATCTGTGAGAACAGCAACGGCTGTGGGGACACATGTGGTCATTGCTCATGGCAAGTGTGATGGAGTGATCGAATCGATCCTTGCAGGAAAAGATGTCGGAACTTTCTTTGCAGCCGAGCAACAGGCGATTCCTGCCTGGAAGCGATGGATTGGTTTTACCTTGCCACCGAAAGGACGCCTGCAACTCGATGCCGGTGCTCGGAACGCTGTCGAGCATCTCGGTCGATCACTTCTGGCAATTGGTGTGGTGGGTGTCGAAGGAGACTTTGAAAAAGGGGAAGTCGTTTCGCTAGTCGATTCTGAGGGCGAAGAGTTTGCCCGTGGGCTCGTCAATTACGATGCCGCTTCAGCCAGAGCTGTGGCTGGCAAGAAACGCGAGGAGATGGCGAAAATTCTGGGAGAGATTCCTTACGACGAAGTGATTCACCGAGATAATCTGGTGGTCACTTCGATCCCGACAGGACATGCATAATCGGTCAGAACCCTGCACAAATTGCCAGGGATGCTCGAATTTACGCAGGTCATGGCAGAAAGATTTGCCTTTCCTCGCCTGTGAACTACGGTTCCAGCAACCTGTTTTTCTCCGAATGTCTGTTCGAACTCTTAGGTTGGCAAGGCGATCATGGAAACCTTCTGGGAGTACATCTATTTCTATCAGGCCTATTCCCAAGACAGGTGGCGACACCTGCAGCCTTGGGAGTATGGCGTGATTCTCTCAGTCGTCGGTGCGATTGGCTGGTGGCTGATGAGATTCAAAAAACGCTAAAAACTCCAAGCATTGGCTATTTGCCTTGCTTGGCGGCATGGACAGCACGAAGTTCCTGCCGTTGCCCCCAGACATAGAAGAAATATCCGAGGACGACTCCCACTGCAGTGGCGGAGAGCACCGACGCAGCACTCTGCGGGAAGGTGGAGTTTTCAGTCGCTGCTTGTGTGGTGAAGACCAGTCCCACCAGGCTGATGGCCAGCCCGAGCGCATCGCTCAGGATCTCGGTGAAGCTGATGTGCAGTTTCATCAGGACGACCAGCTTGCCAATCACCAGTTGCAGGGCAAAGCTCACCACACCGGTTGTCATGAGTGCAAAGGCCACCCAGTAAAGCCACGGATGACTGATCACTTCAGCCAGTTTGTAGATGGGATCAAGAATTCCTGCGGAGAGCTTCTGAGCTTCCGGGCTGGCATCGAGAGTGCGACCGATCTCTTCGATCTTAGCCTCTCCTTGTTTGATGATTGAATCGGTCCCGTCGCCGGGTGGTTTGGATGTGGACTCTGCAGATGTGGTGTCAGCAGGCTTTTCCTGCGTGGTCTCGCCAGCAGCTTTCGAAGCGGCTTCTTGAGCAAAGGCAGCCCCGCTTGAAGGAAGAGTTGTTAAGTCGTTGATGGGGGCAAAGTCTGCACAAATCATGCAACTCAACGAAACGAAAAGCATGCGAGCAAATCTGGGCATGGTCTAAGCCTTGTCGGGAAGTGTGGTCTCAAGAGTTTCAATGATCGCTTCGCAGAATAGCACGTGTTGAAGCTCAGTGGCCATGTACGAAACTTGTCACACATTGGATTCATCGAACTTTCAGATTCTTAGAATCATGGGGGATCGTACCCTCCCGGATTCCAGGGATGACATCTGGTTATTCGATAAAGTCCTTTGAATGTGCCCCAGATGGGCCCGTACTTTTTCACTGCGAGGATGAAATACTGACTGCAGGAGGGATGAAACCGGCAGACGGGGCCCAGGAGCGGGCTGAGGGTCCACTGGTAGACCTTTACAGCCGCAATCAGAACAAAAGACAGAATCCAGCCTACAACGGACAAGGAAACGACACCGATCAACCAGCATCGGGTGAATATCGAGTTTTTGCCGACTGACTGCTGATGGGTGCTTTCGAGCGAGTCAACGGATGGTGTATTCCCTTCAGGTATGTCGTTGTCTTCACTCATTCCAAAGATCCCTGGGGCGTCTGGGAATTTTCTGACACACCCGGAGTTGCCTCTGCGTCGGTGGTTTCTGGTGTTGAGGCAAGTGTGTTCGATGCCTGTGGGATTCTCCGATCCAGTTTTCGACTGAGTTTCACGAGAGATTGCCTGACCTGATCGAGTGTCAAAGGTGTCGTGGCGATGGGTACCACAATCAGATCCAGCCCTGGAGGACGCTCATGGGATGTCAGCCGGAAGGCTTCGCGAATCAATCGTTTCTCCCGATTGCGCACCACGGCATTCCCTCGCCGCTTCGAAACGGAAAGCCCTAGCCGGGTGATTGACAGATCTTCGTTTTGAGTTTCTGTAGTCCGATGATTGGGAACGTGGGCTGATCGTCGTCTGGCAAAGACCAGCAACACTCCATCGGCCACTTTCTGTTTGTGGCGATAGACCAGCTCGAACTCGGCAGGTCGTCGGAGATGCTGGGCTTTGACAAATCGGTACATAAGCTAACCATGTTCGGGAAATCTTCAGACAGTCCATCAAGCCGACGCTGTTTTGCAGAATGGAATTGGTGTTTCTTCTGACAAGTAACCACACGAGAACTGGCGGGAATTCAGATCGTGGTCGGCAGGCTCTCGACGTCTCTGGAACTGTGGAGTATTGTCTTAGGCCATCAGCACATCATATCTCATTCTTTGCGCAGGTTCGCTGTCGAGTTTACAATCGATCGCAAACCAGGAAAGTCGTGGATTCACATGATTTGTATTTCCGTTACTCCCGAATCGCGGCAACTGGCGAAAGTCGACATTCTGAATGCCGCCCGGCAATCCGATCTTGTCGAATTGTGTCTGGATCGACTGCTCAAGGAACCTGATGTCAAAGACCTGATTGAGTCCTCCAAGAAGCCCATTCTGGTCTCGTGTCGCAGTGCTGAAAATGGGGGAAGCTGGAAGGGAACCGAAGACGAGCGCATTCAGCTTTTGCGACAGGCGATTCTGGCCGGGCCGGCTTATGTCGAATTGGATGAAGAGATAGCTAAGAAAATTCCTCGTTTTGGCAAAGTCCAGCGAGTCATCAGTTATACCAGCATGAATCGACCGCTCCACGATCTGGAAGAAGCATTTGAAAATGCCGGGATCTTGCAGGCGGATGTCATCAAGTTTACCTGGCCTACTGACTTGCTGGAAGCGGCGTGGCCACTGCTCTCGGTTGTCAGTCAGAAACGGGCCATTCCCGTGGTGGGATTAGGGCTGGGAAAGTCGGGGCTTACCTTCTCATTGCTGGGTCGGAAATATGGCTCCCCGTGGATTTATGCCGCCCTCGAAAAGGGGATGGAAGCCTTCGTGGGCCAACCCACAGTCAGTGAGTTGGATGATGTTTACCGCTGGCGACAGATTGGCCCGAAAACACGATTTATTGCCGTTGTCGGATTCGGGCTGGGCGAGACGATGCTCTGCAAAATTCTCAATGCGGGCTTTGATAACCTCGATTTGAATACTCGCTGCCTTCCCATCGAATTCCGTTCCGTCGATTCCATTCCCAAAATGCTCGACATTCTTAAAATCCCCGGTGTCATTGCCACAAACTACGCCAGCCGCCGCGTCTTTCCAATCGCATCAGCACAGGACGAGGTCTCAGCGATTTCCAAAGCGGGGGATCTGTACATCAAGCGCCCTGACGGATGGGCCAGTCACAACCTCATCTGGAAGACAGCACTCAGGCTGCTGGAAGAAACATTAGGGCGTACCGGGCCGGATGATCGACCGCTGGATCGCAAAAATGTCATGGTTGTCGGGAAGGGGGGGCTGGCAGCTTCGCTGGCTGTAGGGATCAAAAAACGTAATGGTCTGGTGAGCATCTGCTCGGCAGATGATGATGAAGGTCAGCAGATTGCCACCATGGCCGATGCCCGCTTTGTCCCTCTGGGCAAATTGTACGATACGCTGGTTGATGTCCTCGTCGTGGCGTCAGAGAATCTGGATCATGGCTCGCGAAAGACGAGTATCAGCCCCACGATCATTCGTCCCGGCATGACGATTCTCGATTTGAGTAGCATGCCCGCAGATTCACCATTGATTGATGAAGCCCGAGTGCGAGGGGCGAAAATCGTCGAGCCTGCCGAAGTCTTTGCCGATTACGCAACGAACCTCTTTCGTTCTATCACTGGTCAGGAACTTCCTCCCGAAGCTTTCGCTCAAGGATTAGCGGAATAGCTGGGCGAGGCCATTACAAAAGCCGTGCTCAATTCGTAAAGATCCAGTTTCTGCTGGCAGGAGCCTTCTGAACCACTCGCCTCTGGCTGGGCTCGACGGAATAGCCAGCTTTCTGGACTCCCGATGGTGCCAGCGTAGCCGTTGGCCCTAAGGGAACGGAGGATTGTTCACTTCGCGGCCTCTCGCCAGGCAAAGAGTTCATCGTGGGTGGTGCGGAGTGATCGAGAAGATCAGGTTGAGTCGGATTCGATAAGCCTTGCGGAGATGAGCTTGGTGGTCGCGTGCCACTCTCGGGAACTCCCCCCCAACCCGGAGGAGCAGGAAGTTCCTGCGGTGTACGTAACTGTTGCTGAGAAGGCCCGGACGATCCGGAGGGCATGGGTGGCATGCCTCGGTTCTCTGGGATTCCACCTGGCGTCGGAATAGGCGTTGTCCCGGAGTTTTGTGGAAACGGTTCTCCCGCTGGCCCGATCAGCATGTTTTCTGGAGGGCAGTTTGCTGTCCCATTCCAGGCCTGTGGCAGGCGTCCCCCCGGATTGTACGCCCATTGCGTCATGGCCACACGATTGGGCCGCAAGGGAAGGTGATCCCGCTCCTCACACCAGAAAGAGACCTGGCGGTAAGTGTTCCAATCGAGGGAGACCGAATGGATCGAGGTGTTGTGTTTCACCATCTGACAACCTGTCATCGATGTCCCACAAATGGCGCATAGGACGCCTGTTTGCAGGATCTTTCGAAGAACAGAATTGTCATTGCTGCCTGACACAGAAAGTCATTCCCACTCAAGTAGCCCTCAAATCAATCACCGTCTTCAAGTTGTCTGTCGGAACATGAAAGACAATTTCTTCCCTAGAATTCGATTGATCAGAAGAATCGCTAGAATCGGAATTGTTGAACTCATTGAGAACGCTTGGGCGTTATGGCCTGAGCGTTGAGGGTGTTGTGTACTAGCTGGAAGAAAATCGACCAGGGTGTGTGTCACGCTGACATCTCACAGATAACCAGCGCCATCATAATGAGTTTCATCAGCAGGTGTTGCAGCTTGAGACATGAGATTTCTTGAATATTTCTCGTTTTGTAAGCGTTGTGCCTGTCTGTGGTTACGAACAAATTTTGTAGCTTAGGCCAACGCAGGACATTTTGTGGCACCGTTTTCTCTGAGCATGTACGAAGTGGCAGGCTTTGCCAGTCTATAGGCCGCTAAAGTTTGTCTTCAATGAATCGTCTGGCCAGTCAGGTCTTGCAGCGTTTTCAGGAGGGAATGATGTTCAACAAGAAGTTTCCATGGGGTTTGATCTCCTGGGCTGCCATCAGTTGCGCCGCCGGTGAATTCACGATGAGCCAGGTGGCCTTGGCTGATAAGCCTGAAAAGGGCGAGGTGAAAAAAGGTGAACCCAAATCGGGAGCACCTGCCGGTCGGCAGGATCGTCCACCAGCTCCCAGGCCAAAGGTGGAAGCCCCGTCAGCACGAAGTCCACAGGCGGCCCCACGCAGTCAACCTGCTCCTCGAATCGAGCGACGAACGGAAGCACCAAGACAAGCACCGCTTGCTCCCACAGCACCGGCACAGAAGTCTCCTGCTCCTGCGCAGCCATCACCCCGAGTGGAATCCAGACCTCCTGCACGAATTGCCAATCCTCTGCAGAATGGCCCTTCGGCAGCACCAGGTGGTAATCGCGAAACTAATCGCGGCAATCCAGGTGCTGATCGTCCCCGAAGCAACGAACGTCCCAGAATCGATTCGCCTGTGAATCGTGCTCCACAAATTGCTCCCACTCTTCCTGGTGCCGGCACAACTGCTCCAGTCCCGACTCCGCGAAATGAACGAGGGGCCAATCTTCCTGATCGCAGAGTTCCAGGAACAGTCCCTCCATCGAACCCTCAACCGCCCACTGCAACTCAGACACCCAGGCCATCGGCACCACAAATTCCGCCTCGCATCGCGAATCCTCTCGGTGGTAATCCAGCGGGAGCCGAAGTTGGAGGAGATCGTCGAATTCGTGAGCGTGGACAGACTCCCGAAATGAATGGCCAACCTGCCACACAAGGGGCAGGCCGGAACAATCCGGGCAATCGACCTCCCAACGGCGACGGGCCTCGCAATAACCGCCCAGAGATTGCTCCTGAACGTAATACCAATCCTTCCAATCAGGTCACACCAAACCCGAATACACCGAATCCTGTTACACCCAATCTGGGTGGTGGCCGAGGCTCACGCACTGGCAACCTGCCTGGCAATGGGGGAACCAATCCGGGTTCATCGCCTGTTCGCCCTCAACCTGGGCTGGATCGAAGGCCCAATGCACCAGGTACTCCCGGCGCTCCTGGCAGTGCCGAAAAGCCTAAAATCCCTGGGAATGTCGAGAAACCGGAAGCTGGTAATCCGCCGGGCCGAGGCCTTCAACCTATGCCAGGCCGCGATGATCGACCGGAGCGTCAGGCTGGGAAAGACAATGGCCCTGATAGAAAAGCTGATAACGAAAACCGGGATCGTACTCGTGGAGAACGGTCTGAGGGTGCACTTCCTGGGCTGCCGATTCCCGGTGGAACTTCTCCCGGCCGCGAAAATAATCCTGATCGTCCCGGACGTATGGATCGAAATGAACCCCGGCAAGACCGTGAGAATGACAACGACGAGCGAGGAGATCGCCAGCCCGGGCTGAGAGTGAATCCGGACCGTGACCGGACTCCGAACGGCGAAGGCCGTACCAATCGAGATAATCGACCTGTGTTCGGTGTCGCACCAGTCAAGCCAGTCAAGGCACGCACCCAAGACATTGAGCGACAGATTCAGGATCTCAATCGAAATGTGCAACGACTCGCTTCTGATCAGCGGGATGTTTCCCGTGCTCTTGATCGTGGAAACGTTATCCCTGTGCGAATTGGCGCTGATGGTCGGCTCGGACGTGATAATGACAATTGGGATTTGAGCCGTATTCAAAGCCGCGAACAACTTCGAGAATTGAACAATTCACGCGATCTCGCCCGGTTCTTTGGTCGGAACGATGATCGCGAGTTGCAAACCCTGAGAATTGACCGGGTCAGTGGTCGATTCCAGGATCGACTCGTGGATAACCGCTGGGACAATTCATTTCGCAATTACAGCTTCTACAACCGCTTTAATGTTGGTCGGCAGTTTGAACTGTACCGCAGAGGGGATGTCGCGAGACAACTCCAGTTCAATAACCTTCTGGTAGAACGTGGTGGTTGGAGAAATCGTTACTACGGCCCGATTGCTCCTGCCTATTCGCGTGTCAGCTTCAGTTCCTGGTATGCCGGGCCGAGGTTCTACCCGCGATACACCTGGTTTCCTTTCTGGAGTCCGTGGGTTCGCTGGTCGTGGTGGAATACCGTACCTGTGGTTTACGACCCCCGACCTGTTTATGTCAGGCCGATCTACTGTGAACCAGCACCTGTCTGGACCACGGTCTGGCAGTACCCCCAATATCAAACGCTACCTATGGTCGCATCAGGGACCTGGCTTGATGTAGAACCTGTCACAGTTGTCGATAACAGTGTGGATATCCAACTGTTGGCTGTCCGATTCGTGGATTCTGGTCATACAGAACAGCAGTTGGGGCCCAGGTATCGTGTCTGGCTGCGGAACAATGCGACCTCCTCGATCTCGCAACCCTTCAATGTGGTGCTGATGGCAGCGAATGATCTGACACCGAACGCCGCATTACCGCAGTCTGGTGTGACGATCGGCACAATGGAAGCTGGTCAGATCACCTCCGTCGATATCCGTCTGCCGATTGAGGCCAATCAGTTGTTTGTGAATGCCGAAGGACGCAAGGAACCTTTCCAGAAACTGCATCTGATTGCAGACACAGAACGCGTGCTTAATGACAGTAATCTGGAAAACAACGTGGCGGTGGTTGACCGTGGAGAGATTCTTTCGGTTGATCCGGCAGCATTCTCACTCGATACCACAGCGACCAGCCCGGGAACCATGGTCTCGCTGGCAGGTGAAGGATTAGGCCCAGAACCCGGACGAGTTGTGATCACGATCAATAATCAGGAAATCGATCCCGAAATCTACGGCTGGTACGATCTTGGGGTTCAATTCAAGATCCCCGAGAACATCCCAGTTAACGGCGTCATCGATGCCCAAGTGCTCGTTATCCGTGGTGATGGTGCTGTCACGAACCCGCTCGATCTGCAGATTGTGCCCGCACAGAACCTGGGGCCAGCTATTGGCTGGAATGATCAGCCTGGAATTTAACCCTGCCTCAGAATTGAGCTCACGTTTTTCATGCCGATCCTCCCGAGAGACAGTTCGCCTCTCGGGAGGATCGGTCTTTATGTGAAGGCTTGTAATACGATGCTGCACTCCAGAGCGCACCCCTTTGGCTGAAATCTATCGACCGCTCAAGATTAATACTTACAACTTCTTGCTTCTAGCGTTCAGGTATTGAGCTGCTTCGACCGCAAAATAGGTAAGAATTCCATCCGCACCCGCCCGGCGAAATGCCAGTAGACTTTCCAGCATCACCAGTTCCCGGTTTACCCAACCTTTCTCAGCGGCACCAGCGATCATCGAGTATTCACCACTGACCTGATAAGCAAATGTGGGCACGCCGAAAGTCGCTTTCACTCGATGGACAATATCCAGGTACGGCATGCCGGGCTTGACCATGATCATGTCAGCCCCTTCGGCGAGATCCATCGCCACTTCGCGAATCGCTTCATCTGTATTGGCAGGATTCATCTGGTAGGTCTTTTTGTCACCCTGTCCCAATTGTGAAGCCGATCCGACGGCATCACGGAATGGCCCGTAAAACGCTGAAGCATACTTGGCGGCATAAGAGAGCAATTGCACATGCTGGAATTGAGCCTCATCCAGCGCGTTGCGGATCGCACCGATGCGGCCATCCATCATGTCTGACGGAGCAATGACGTCACAACCTGCCTGAGCCTGAACAACCGCCTGCTGACAAAGTCGTGCCACCGTTTCATCATTAACGATGACTCCATCTTGCAGAATCCCGTCATGCCCATGCGATGTGTAAGGATCAAGGGCGACGTCACAGATCACTCCCAGTGAAAGGCCCGCCTGTTTAATCGCGCGGACAGTCCGGCAGACGAGATTTTCAGGATTGATCGCTTCCGTTCCTTCGGGATCTTTCAATCGTGATTCCGTCACAGGAAAGATGGCCACGGCCGGTATCCCCAGTGACTCTGCTTCCTGCAGGGCCGGCAGCAACCGATCTATGGTCCTTCGGAAGACTCCCGGCATACTGGCGATTTCTTCCTCATGACCGACTCCATCAATCACGAAGACCGGCCAGATCAAATTGCTGACATGCAGATGGTTTTCCTGTGTTAATGCCCGAGACCACGTCGATTGGCGATTGCGGCGCAGGCGCGTTTGAGGAAACTGCCCATGGAACGGGCTGCTCCCGAAAAATCCACCATCTGGTCGTGTGGAAGCGGACATGCTTTGAGACTTTCACTAAGCGTGGGGTTGGTTCGTAGGAAGACCTCGGCAGATAAGGTCAAATTGCAAGGGTTGCCCGCTGTACTCATCCGGCGGTATTCTGAAACAGGCGGTTGTTTTGGCGTTCTATTGAGAAATGATTGTGACGCACTCAACCGATGATTTCATGTGAGAAAGAGTGCCCCGACATGATCAATTACGATTATTTCTGTCCTGCAAACAACGAAACAGTCAGCGTTGCCCATGGGATCCGTGAGCAGATTCTCACTTGGGGCGAACTCTGTGAGAAGGCAGGGCATCTGCCTGGAACCACACCGGCAGAGACACCCGTCGAACGATTGATCTCGGGCGGTATGCTCGCCATGGCGGCTGGTGGCCGCAGTTCCTCAACGCCATTACCTGTGATGAATAGCTGCTGCGGTCATCCTTCGGGCTGCAGCCGTCATGGCTAATGGTCAATGATCAACCACTTTTGCTGCTCT
>JAIXUU010000175.1 GCA_027483405.1 Planctomyces sp. | reverse complement strand
GTCTCCCTCGATGGCTGTTGCTGCAGATGTCGGCCAACATTATTCTCGACTTCGCAGCCGGGAGCATTCCCGTTGTGGGTGATCTCTTCGATCTCGCGTTCAAAGCCCATATCCGCAATGCCATTCTGGTCGAGAATTACGTCAAAGCCCAGCAAGCCGAACAGTAAGCTGTGGCTCTCATGGATCGTGTGCGCTGTAAACAGTCGATCGGCGGGCAAAATGATCGTTTGGCAACCAGCGGTCGCTTTTTCCCGTTGATTCTGTCCGGTCAGCAGTCATCGCGAGATCGAGATTCTTCCACCCTATGGATTGGTACACGTCGTGCAGAGAATATAGAAGTGATAGTCTCCACGCGTCACGAGGTATGCTCGTTTGAACTCTCTGGCTTCATGCAGGTCACAGTTTTCGCACGACTTTCTGGCATCGTGGTGACTGAATAAGCTTCCTAGCATTCTGCCCCCTGAAAATGAGGTTGCTGATGGTTCCAGCGAACGTCTCTGTCGAGAATCGTGCATCGGTTAAAAAACAAGCTTCCTCATTACCAGAAACTGCTCCTCATCATGGGGGTATGGGAGCAATTCTCACTCCACAAGGTGTGGCCTTTCGTGTCTGGGCACCACACGCCGAGGCCGTCTCTGTGGTGGGAGACTTCAACGACTGGCAGGAGACTCGACATCCACTTTCCCAGGAGTACCGCGAGCAATTGGAAGATCATGAGCAGGCTGGAACTGCTCCAGAATCTGTCGCAAGTGGTTTCTGGTACGGCGAAGTTACAGGGCTCAGTGTCGGTGCAGAGTATTTGTACGCCTTAAAACTTGGCGAGAAGTGGGTGACGCGCATTGACCCCTACGCGAAAGAGGTCACGAATTCCGTGGGTCACGCCGTCGTGACAGATCCTCATTTTGACTGGCAGAACGATGCCTTCGAACTGCCACCCAGGAACGAACTTATCATTTATGAGATGCATATTGGCACCTTTGCCAAAGATGCCAGCGATGGCCAGCCTGGAACACTTTCTTCAGCAATTCGCCAGCTCGATCATCTCAGACGCACGGGTGTAAACTGTGTCGAAATCATGCCTCTGGCCGAATTCGCTGGCGATTTCTCCTGGGGTTACAATCCTGCTCACATTTTCGCTGTCGAGTCCAGTTATGGCGGGCCGAAAGCCTTTAAGGAGTTCGTTCGCGAAGCTCACAAACGGGGCATCGGTGTCCTACTCGATGTCGTCTACAACCACATCGGTCCATCTGACCTGAGTCTCTGGCAATTCGATGGCTGGAATGAAAATCAACTCGGCGGTATCTACTTCTATAACGACTGGCGAGCAGAAACTCCCTGGGGCAGCACCCGCCCGGATTACGGCAGACCCGAGGTTCGACAATACCTGTGTGATAATGCACTCCACTGGCTTGAAGAATTTCATTGCGATGGCCTCCGCTTCGATATGACTTTATATATCCGCAGTGTGCGCGGCGATGGTGACCCCGGCGGTGATCTCCCTGATGGGTGGTCTTTAACACAATGGATCAATTCCGAAATCCATGCGCGCCATCCCCAGGCCCTGACAATCGCGGAAGATCTTCACAATAAAGATGAACTGACAGCACCTGTCGAACGAGGCGGAGCTGCCTTCTCCGCGCAGTGGGATGCCAGGTTTGTCCATCCCGTACGAGAAGTCCTGATTGAACCCGATGATGATGACCGTTCACTCGATTCCATTAAAGGGGCCATCTTTGCCACCTTCAACGGCGACCCATTTGAACGTGTCATCTATACCGAATCTCACGATGAGGTAGCAAACGGCAAAGCCCGCATCCCTTCAGAAGTCATGCCGCTCGAAACTCGCAACTGGTTTGCCCAGAAGCGCGCCACTTTAGGCCTCGCCCTGGTCATGACAACACCCGGAATACCGATGGTCTTTCAAGGACAGGAATTTCTGGAAGACGGCTGGTTCCGCGACGACGTGCCACTCGACTGGGATAAAGCTATTGAACTCAAAGGAATTCTCCGGCTATTCCGGGATCTTTGCCACTTGAGACTCAATAACAAAGGCGTCTCTCGCGGATTGACGGGTTCAGGACTTGCACTGCTATATGAAGACCACACCGCTAAAACATTAGTATTCCACCGCTGGCATACCCCAGCCCCACACGACGATATAGTAGTGATCCTCAATTTTTACCGCGAACCCCGTCAGGTCGAGTTCAATTTCCCTAATGCAGCGACCTGGCAACTGGAATTGAATTCAGACGCCAGAATTTACAGTCCAGAATTCGCCAATACGCCCTGTATCGATCAACTGAATCTGCAGGATGAAGCCACCAATCCAGCTCACCATGTTTCGCTGGAAGTCGGCCCCTACTCGGCCTTGATCTTTTCGCGTCAAACGTAGCTGGCCTTAGACGATCAGTGGCTGAAGCGATTGGATCTCATGCCATAAAACGGGCGACTCTACCATGAGTCGCCCGTTTTATGGTAATGCATACTGAAGAAAGAATGCGAGAACAGTTACCAATGGCGAAGACGCCAGCCCAGTACAAATCCGATACCCAGGCAGACCATTGCCGCAGTGCCAGGTTTTTCACGGGCGTAGACTTTCAGGTATTCTCCCAGATCATGAAATGGCTGAAGCTCACAACTCGGCTGCAAGGCAAGAGAAAGCATCTCACTTTCTGGTAGTGAATTGTCTCTCTCTTGGCCAACTGGAATCGTCGCCTGATAACCTTCACTGGTAATCATGATTGACTTTCTATGATAACTTGATTTCGTGAAACTCTATGAATCAAGCGGATTTCCGCCAGAGAATGAAACGTAGTAAGTGATCCAGAAAACCAGTGATCAGGGGCCTGTTGAGTCGTTGCTCTCATCCTGGTGTAATAGATGTCTCATCCATTGGAGATTAGCTCGGAACTCCTCCTGATTACTGGCGAGTGGTTCAATGGCACGCTGTAATCTCATCACCGCCCACGCCAATGTTGTGACTGCGATGATCACACCCATGGCGGCTGTGCAAGCTAGAGACGCTTCTTGGGATAAGCCGACAGTCGTTTTCAGCCAGGCAGCTATCGCCATCAGTGCGATGGGTAAACTTCCCAGGAGTAGTGCACTACCTAGTGAAAACAGTCCCAGTGCCAGTTGCGATCTCTTCCAGAACTCAACAATGTCCATCTGGAAAAGTTGTAGTTGAAGATCGGCCAGTTTGAGACACTCGTGAACGATGGTGATGAGTGTCGGTGGCTGCTCATTGTTTCTGAAATTGCCGCGGCTGGCAGGTACCGGCTCGCGTTCATTCATCGCGATCTTTTCTGAATCCATCCCCAGGTTGCTCCCATAGTCGCAGCGATCAAGAGGCTCATGGCCGCATTCTGCGCAATCCAGCGATTCGCCACATCCCAGGCATCAACAGGTCTCTGTAAACGACCGTTGTCGATCGTCCTTACGAGAAGCTTATTCTTAGTGAATCCCTCGGTAACCCGTAATGCCTGAGTCGGATTCTCTCGTACTCTCATTTCCGATAGCACCCCGTGATGTTTTGAAGAATTAGAATGGCTGCAGACAGGCCCTCGGTCAAAGCGATCTGCGATCATCACCCATGGTAGAGGTGAAACTTGTTTTCCGGTATTGGCGTATTTCGCGAATGGATATCATGAGTGCCGGGAGCATTGAACGTATCTGATGATGGATGCTCAGCCGCTGTTTGAACAGAGTTAATCAAACGATCAATTTGAGAAACACCATAGTTGATTGCACTGCGTAGCAGAAATTGGCTCGCAATCGTCACTCCCGTCTGCCACAAAGTTGGTACAGCAGGTGACTGGCTGATCGGCTCATTGAACTGCTGTCGCTGAAGTTGCTTGACGATTTCCCGTCGCGTTGCCTCATCGATTTCTACCTGCACAGCAGGCGTTTTCCTCGGGATCAATAGATAACCGGCTGCCGCTGCAATTCCCACACTCAGGAGAGGGTGCTGGCTGACCTGATACTTCCAGTCCAGCCAGCGGTGGGCCTGAGCGCTCCACTCGCTGGAATGCTGATCGAGTTGTCGCCTCAACCGCCGCATCTTCAGGCGTATTCTTTCTCGGTCATCCATCATGCGTCTTTCGGCGGTGAGGCTTTTTATTGAAGTATAAAAGTAGCAGTGTTAATAGCTACAAGATCGGGAACTTGTTATCAGGCTCGGTCAGAACGTAGCAGCAGCGTGACGACGACTCCTGCCAGTAGTCCCACACCAAAGGCTGTCGTAATCGACTCGAGTGGACGCGATGCAACCATCTTGTGTGCTTCCTGCATCCCCGACTCAATCCCGCTCTCAATCGATCCCAATCCCTTGCCAGCGGCATGGGCAGCTGTCTGGGCATATTCACGAACTGTTTGTCCTGCATTGCCCAGGAAGTTCTGTCCGTTTTTCACCGCCCCTTGAACAAACTGCTCC
>JAIXUU010000185.1 GCA_027483405.1 Planctomyces sp. | reverse complement strand
TTGGTCTTCCGCGCTAACCAAGCGCGGCCCCATTGAAGCTGGTCGCTGGCTGGCAAATACAAATCGCTGTGCGGCTACGTCTTCCGCGCTAACCAAGCGCGGCCCCATTGAAGCCTGATGGTGCTGATCCATGCCCACAGGATACCGACTGGTCTTCCGCGCTAACCAAGCGCGGCCCCGCTGAGGAACGTACTTATCATTCTCCGTTACTCTACCGAACATTTCCCAGATGGTAATGCTTGACTATTTCCCATTCACAACATCACCGACCATATCGGGGATTTCATTCACTGTATAAAAGGCATGGTGATGAAGAAGAGATTCATCATCGATTGAACGTAGCCTTGAACAATCTAACTCATACACAAATCCAGGTTGAAGTCGATCAATTTTTATTTTTGCAGAACTGCCGTCTGGGGAAATTTCAACTGATTGCATCATTGGCTGATGTTTTTCGATTTCCGGTCCTCCATAGCCAGCATGGTAAGGATGCGTGAAACCGAAGACTTTATAAGATTCTGGCAGTTGTCCGACTTCTTGATTAAGAGGTTTTGTGAACGTCAGTTTGAACCCCTCGGGCTCGATCGTCACCCGTTCAATTTCAAATGGCATTTTCCCATTCCACTCAATTCGCTCCAAAGCGAAAGGTTTGATACCTCGAACGGGCCAGCCGCGATTGGTACCACCAGTTAACAGCTTGCCTTGAGGCGTAAAGTCGACGCTGAGAATCCCCGTCGATAAGCCTTCCCGGAAGGGATAGCAGGCTCCTTGCCATACTCCCTTGACCTGTTCCGTCGTGGCCCGCATGACGATTGATTGTGTGTAGTCACCGAGAAATAACTGGTTTTCAAATGGACCGAATTTTCCTCGAGTCTGATTGACCGTGAATGCGGTGATCGACCGGCCCATGCGAATATACGGAAAAATCACGGCGTAGGGGGCAAGTTGTGCTACGCGTTGACGTTCAGTAACGACTCTTGTACCAGAAGTAGGCATCACTGGGACAGGGCCCAATTCTGGAGCCGTCTTATACCACGGAAAACTCGCCGGATGCCCATGAAAGCTCCCCTTGGTAACCGCCTTCAAGCTGCATGAGCAGTTCCAGGGACCCTGACTTTCAATATAAAACAACGCCCCATGCTCATCATGTCCAATGCCGCCGGGACTTCGCAAACCGCTGGCGAAGGCTGTCGTCGCTCCATCAGGAGCCACCTTCATAATGAAACCGCGATTGAGTGCATAAGAGTGGTAAGACTCCGAAAGTCCAAGAGCGATAAACAGATTTCCCGCGGAATCCGGCTTCGAACCAAATGCATACTCGTGATAATTCGCATAGCCCCAGGCATCAGAAATCGTCTCAAAACGATCTGCGATGCTATCGCCATCTGAATCACTCACACGAGTCAGTTCGCAGCTTTGGGTGACGAGAAAAGACTGGTCCTTCCAAGAGAGCCCGAAAATTTCATCCAGCCCCGAGGCGAAACGGTGAAACCTTGGATTCGGCTTTTCATCGTCAATACCGTCGATGATATAGATCTCGCCATGGCGTGTTCCAACGGCGACACGACCATCAGGCAGTAACGCAAAGGCCCCGGCTTCGATAACTGTCTCTTTGGGGAGTGGAATATTGACAATCGGATAATAGACCCGCTCTCGCTCTTCCGTGCCCCAGCGTTCACCAACTTCCTCTGCAGAAACTGGCTGAACATATGAAAATCCGATCGTCAACAAAGCGACGATAATCATCGAGGAACTATTTTGAAAGTAATTCATAATTCACCTCGAAAGTCGATTGGCCTTGAGAAATCTGAACTGGTATCAGGAGTTCGAATTCGCCGGCTTGACCTGGTATTTCTCGCAGTCGAAATGGGATCTCAGGAATAGACAAACGAAGGTTTCCCAAGCGAAAGTTTTGCGAATCTTCCTTTGTGATTTTCCCTGCCAACCCGCGAAACCACAGCGTTTGAGTCGTCGGCGATTCAAACCGGAAGATCCGCTGCAGGCGTTCGTTACCAGGATCTCCCAGTATCTGTGTGCGATCAAAGATATCAACGGCACCAGATCGATATGAGAATGTAGGAATGTGATCTTTATCTAAAGTATAGCCTCGAAATTGATAACCGACGTTCTTCGGATAAAGTGGGTCGGGGTTTGTGCGAGCCTCTTTCGTCATGACAGGCATTCGGGGCCAGGCAGTTGGTTCACCTTCGAATTGAACAAAAGAGACGTCCTGCGGGAAGGTGACGGCTTCAGTCGCAGGTTGAAAATCACCCGATCCCTGGCCACTCCAGTTCACTTGAATATAGTCCCCTTTCCAGATTCCGGAAATCGTCCCTGTTTCAGCATTAAATGCGTAATTCCACTTTTCCGGCAAGCCGACAGCAATGCCGCGATAACCGGCAATACGACTCCTGCCACGATGAATCTGGGCCTTTGAACCATCCACAACCAACTTTGTGTTAACACTTCGCAAACCTGATGGATCCGCAGCAGAGGTTCCCAGTGACAAATAGTACCAGATCGCTTCAATCTGGCGGTCTGTCTCTCCGTCAAGAATGGTGGTAAACGTCGCAACTCCATTCGGCCACGCCGTAGGCATGACGGTTCGAGGACGAAAGGAGCCTGGATTTCTTAAATAGCTATCAAAATACTGCGGCTGGAGCCGCTGATAACTTGTGAGCAGATCAATGCCCTGGCTTCCCTGAGAAGATCGTCCATTAAAGCTGTGGCAGGCAATACAGTTGAGACCTTTATCTCCTAACAGCTCCCGACCAGCCTGTCGCAAAATTTTCTCCCGTTCTCGGTCCTGTGGCTTAGCTCCCTCGACATCAGGAATCGTGAGGTCTTTCCCTTGAAGATGATCCACACTGGCAAACATCTCGGGCAAATGGCCGATATTCACCTCTCCATACTGAGGCATGCGGGTCACCATATAAGGACGCACACTCTCACCATCGAAAAGGACTTTTTTGAGCCAGGCGGGCCGTAACTTTGCACCCACATGAGTGAGTGGCGGTGGAATCCGCCCATCATCCCCCAGCTTTAAGTCGTTCCCCGTGAAAAACATATTGTAGATATCAGGTACCCCTCCGAAATCATCGCGGGTATGACACGCAATGCAGTGAAATGTCGCAAGTGTCCTTGCAATGGCGACCTGATCCGTATCGATGACAGGAGGAGAATCGCTTTTTGTAGACTCCTTGATGAACAACTCCATGGCAAGACGCTGCTCCCGACTCACAGCATATTGTGGAGACGTCCCGCCCTGGCCCGTCAAACAACCACGGGAAAGGCTCGTCTCTGTCAGACGATTCACTCGCTTGGCAGCAGTGATATCAGAGAGAGAGTGACAAGCCGCACAATTCAGCTCTTGAAAATATTGTCGTCCACGGTGC
>JAIXUU010000306.1 GCA_027483405.1 Planctomyces sp. | reverse complement strand
GCGCAGCGGCCAAAGCTGTATATCATTCCATCAAGTCTCAATAGTGGTGAAATTGCCCGCATCTTGAGAGAGGGTTACGACGTCGCCAAATTGAATGACGGATTACAGGAACTGATTTCAACTCTTGATCTGGACTACCTGCTCATTGATACCCACCCGGGTGTGAATGAAGAGACCTTATTGTCGATTGCTATTTCAGATGTGCTGGTGCTCATCCTTAGGCCTGACAATCAGGATTTTCAAGGAACAGCAGTGACCGTTGAACTCGCTCGGCGTCTGGATATTCCGGAACTGCTCGTGGTCGTGAATAAAGTTCCCGAAGGTGTCGATGAGAATCTGATTATCGAGCAGGTGGAGAATGGCTATCAGGCCGAAGTCGCCGTCATGCTACCACTGAATAATGAGATGTCTCGCTTGGGAAGCTGTGGGCTGTTTACCAATCATTATCCTGATCATCCCTTTACTCAAGGTTTGAAAACGCTCGCTGAGCGAATCATTAAATCGCAGAAATAAATAAAACTCATCGGAATATTGTTATCGCCATGGGAACAACTCAACAGGTGGAATTAATCTTATCATTGTGATCTCACTGTTGAGGCATGATATTAAGTGATAGCGGAATCCTGCTGGCTCATGTGACACAAGTGGATGAAAGAGGTTGTACTGTGTCTGGTGACTCTTCACAGGAAATCGACATGCTGCTGGGGCGGATGAAATCTGCCGCAGCACCGATTCGCGATGTTTTAAAGGATCTTCATACTAGGCTCGTGGCCAATTATGAAGGGAAAATTGCGGACTATATTCCAGAGTTGGCGACAGCCAGCCCTGATTCCTTTGGAATCGCACTCTGTACGACGGATGGGCAGGTCGTCGAATATGGCGACTATAAAACGTCATTTACAATTCAATCTGTTTCGAAACCTTTCATGTTTGGTTTGGCCATTGGAGATCACGGCCTCGATCATGTCTTATCGAAAGTGGGCGTAGAACCAACCGGCGAAGCCTTTAACTCCATTGTGCTCGATGAGGTGTCGAATCGGCCATATAATCCGATGGTTAATTCGGGTGCAATTGCTACGGCTGATCTCGTCAAAGGGAAAGATTACCCGGAGCGTGTTAAACGCATGTTGGAGATGTTCAGTCGGTATTGCGGGCGTGAAGTCTTTGTTGATAACACCGTCTTTATGTCTGAGAGAATGACAGGTCATCGAAATCGGGCGATGGCCCATCTGATGCGAAACTTTGACATGATGAGTGAGAAGTTCGAGGAAGCACTCGAACTTTACTTTCAGCAATGCTCGATTCTCGTGAATGCGCATGATCTCTCAGTGATGGGGGCCACACTGGCCAATGGCGGACTTAATCCTTTAACAAAGATCAGGGCCATTGAGAGTGAAAATGTGAAATATCTGCTGAGTATCATGATGTCGTGTGGAATGTATGATTATGCAGGGGAGTGGGCCTTTCGCGTAGGGATTCCTGCCAAGAGCGGCGTGGCGGGTGGGATCGTCGCTGTGGTTCCTGGAGTGCTGGGCATCGGGCTGTATTCGCCATTGCTGGATATCAAGGGGAACAGCGTGCGTGGTGTGAAAGCCTGTCAGGAGCTGTCGCAAAAGTTTTCTCTCCATGCCCTTGAGTCATCAGCGGCGGCTTCAAAAATTCTCGAACTCTTCTCATTCAAGAAGCGGTAAGGCTCCGAGTTTTTACGGGAAGTCTTTGACCTGTTGATGAAAAACGCTGGTCCATTGCCTAAACTTTCTGCATGACCCGATCACTCTTTGTTCATCTCGTGCCGCAGTTGTTCGATCCTGAGCAGGTTCAAGGGGGTGTCGTTGTCATTCTCGACATCTTGCGTGCCTCGACGACGATCATTCATGCTTTAGAGAATGGTGCCCGTGGGGTGATCCCTGTGGCTGATGTCGAGCAGGCTCGATTGGTGGCTTCCAGATTGACCTCAGAACAGGTTCTGCTGGGGGGAGAACGAGAGGGACTTTTGATCCCTGGTTTTGACCTTGATAACAACCCCCTGGCCTATACCCGCGATGTTGTGGCTGGTAGGCAGATTGTCTTCACAACTACAAATGGCACTGCCGCGCTTGAGCGTGCGAAAGCTGCCAGGCAAATATTAATTGGAGCCTTTGTGAATTTGTCGGCCGTGGTCGACAAGGTCTATGCGACCACCGGGCCGGTGCATCTTGTCTGCGCCGGAACTCGGGGGAAAGTGACTCTCGAAGATGCCTTGTGTGCCGGTGGAATTGCGTGGAAGCTTTTGGAAAAAGACCAGCAGGAGCTGTTCGACCGTACCGATGACCAGCTTCAACTTGTGCTGGATTCCTATCGCAATCGCACGAAAGATTCCGCCACTTTTCGTAGAGCGATGAGATCCAGTTTTGGTGGCCGCAATTGCGTCCGGCTGGGATTTGATTTGCAAATCGACCGGGCAGCCACATTCGATCTGTTCAAGAGTGTGCCGATGTTTGACGCAACAACTGGAACCATAAAGATTTAGGTCTTGTGGTCAAGGTTTTGCAGAGCCCACCGATCGTCAGGACCATCGATTTGATGTTTCGCCCGAGGGCTGTGATCTGAAAAATCTTGAATTCCTGGTTCTGAATCCAAGAGAAAGTGCCGATGAACCCTAGACGCCACTTTTTCGCATTCTACAATGTGAAAAAGACATTTGTGGGGAATTTCTAAGAGGTGAACTGTGGCGGATCGACTGGATGAGTTGTACGACGACTATATTCTCGATCATTTTGAGTCTCCCTATCATTGTGGGAAACTCGAGTGTCCCAGTTGCGCCCATGCCGATAAGAACCCGCTTTGTGGTGATCAAATCAAGCTGGAATTGAAGCTCGATGGATCGACCATCGAAGAGGCGTGGTTTCAGGGACGCGGCTGTGCCATCAGTCAGGCGGGTGCGTCAATTCTATGTGAGCACATCGAGGGGAAAACGCTCGAAGAGCTGCGGGACATGCAAGGTCAGGACATGCTGGACCTGCTGAAGGTTCCTCTGACTGCCAGTCGCCAGAAGTGTGGACTGCTGGCCTTCAAGGTTCTCAAAACTCTGGTTTACGCCCAAGATGAACATGAAAGCGATCTGCCGAGTCGTCCGGTGTCGATCCATCCTCGCTAAGCTGGAGACTGTTAACTCTCCCACGTTCTGAACCAGACGCTGGCCGGATTTTTCCAGCGTATTCTTTGCGATAGAAATCAGGTAATGGACTATGTCGGTCTCTCCGACCTCCACTGGGCAGCAACCGGGAATCCTGGATTTTGATCGAATTCAGCAAGTTCGACAAAACTTTCCCATTCTTCACGAGTTGGTGCATGGCGATCTGCCACTGGTTTATCTCGACTCAGCCGCGACATCCCAGAAGCCAAAATGTGTAGTTGATAAGATCGTTGAAGCCTACGAGAAATACAATTCGAATGTTCACCGGGGCATTCATGCCCTGGGTGATCGCATGACGACCGAAATGGAGTCGGCACGCGAAAAAATCTCTCGGTTCATCGGTGCTTCAACAGCCGAGCAGGTGATTTTCACCTCTGGGACGACGATGTCTGTCAACCTGGTGGCCCAAGGCTGGGCAGCTAAGCATCTACGGCCCGGTGATGAGATTCTGCTCAACGAGATGGAGCACCACGCGAACTTTGTTCCCTGGCAAATGGCAGCGCAAGTTTCTGGGGCCACACTGAGGTTTCTCCCTCTCACGGCTGGTTGGCAGCTCGATTTGTCTCAGCTGGATGAGTTTATCAACAGCAGAACACGACTTGTCGCCGTGGCGGGAATGTCGAATGTCACTGGGACGATTCACGATGTTCCCCGAATCGCGGATGCTGCCCACGCTGTGGGAGCG
>JAIXUU010000323.1 GCA_027483405.1 Planctomyces sp. | reverse complement strand
CTCGTGGTGAAGGATCCGGCTCATCTCGAAGTGGCTGCTGATCGTCGGTTAAGAAATGCAGGGTTTACGACCAACCAGCGGAACGCTGTGGCCGAAACTCTGCTCAATGGCTTCCGAGCAAAGGACTATGACGACGGCCTGCTCGCCACCATCACTTTGATCGAGAAGGAGTTCGGAACTCTTCGTTCACCAGCAGCAGCACCAGTGCAAGGTAAAGCCCCTGCTGCTGCCCCTGCCAATACTTTACCAGCAAAGCCAGCCGGTGAGGGTGATCTTGGCGGATGGGGATGGGTACTTGGCATCGGAGCGGTGGTGCTGATCATCATGATTGGCATGTCACTGCTGCGGGCTCTGTTTGGTGGCGGAGCGGGTGCTGGTGCCGGGATGGGTGGAGGCGGTGGCATGGGCTTTGGCGGTTCATTACTTACGGGCCTGTTCGGTGCCATGGCTGGCCACTATCTGTATGACACATTCTTCAACAACCATAGCCATGGCAGTGCCTTTGGTAATGATGCGACCAGCGGCGTGGATGACCCGAATCGCAACGATTGGGGCTCGGGTGGCGACTTCGGTGATTCCAGCGGCTTCAGTGGTGGAGATTTCGGCGGCGGTGACTTCGGTGGCGGTGGCGATTTTTAATTGCCAACCCATGTTGCCGAACAGGAGTTAGTCAACCAGACACTCCTCTGAGAGCCATTGCTGGATTGCCAGCAGTGGCTCTCCTGCTGTTGACTCGACACGAACCTCTTTGCTGGCCTCACCCCACTAAAGCTTCCATTCTGATGCTCACCCCCAACCTAAGTGCTCGTCGCGACCTTCGCATGTCCAGGTGAGCGTGGGTCGAGCATCCAGAACATCCCGCGATGGGGTCGTTCGTCGATTGTTCGCCAAATACGTTCGGGCTCGCCCTCATCCCGGCCTTCTCCCGTCGGAACGGGAGAAGGGGTAAAACCCTCGCCTTCGATCCAGTTTTCCGTGGAAGAAATACTTCACGAGTTGCCGATTAAAATTGGTGCTGCAGTAGGATTGATGGCATACTGAATACAAAGCTATTGCTGAATAATTTGCCCAGATGCTGTTGGTCGGCTGAAGACGGGAGGCGAGATGAGCACGCTCGACACAACGTTTCCTGCGACGAATGCTGCCGCATCACAAGCGCCGAGCGAAAAGTCGGTCGCGGTCGCATTTTCGCCAGCCCAAAGTTCCACGCCGGCTGTCAACGAATCCCTCTCCTGGCTGGGAGTCCGCCCCAGTCACGCGGCAGGTTTTGTCCTGAGTGTGGCTTTCCATGCCTGGCTGCTGATGACGTTGTTTCGACTCGAGGTGATTTCACCTTTCGAAATGATCTACAGCTCGATTGAAACCCGGTTTTCTGCCGAGGTCGAACCGCCCATTGTGCTGGAAGAGACACCCGTCTTCGAGCTGGCCAACCCGGATGATCGTGAGTTGCCTCAAGTCATGGCCATGAACAGTACAGCTGTGGGCAAGGCCATTGCCGATCGTCCCGAGCTGGCGGTTCCTGCCGAATTCCGCCAGCGGTTTGAACTCGCACCACCGGCTCCACCGATCATTGACATACCCGAAGGTGTTGAGCTGAGTGACACGATTGTTGTACCAGGAACAACCGGGCTGGCCATGGTTCAGTTGGATGCAGCACTGGATCGTATCACCTGGGAAATCGCTCAAAATCTTAAAGAGAAGAAAGTCCTCGTCGTCTGGGTGCTCGATGCTTCGGCGAGTATCGTCAAGCAGAGGCAACAGATTGCCAGTCGCCTGAAACGCATCTACAGCGAACTGGATGCTCTTGATGAGCAAGGTGAGTTTGGCCGGGCGACTCAACCACTGATCAGTGGCGTCGTGACCTTCGGGGCTTCGACGAACTTCATCACGCCTCAGCCTACTGATAATGCCGATGATGTGACGCGGGCCATTGCCGAAGCACCGACAGACCCCAGTGGTGTCGAGAATACATTTACAGCCGTTTCTCAAGTTCTTTCACAGTGGGGAGACTATCGCCACACACAAAACCGGCGGCTGATGATACTGGTGATTACCGATGAAGCGGGCGATGATCATGGCCCGCCGCTCGAGCTGGCGATCAGCCGATGCCGGAACTTTGGAGCGAAGGCCTATGTCGTCGGCCCGGCAGCACCTTTCGGGCGCCGGCAGGGCTTCGTCGATTATGTCGCTCCTGAAGATGGAAAGACTTATCGCCTGCCCGTTGACCTCGGCCCGGAGACGGTGGTTGCCGAAGGGGTCGATCTTCCCTTCTGGTATGAAGGGCCGCAGTACACATATCTGAGCAGCGGCTTTGGCCCTTATGCACTGACCAGGCTGGTTCATGAAACAGGTGGCATCTACTTCATGACGAACCTGACCACGACTCAGTCGTTGTCGATCACCGGTGAGTTTGACAGTCAGAAGATGAAACCCTTCGAGCCTGAGTATCGCTACGGCACACCTCAAGACCTGATGCGGGTGCTCTCGAAAAACCCGTTGCGAGCCAGTGTGGTGACGGCGGCCGAGTTCAGCCAGGCCACGAAGATTCGTTCACTCGGAACACCGCCCATGGAGTTTCGCGTGCAGCCGGGGAATTTCCGTCAGCAACTCACGCGGGCTCAGGAATCGGTTGCGATTACTTCGGCAGCCATTGAACGGATCCTTGCCAATTATCCTCAGGGGATGGAGCGACAGGGAGCCGACAAGTTCCTCGCCCAGGAAAAGCATCCTCGCTGGCGTGTGGCTTTCATGCTGGGTTATGGCCGTTTACTGGCACAGAAGGCGAGAGCCTACGAATACAATTCGGCCTGTGCTCAACTGAAGACCAAAATGGGCGATGAAGACGTTGCCAAAAAGAGCAACCACTGGATCTTCCGCCCCGAGCCTGAATTACAATATGCCCCGATCTTCAAAAAGACGGCCGATCAGGCCAATAAACTCCTGCAGATGGTGATTGACGAAGCCCCGGGAACACCCTGGGCGCTTCTGGCTCAACGCGAGCTGCAGGATGGTTTTGGCATTCGCGTGGTGGAACGGTTTATTCCTCCACCACCGCCCGTGACCTCCAGGCCACAGCCACCGGCCCAGCCCAAACTTGCACCCAAGTTTGCACCGGAACCAAAGCCTCAGAAACCTGCACCACCACCACCGCCTAAACCCGTGTTGCCGAAGCTGTAATACGAATGCCAATATTCAACTGCGCTCCTTGGTAGAGGGTGGCTGGGGTTGAGCGTCTTCGCGAACCCTAGTTCACACCGAAAATCGCTGGGGGTTCGAAGACTCAACCCCAGCCACCCGCCTCGCCGTTGTTTATTGGAATCCGTATTTCACACAATTTGGCGGCATAGCCCACCAGAGGTGGCCGGGCCAACTTGTGGCCTGG
>JAIXUU010000227.1 GCA_027483405.1 Planctomyces sp. | reverse complement strand
CGGCATGGCCAAGGAAATCTTTACCTCGGCAGAGAACTACATCGTCGCACTCAGCCCCACGCTTCAATCCAATCGCAGCCTCGCCACCTTACTGCTGGCAGCCGGCCTGGCGATCGATACGGTCTTTAAAGAAAGCAAAAACTAGCCTAAAAACAGGGGCAAATGTAGGGTGCAAGAAGTTCCTACGGATTGCACCAGCGTTTTCTCCTTCTCCCATTCCGATGGGAGAAGGCCGGGATGTGGGTTTACTATTCCCTGCTCCCAGCTAGCGATAACTGCAACTATAGAGCGATTTACGACCTGTATCAGTTACCGTCAATGAAACAAGGCCACCGGGAAATCTTCCCGATGGCCTTGCGTTCGATTCAGACTGCCAGTTGGTTATGGCGTGAAGGGGTTGCCTGGTGACGCGTTGAAGTTTCTGGGGAAACCAGCATTCGGGAAGATCCCGTCGTTGGCTGTCGGAGTGAATGCTCCGGCACCATCGAGATTGGTTCCCACCGCTTGCGGAATACCCAGGCTGATAAAGTTGTTGTTCGCATTGATATCGGCTGCTGAACCTTCCATCTGGAAGATCTGTGCAAACCGAGTGGTGTTCGGTCCCAACAGGAATTCCGGGGCGTATGTGGCAAATCCAGTCCCTGCGTTGATGCTGTTCCCCGTGTTATTGAAGAACCGCAGATCCATCTGGGCCGTATCATCCAGGAAGATTCGATCCAGAGCTGGACTGCCAGCCGCCGTCGAAGCGGGTTTCGCAATCACGTTGCCAGCCGCATCTGTCTTACGGAAGGATGCCGTGCGGAAGTCGGACTGGCGGTTACCAGTAAAGGTGTTCCCCTGGCCAGAACCGACGGCACCGCCGATATCAGCCACAACGAGCGAATCGGTACTGACGTTAATGAACAGGCCATCGCCATCAATACCACTCTGTCCGTTAAACCGAACAGTGTTGCTGAAGAAGTTAAAGGTCGTAACCGCACTGGAGGTCACATCCATGTAATTACTATAAGACCCAATCGCTGCGTTCGCACCAATCGGCAGGTTGGCTGCCGAGTTCCCTGTGGCCCGTGCACCAGCTGATGCTGCAAAGAACGCTGCAGGGTTGAACGGTGTGGCAACAGGTGCTGTTGGTTGTGGCAGATCGACATCGAAGAAGCGGTATCCATTGACGTTGTTGAAGGCTGCCGTATCTGTTCCGGCATTGCTGTTGAGGAACACACCATGGCGACCACTCCGTTCGATCGTATTCCCATCGAACGTGAAGTTGTTGATCGTATTTCCAAAGATGTCGATGTTCACGCCATTCAGGCCGCTATCCTGGATGATCGAATCCTGGACAACTGCAATCATGATCGATGAACCGCCGGACTTACTGTTCGAACCTGTGTTCTGCAGGTTGAGCCCGTTGCCGGCGTTACCGGTAACCAAAGTATTGACCATCTGCAGGCCATTGCTGCCGCTGGTATCAAACTCGAAGCCATCCCCGCCGTTGTTCTGAATCGTGGTATTCACACCCACGGCACCCACCGAGACTGAACTTGTTCCACCACCAACGATCGAGATCCCGTTGCCACCGTTGGGACGACCAACAATTGCGTTTGGCCCCGTGGGCAGTGCACCTGTACCACCAATCAATGTATCGTTGACGTTGAGAATGATCGTATCGCCCTGCAACAGGCCGCTGATACCGTCACCCACGTTGCTTTCGATCACCGTTCGGTTACCGGCGAGCAAGCCATCGCCGACCACATTGATATCAGCGATTCCTGTGCCTGTGGCTCCAACCGGATCGACAGAGCCAGCGACAATCGCGATACCGTCATCGCCGTTGCCGCGGATTGTCGATTGACCCGTCACCGAGTTGATTTCGGCGAGAATCTGCGAACCGACACCCAGGCCATCCAGAGCATTGAACTGGATGCCGTCACCCGTGTTCTGCTGGACGGTGATGTTATCGAATGTCGAGCGAATACCACCGGCGATATCACCAAAGCCCGAGGCACTGTCTGTCGTGACCGAGATACCGTTGGCTGTGTTCTGGTTGAAGGTGCTGGTCAGCAGATTCGTCAAGAGGACTGCATCGGCATCACCATTGGTCTCCAGACCGTTCCCCGTGTTCAGGTTGACCTGGGTATTCGAAATGGTGAGGAAGTTCGCCGAGTTCGGGTTGGCAGCCAGGAAGTTCGTCGTAACTGGCTGGTTAGGATCGGAAGGATCACTCCCCGTGTAGTTGAACTGAATACCGTCATTCCCGTTGTTCGAGAAGGTCGACAACCGGGTGTTCGCAGTATTCGAATCAGTGATCGAGACTTCCATCAGCGAAGCATCAGCACGATTGATCTGCATGCCGTTGCCGGCATTGTTCGTCGCGGCCACCTGATCAAAGAAGCCGTTGACTTTGCCATTGATCGTCGAGCCCAGCACGATGCCGTTGGCATTGTTCTGGAGTGTGGATTGGTTCCCCACAGGGAGAGGTGCCACGTTGAAATCGGGATCATCCGGGCTGGCAATTCCCACTGTCAGGAAGGAGTTGTCAGCAGCACTGCCGTCCAGACCGTCCCCGGTATTCTGGCTGCTGGTGAGATTGTTGAACTGAGCAGTCACAATCGAGTTTTGTGTGAGTGCGAGATTCACACCATCACCGGTATTGCCACCCAGGATGGCATTACCAGTAATGTCTCGATTGCTCTCGAAATTCATCCGGCCATCATCGCTACCCTGAATCGCAATCCCTGCGACTGTGTTCTGGATGGCAATATTGTCGAACGACGAAACCTGCATGATTGGCGCACCGGCGTCGCCGTCGGTCGCATAGAGGAAGCCATTCTGGTTGGCCGAAGCGTTGTTCCCAGTCACGATAATTGGATTTGCCAGCGTTCCCACGGTGGCAGTGCCATCCTGGGTGATCGCGAAGCCATTCGCATTCCCGGAAGCATCGTTGTTGATGACTGTAGCGGCCAGAACTGTCGTCCCGGCAGCTTCCAGCAACATGCCCGAATCTTCGTTCCCCGTGAACTGGTTACGGGCCACAGTCGGATCAGCAGATCCGATAATCAGGTTAGCAGCTCCGTTGAGTCCCTCAAAGTGAAGACCGTTCGAATCGGTACCGACCACACCGTCTGTGTTATTGGCAAATGTGTTGGCGAAGATATTCGCATCAAGATTCCCGCCGGCAGCTGTGATCTCCAGTGCCAGGCCGTCGCCATTATTCTGCGAGAAGACGTTATCAGTAATCGCGAAGCCACTGGCTGGATTATTGAAGTTGATGTCGCCGCCATTGGCAGTCAGAACAAAGCCGTCATCTCCGTTACGAGAGGCTCCAATGGTACTGTTTCCAGAGATCAGGCCTTGCAGTTGGCCACCACCATTGGACTGCATCTGGAAGCCGTCGTCGCCGTTGCCGAAGGCAAAGTTATCCGTCACAGCCACTTCGAGTGGCCCAGAAGTGTCGATGAAGGCACCATCAGCCGTGTTGTTGCGGAATGTGTTCTCAGAGAAGGTGCTGCTGGCTGTTCCAGTCCCTGTCAGATTGTTGAGCAGGACACCGTTCAAACCACCACTGATCGTATTTCGATCAACAACGACATCCTGATTGTTGATACCAGCAATACCATTGGTTCCTGGCTGTGCCTGAATATCAAAGCCCGAGACGTTAAACCGCACATCACCCGTTGTCAGAGTGACCACATCACCGGGCGTTGTGTTCGTCAGGACTGGTAGTGCCCCGCCTGTGAAGCCGGGCATCTGGAAAGTCCCGCCACCCTGGGAAGGATCAATGGCAACTGTGTGGGTCACACTGGTGCTCCACAGCCGCTGGGTGTCACCGCCAGCCGCAGGGTTGATCAGTGTGATCCCGGTATTCAGATTAGTGCTTGTACCGTCTGTTCGTGGCGTGACGTAGATGAAGTCCACATCGCCTTTATTGGCCTGCAAAGCGGTATAGTTCGCCAGACTGCTGAACTGGTCTTCGAACGTACCGTTCCCTGGGCCCGCCAGATTGGGGTTGATGTGCGAGACGAAGTAAGGATTACCATCTTCAGGATCGATGGCAAATTCCTGCGAAACCAGCAGACGTTCCTGCACCGTCACGCGATAGTTACGCATGACAGGATCACGCAGTCTGTCGCGGACACGTTTCTCCCGTGCCCATCGGCTGGGGAAACCATTTGGAATATCAGCAATCACCTGGATTTGAGCATTGGTACCAAAGGTATGATCATCAGTGACGGTGACGTTGATCGTGAGATCTTCATTCACACGCTGCTGGAATCGACCACTCACACCCGTAAAGCTGCCCACATCGGTGTTGGCGTAATAGTACATCCCCACGTAGCCGCTCATGCCGTAGCGACCAAGGATCGGGAATGGCCCACCGACTTCTGTATCAAAACCGTTGTAGGCACTGTCCACCGAGCGACCGCGGTTCAACAGAATGAAGTTATCCTGGAATCCGGCAGCGCCTAAAATCTGATTAGAGATTTCCTCATTCTGTTCAACTGGCAGATATCCGTTGACGCGCCAGTCAAAGTAGCGACCAATCGACTCGAAGCTCACGCCAAACTGATTGAATGCCTGACGGTGACCATTATCAAAGTCGTACCAGCCCGAGATACCAAAAATGCGATCCAGCTCTGGCACAAACTGCCGATAGCCCACACCGACGTTCGCACCACCTTTACCGCCATTGGTCATCAGACCACGGATGTCAGTAAAGATCAGTGAGTTCTCATCACGGAAGAAGGGGAGGAACCCGCCAACGCTCGTATAGCCTTCGTCGTAACCATAAAGCTGACCGCCACGAGCATCCACGCGGAAGATGGGATTAAAAATCTCATCCACACTTCGGAAACCAGGTGGCACCTGATTGCCGGGTGTCCGGGCGACACCATATGGAGCAGGTTCGGGCAGAGGAGCCGAGAATGTGGCCACCCCCGGAGCTTCTGTGCTGCTAGTCTCGGGTGAGAAATCATCCGAGAGTCGAACCGTTCCGCTCTCCTGCGCCTGGGCTTGTCCGGCAACAGCGCCGCACACTGCCAAACCACACAGGAATCGTTTCGTTAAAACGTTCATCGGCTGCTCCAGCATCCTGCCAGATCGAGTCGTCGTTCATGGCTGCAACACGTGCGATCGACCGGGGAGGCCCCCGGTATCGGGCGTAGCGGTTTTAACGCTATTCGCACTTGTCCTGTTTATTCGGCGTATGCCAGTTGCAAGGTTGAGGGATTGTGCCGTCACTACCGGGCATTTCGTTACATCCCGCAAACTCAACAGGCCTTGAACCTGTGGGAAATGCGCGAAATCGGCAGGAAGCTCTCCAAATGCACATTCTCTGCAAGCCGATGCGACTCTTGCTGCAAAATCTGCGTCTGCGGGACACAGGCAAAAAATGCCAGTCACACTATCAAGGGAGGCAATCTTTATACGCCTGGCTACCAGAAGCGAGAGCTACGAATTCAAACTCTTCAGCCGCTGAAAAATCTCTTTGGGCTGAGACTTGGCATCCCACAAGCCACCATGTGGCAAAGAGTGCGGGGTCGCATCGTTCAGGTGCTTCCACGTCACACCCACGACGGCAGGCTTCGCAATCAATAACTGCATGATCTGAGTCGCCCACTCGGCTTGCTCACTCTCGCTCGGGCCGTTCTTCCACAATCGTGGATCAACTCCGGTCTCGGTGGTTGTTTCGAGATCTGCAATTCCTGCCGATGGGCATGAAAGTGTCACGTGCAAAGGGATCCCTAACCCACCCCACAGATCGATCAGCCTTGAAAAGTCGAGCAGATCTCGATGCTGGGTGGCAGCCGGCTGATATCCGACCGCGATCTCCAGGTTGGCACCACTCAGGCCCACTCCCGATCGAACGAGGGCATCCACGGTCTGGATGGGTGAGAGTCGATGCTGACCCTTGGCCATATAATCTCCCCATGGCTGATCGACTCGCAGAATCAGTTGGGATTCTTCATCAACCTGCCGGGCAATATCCAGCACTCTGGCAAGAAGTGCCAGTCGCTGATCTTCGGGCAACTTCAGCGCTCCACCCGTATTAAATCGAGTCGCGATTTCCCACAGTCTTACCCTGCCCTGGTACCGCAGCATCGCAGTTTCGATAAAATCGCAGATAAAGCTCTGCAGATTGAACGGATCATGTTCCCATGGAGCCAGCCAGCCGGGTAATCCCCCCGGGCCAAAATCGAGCAGCGGCCCGGCACGAACCACCATCTTGCGCGATTCACACCACTCCAACTGCTGATCGGTCAACTCCCACGCATAATCCCCTTCCTGGGGTTCGACTTCTTTCCAGTTCAGCCGCAGACAGGCGGAATTGAAAGGACTTGTAATCAACGACCAGTTCTCATGGGGAGCCGCATGCTCGAGCTCAATTCCCAGAATCGCCGGCAAGTGAGGGTACCGTTGCTGACGGCTGGCCAGTGCCTGTCGTGAATATGCCTGACCCAGCTCCTTCGCAGCATCACAGGCGTTCACAATGGCTTGAGAAGCCAGCTCACACATGCGGCCCAGGTCGTCTTCCAAGACCGCTTGGCGAAAATGAGCCTGGGCCTGCTTCAGCAAATCATAGTAGTCGACAGGAATTCGCAGCCCCGATAACTCCCACTGAGATGCCTGATCGCGCAACTGTACGATCTTGCCGCGAGCCAGTTCCAAGGCCAGAACATAAGGTTCCTGCCGCTCCGGTAACGATCCTGTACAAAGCAGCAGACGACCATGCCCCGCCACTGGCCAGGCAATATGAAACTTGCCACTCTCAGAAGTATTCCTGCGGCACCCAAGCACATTTCCTTCCACTTCCATGCGGGAAGGGAAAATGCGACCATCCGGGCCAGCCAGATAACCGTGGTAGACTTCTGGCCAGTCTTTGAGGATCTCTTCGGAATCAACCACAAACCTCAGGAGCCCCATCAATCATCCTCGCTGGCTGAGTCTCGAATGAGCAATCTCTTTTCGTGAGGCAGAAGTCGGTCAACGGGCCGCTCGCTGTGTTTTCTGCAGTCGATCTCGAAAGTGGCAAAACTCTTCGTGTGGAAATGAATCAACACCTAAAAATTGTTGACCAGTGCTGTTTGAGCCAGATCACTGGCAATTGAAATCCTCGCAACATATTGCGAAAGTCTAGTCCTCACTGGCAGTTGGTTCAAGCTGTGACCATGCTGAAGAGAGAACTATCACTGGCAGTTCGAACATATTTTCGCCGGGTACTGCCCCCATGTCGTCCATGATCTGATCATCATTCATCGATTAAGCCGGTTGTATGACCAACAATTCCCAGCCTTTCAACTCCCTCTCTCACCCGGCGGTCACCCAAAGCCATCTCCCTGGCATGACACCCCGCCAGGGCAAAGTTCGCGATGTTTACGACTTTGGCAATCAGCTCCTGTTCGTCGCCACGGATCGCATCAGTGCCTTTGACTGGATCCTCCCCACAGGCATTCCCGATAAAGGAAAACTCCTCACGCAGATGAGTTGCTTCTGGTTCGATCTGCTGAAGGTTCGCCATCATCTGGTCTCCACCAACCCGGCCACATTGCCCTTACCCGCCGGTACAGACCTTTCCTTGCTCGAAGGTCGCAGCCTCGTCGTACAGAAAACCAGAGTCATTCCCATCGAATGTGTCGTGCGTGGCTATCTGGCCGGAAGTGGCTGGAAGGAATATCGCGCTTCACAGACAATCTGTGGAATTTCACTCCCACCGGGCCTCGTCGAATGCGACAAACTCCCCGAGCCAATCTTCACCCCCGCCACAAAAGCCGAAAGTGGCCACGACGAGAACATCTCCTTTGAACAGATGCAGCGGGATATCGATCCACAGCTCGCCGAAAAACTTCGCGACCTGAGCCTCTCCATCTACCGTCAAGCGGCCGATTACGCTTTGAAAAAAGGCATCGTGCTGGCCGATACCAAATTCGAGTTTGGTCTATTGGGCGACGAAATCATTCTCATCGATGAAGTCCTCACGCCCGACAGTTCCCGCTTCTGGCCTCTCGATCAGTATCGGCCCGGCCATGGCCAGCCTTCGTTCGATAAGCAGTTTGTTCGCGACTGGCTCGAAACCCAGCCGTGGGACAAAAACTCCCCACCTCCTCCACTCCCGGAAGATGTCGTGCTGCAAACCCGGGCCAAGTACGTTGAGGCCTTCGAACGACTAACAGGCAGCACTTTTGCATCGAGTCAGTCACACTCATGAAACAGTCCTTTGATTGCATATGAGGTTTTGTGAACGCCGTAACCTGCTCATGCACGGAGTCGGTGGAAAGATCTGCCCATGTCGGCTCAAGATGCCTCATCACCCAGCGTACCAGCTCCTGGAGCCCGCCCGGATTCCACCAAGGCGCTCTTCAATCCTTTAACTCCGCAGAATCTGGCTCTTCGCGATCAGGAATTCAACTGGGATCTCGCTGCCGAGAGTATCACGGTTCGCATTCGCTGGTTCGGTGTTCTGGTCGGGTTCGTGTTGGTCAATTTTGTGGGCAGTGGTGAGAACCAGTTCATTCTCAATGCTATTCTCACCCTTGGTGCGATCTACGCGATTGTCGATACCTGGTACAGCTTGCGAGGACTCGTTTTTCTCGATGCGGCACCACTGCTCATCTCGATGATGGAAGCCGTCTTTATTGGATTGCTCTGTTATTTTGATGAGGGCCTGCTCAGTCCCTTTCGATTTTACTATTTTTTATCACTGCTGGTTTGTGCGCTGCGTCATCCCGCCTGGATGACCTACATCTCACTCCTGTTTCACACAGCCAGCTATGCCGCTTTAACTTTCAGTGTCACCCTCACCAATGAGCGGATGCTGGCGTTGGTTTTTATGCTCGTGCTGATGCTCTGGGTGACGTGGGCGACGGTCTCACTTTCCGACCTGTTAATGCGGGCCGGGCGCAGGCTAGCCATGCTTAATGATGTGCTCAGGCAAAACCAGGGCGAACTCGAACAAAGGATTCACGAGCGCACCAGGCAACTGCAGGAATCGCAGGCCATGCTTGTGCAGCACGAAAAGCAGGCCGCATTCGGGTTGCTGGCTGCCGGCATCGCTCATGAAGTTGGCAATCCTCTGGCAGCGATCAGTTCACTCGTGCAACTGCTCAATCGCCGGGATATCGATGCGCATACACGGGAAAAGCTGCATCTCGTTGACGATCAATTGCGGCGTATTCAACGAACATTGCGCGAACTGGTCGATTTCAGCCGCCCTGCCACGAATGTCGAGACCAATTGCGACATTCACGAAGTCCTGGGGGCCGCTCTCAGTATTGCCAAGTATTATAAACGGAAAAAAGGCAAGCGGATTGTCACGGCTTTTGCCGAGAACATTCCCCGGGTTCGCGCTGTCCGCGATCAACTGGTGCAGGTCTTTCTGAATCTCATTCTCAACGCGCTGGACGCCACAGAAGAAGGGGGCCAGATCCATATTTCGACATCGATTGCCGACGGCTGGTTGAGGATCGATATCCGCGATGATGGGCATGGGATTGAACCTGCCGCCCGCTCGCGAATTTTTCAGCCTTACTTCACCACCAAATCGACAGGGACTGGCCTGGGGTTGTTCGTTTGCCGTAACATTATCGAACAGCAGTTGTATGGCCGTATTGAACTGACGGCTTCCAGTTCGTCAGGCTCCACCTTCACAGTCTTTCTCACGAGTGACGCCATTCAATCGATTGGCGAGCGACCTGCAGGGATCGAAGTGGGCGAGTTACCAGCAGAAGAGCTTGCATGAAACCACCCCGCAAGCTCTGATACCCACTTCTGTGAATATTCAGATTCTGTGGCATCCTGTGTGCCACGCCCGCAGATTCAGGCTTAGTGCCATGCTTGCAGCTCTGGGCAAGCATGTTCTGGTAAGAATCAACGTACAATTCGGTGAAGGTCTTCAACCTCAGGTTTTCCAGTGAACCTCAACGATTGGCCCTTCATGTCAGGGAATACTTCGTGTCGGATACGACTGCTCCAGCATCACTCCCCGCTCAAGAGACGCCATCAGCCAGACCTTTATGGCAAAAGATCCTTAAGTGGGTGCTTTTTGCGGTTGTGCTGGTTTATGTCAGTCGGCATCTCTGGCAAATGTGGCGCGATGGCCAGGCACATACCATCACGGTGCACTGGGGTTATGTCGTCATTGCGATCGGGCTTTTCACACTCAGTTGGATACCTTCGATCTTTGTCTGGCGCAGGCTGCTTCGCTCGTGTCATCAGGAGACTGGCTTAACGGTAATTGCCAAAGCCTTCTATATCGGACACTTTGGCAAGTATGTTCCTGGCAAAGCCATGGCTTTGGCCATTCGCGGCTGGCTCGCGCGAGATGAAGCCGGCGTTCCCATGCGCATCGGTGTCTTGACCGCAGGTTACGAGGCGATTGCCTTTATGGCGGCGGGTTCCTTCTGGGCGATGATCTTTCTTCCCGTCGGTATGAAACGTCTCCTGAATGAATGGCAGATCCCCGACTGGTTCTGGTGGCTGTGGCCTCTCCTGATGGTCACTTTGCTGCTCATCTCACTGCCGGTTGTTGCGCAGCTCATGAACCAGCTTTCACGAAAAATGGCCTCACAGATCACCGATACGCCGCCATTAACCATCGGACCGTGGCAGCTTCTCGCACTTCTCGCACAGTTGAGCATCGCCTGGTTTATCAAAGCCATCGCCCTGGCCTGTTTATGGGTGGGTGTCAGCTCGGCAGGGGCAGATCTCCCGAACATGCCCACCTGTCTGGCAGCTGCCACCATTGCGAATGTCGGCGGGTTTCTCGTCTTCTTTGCACCCGCGGGCCTGGGCCCGCGCGAATGGCTCATGATCGAAGTCTTTTCTCAACCGGGCAGTCTGAGTTCCTCACAGATTGCTGTCATCACCATTCTGGCCCGACTCGTCAGCTTTCTGGGAGAAGCCGTCGGGGCTGTCATATTCACGCTCGTCAGTCCTCGTCGGGCAGTCGTACCAGAAGTGCATGATTCAACCCCCGCACCATAACTCGCTGCTCTTCGCGTGAGCGAATTTTTCGCGTCCCGTACTGCGTTGATGCTCCCACATTTACAAGCGCAATAGGGGTGAGTTCCCACTCAAGTCGTGGTTCAGTTCGGGCAGGATCAGCCGCCTCTCTGGCCAGTTGAACGTTCAATTCCCAGACAGGATGCAGCAGTAAGGCATCGATCAGTTCATCAGGGACGGGGTCAGGCCATGTGTCCACAAGTTGCTGAGAAGTGATCCACAGGGGATTGAATTCTTTCTTGAGCACACTCCCCGAAACAAACTCAGGCAGTCGCTCCGGATCAAACACTCGGACTGACACCACAGGCTTGGTTCCATCCTGCCCACCACTCCAGAAGCGTGGCCAGATCAACGAACTGGCAGAGATGAAAATCACTAACCCACTCGAAGCTAAACAAGGCCCCATGAACTGTGAGTGGCGATGTTCGCCAGCCTGAATCACCACAGGT
>JAIXUU010000275.1 GCA_027483405.1 Planctomyces sp. | reverse complement strand
CGAAGGACGACGCTCTGCTGCTGTTGACCTATCGATTCGAGTGAATGTTGAAGTTCTCGATAAGCTGATGAACCTGGTCGGTGAACTGGTTCTGACCCGTAATCAGCTGCTGCAGATGGTTCGCGGCGAAGATGAATCGCGATTCCAGGTGCCAGTCACTCACCTCAACCGAGTGACAACCGATCTTCAAGAAGGGGTGATGAAAACCCGCATGCAGCCGATTGGCAATGCATGGAGTAAGCTCCCCAGACTTGTTCGCGATCTGTCGCAAGTGACATCGAAGCAGATCGAACTTGAAATGCACGGTGCTGAGACGGAACTTGATCGCACCGTTCTCGATGCAATAAAAGATCCTCTGACGCATATGGTGCGAAACTCGGCCGACCACGGGATCGAGAAAGCTGAAATTCGCCGTAAACAGGGAAAAGCCGAATCGGGCACAATTCGACTGAAAGCCTTTCACGAAGGGGGCCATGTCATCATTCACGTGGAAGATGATGGCGCCGGCATTCATGTCGAACGGGTGCGACAGAAAGTCCTTGAAAAGGGTCTGGCGACTGAATCCGATCTGGCGCACCTCTCTGAGGAAGAGATCCTTCAGTTCATCTTTCTGCCTGGGTTTTCCACAGCCGAGACCGTCACGAGTGTCTCTGGTCGTGGCGTGGGGATGGACGTTGTCCGTACAGCAATTGAGCGCATTGGGGGAACAGTCGAACTCCGCTCTCAATGGGGGCAGGGGACAACGATTCGAATCAAGATCCCACTGACGCTGGCCATCATCTCGGCATTGGTCGTCTCGAGTTCGGGGCAATCCTTCGCGATTCCACAATTAGGAATTGTCGAACTCGTCAGGCTCTCAGTCGACGATCTCATCCGTATTGAAAAAATCCACGACCAGCGAATTTTTCGCCTGCGTGACCGATTGTTGCCTCTCTTGCGACTCAGCGATGCACTCAAACTTCCTTCTTTGCCACCAGACAACGAAGGCGACATGAGTATTGTCGTTGTGCAAGTGGGAGATGAGCAGTTTGGTCTGATTGTTGACGAAGTTTTCGATACGCAAGAGATCGTCGTCAAACCCCTGGGGAGCATTCTGAAGGATCTGCGAGTCTATCAGGGAACCACCATTCTCGGTGATGGTCGCGTGATTATGATCCTGGATGTCGCGGGGACGGCGGCGGCTTTGGGTGGAACTGCCAGCAGAACCCAAAGAGAGCTGCGGAATCTTCAACAAGATGCGGCCAATGGAGAAAACGACAAAACCAGCCTGCTCTTATTCTCGACACCTCATCAAGAAACCATGGCTGTACCACTTGGCCTGGTTGCAAGGCTCGAAGAATTCTCCCTCAAACAGATCGAGCAGGTCGGCGAGCAACTGGTTGTCCAGTATCGCGGAGATCTCTTGCCGCTGATCCCGATTCGTGGAAACAGCCGTGATGTCCAGAGGCTCGATCCTCAGCCAGTGGTTGTCTTCAGCGATAATTCACGCATGATGGGTCTGATGGTCAACAAGATCGAAGATATCATCGAAGAGACCATCACCATTCGCATGCAAGGGAAACGTCCCGGAGTCTTTGGCACGACGGTCGTCGGTGGCAAAGCGACCGAGATTATTGATATTCAGCACTACCTCACCCAGGCCAATCCTCATTGGTTTCATCGAGAAGATGAACGAAACCGCTTGCGTGTTCTGGCCATTGACGATTCCCCATTTTTCCGTCAGTTGCTGCAAACCGCGATTGAAGCCGACGGCCATAAGATCATCACGGCCTCTGGTGGTCATCAGGCGCAACAGATCATCGAGCGGGGTGAGCAGTTTGATGTCATTATCTGCGATATTGAAATGCCCGAGATGACGGGTTGTGAATTTGCCCAGTGGTACTGCCGGAGAGATCAGCAGAAACAATCTTCATTGATTGCGATGACTTCTCTTCTGGGCGACGAACATCGCCAGCGGATTCTGAAATCTGGCTTTGATCATTTTCTGGCCAAGTTTAATCCCCAGGAATTGAGTTCTTCGATGGCACAAATCTGCAGGATGCAGCCTCATTCGGGAGTTTCCGCATGATTGCTCCAGTTGATGGAACTTCCACCACAGAATCGCATGCCTTGAATCAGAAGCAGTTCGTCACCTTCTGGGTGAACGAACAACTCATGGGCATTCCCGTCGGTATTGTGCAGGAGGTTCTGAACCCCCAGACAATCGCTTCCGTTCCGCTGGCACCACGAGAAATTGCCGGGCTGTTGAATCTCCGAGGCCAGATTGTCACCGCCATCAACCTGAGGCGGCGTCTGGGATTGCCTGATTATTCGCACTCCGAGGGAAGCATGAACGTGGTGCTCCGCTACCGGGGCGAATCCTTCAGCCTGCTGGTCGACAGTGTGGGAGATGTGCTGGATATCGCCGAGATGCCTATTGAAGCTCCACCTCGCACGATTTCATCCACCTGGAAAGCCTATACCGAAGGTGTGATCCGCCTGGAAAAGAACCTCCTGCTATTGCTCAACGTGACAGCCATTCTGGCAATTGGCGGGCCGCTGAAATCGGAACATCCGCCGATGGAATCACGGCCTTAACGTACTGATCGCCGTCCCGTTTTTCAAACTCAATTTTCAGGCTCATTTTTTCGAATCCATATTTTTGAACTCAGCAGTATCGACTTCAGTGGTTCCCCATGATTCGTCCTCAAGTTCTGGCATATCCTGTCGCGCAGGTCGAGCAGAACGTCGATGCGAAAGCAGTTGCCTGCGTTTTCCCGCAGCATCTGCAATCTGTCTGGACAGCAGACAATGGGATCATTGCAGGAATTCAACCCGAGCTTCTCAAGAGTGCCCTGGAAAAAGGGATTCCGCTGTTATCTCGTGTGATTTTCGATGAAACACTTCTCGAAGCTTTCGCCAACGATCTCAGAGAACAAACACGGCAGATCCCCTGGACAGCGGCAGAACTTCTCGCCATTCAGACAGCCCTCTTGAGATCGCTGGCCGAGGTGGAAGCCCCTCGCTGGAATGCCTCCCGACAGAAAACGTGGGAGTTGGCCTTGAATCGGCTCAGCCAGATTTTGCTGCATACTTCGGGTGCTGCAAAGCCGTCACTGACTCCAGACAGGCTGCCGCATGCTGATCACACGGATGGCATCAAGACTCAAAATCACACCAGAGAAGCAACTTCCAACAGATCGATTCCCTACACATCACCAACCAATCCATTGACTGATTCCACCTCTCATCAATTCGAACTGAAGCTCCAGGATCCGACTATGACGACCGCACAAATTCTCGATCAGATCGCTCACTCGACCAATGGTATTGCCACACATGATCTGGCTCGTACAGAATCGAGTCGTATGCTCGTTGAAGCCGCCCCCATGGGGCTGATGCATATTTCCAAGAGCGGTCAGATCATTACGATGAATCATCGCTGCCTCGAAATTTTGCGATCGATTGCAGCCGATTTACAGCTTGTTCCCGATGAACTGCTCGGCGGCCCGGCAGCAGTTTTATACGACCGCCTGCCGCAACTGGGACAGCTCGCTGCCAACCTTTACACCGCCCAGCGTTTCATCCATCGAACGTCAACGAAGATGATTCAAGTCGATATTCACCCTGCCACTGTCCCTGGCGGTGTCCGCGATGGTCAAGTTATCAGCTTCCAGGATGTCACTGAAAAGAGACGACTTGAACTGGCTGCTGCTGAAGCCCAGGAAAATCAGATTGCGACCAATCGCGTCCTGATTGAACTGCAGACTGCGGAAAGCCCGGAAGATGCCGCTCGTAAAGCACTCGAAGCCGTGCAGAAAGGCTTTGGCTGGGCCTACGGTTCGTACTGGGCCATGGATCGGGCTGCCAACGTACTGCGATTCGCACAGGAATCGGGCACTGTGAATCCCGAATTTGCCAGTCTGACACAGATCACAACTTTTGCTGAAGGTGTAGGGCTTTGCGGTCGTGCCTGGCGACAGCGGGAATTGATCTTCGTACGCGATCTGGCACAAGTTCCGGATTGTGTGCGTGGCCCGGTGGCAATGCGTGCCGGTGTGAAATCGGGTGTGTGCTTTCCACTGATTGTCGATGATCAGGTGGTTGGCACGATGGATTTCTTTGCCACGGAAGAACTTGAACTTTCAACAGCTCGAATTGAAACTTTGCGGTCAGTCGGACGAATGGTCTCTAACCAGATCCAGCGTTTAAAAACAGCGAGTATTCAGGCTGAAATCGCGAAAAACGTTGAGGCGACAAATCGCGTTCAATTGGCCCTTTCGCTGGCGACATCACCTGCAGAAGCCGTCCAGATTGCCTTGAAATCTGTCAAAGATGTCTTTGGTTGGGAGTATGGTTCTTACTGGGCGATCGATAACAAAGACCAGGTTTTGAAATTCTCAGCCGAAGATGGAACTGTCTCGCAGGAATTCCGTCGTGTGACGGAGACGTCCAGTTTTGCTCGCGGTGTAGGTTTAAATGGTAAGGCCTGGTTGAACAAAGATCTGGTTTTTGTTCAGAACCTGGCAAGCGTGACTGATTGCGTCCGCGCACCATCTGCGCAAATCGCGGGTGTCAAGTCGGGCGTGGCTTTACCCATCACCATGTATGGGGAAGTGATTGGCACGATCGACTTCTTTGTCACTCGTGAAATCACGCTGACTAAAGAACGTGCAGAAGCCTTGCGGGCAGTAGCTCGTACACTATCCAGCACTTTGCAGCAACTGGATGCCTTCCGCATGAAGTGCATGGTCGAATCCATGCCTTCCAATATGATTCTGGCGGATTCCAACTTCAAGATCACCTACCTGAATCCCGCATCGATCAATCTTCTGCGGACTTTAGAAAAGTATCTCCCAGTCAAGGCCGATGCGATCCTGGGACAGAGCATTGATATCTTCCATAAAGATCCCGCCTACCAGAGAAACATCCTGAATAACCTGGGCGGGAAATTGCGGCAAGCACAGATTCAGGTCGGGCCGGAATGGCTCAATCTGGTCATCAGCCCTGTAACGGATGCTTCAGGTAAAGCTGTGGGTTCGATGATTACCTGGGATGTCGTGACCGAAAAACTTCGCATGGAAAACGAAGTCACCCGCATTCAGAACATGATGGAAAACATGCCTATCAATGTCCTGATGGCCAGCAGTGAAGGGGTGCTGGAATACTTCAATCCCGCTGCGTCTCAAAATCTCAAGCGGCTGGAGAATCAACTTCCTCGAAAGGTCAACGAACTCAAAGGGAAGCCTTTCGATCTCTTCTCCCGACAGACGGAACTGCAGTCTCGAATTCTCGGGAACCCGGGCAATCTGCCCTTTACCAGCAGGGTTCAACTTGGCACAGATCATCTCGATGTCCAGGTGAACGCCATTTACGACAAAAAAGGGGACTATGTCGGGCCGATGGTGACGTTCACCATCATCACCGAGCAAGTTCAGATGGCAGATACCTTCGAGAAAGATATTCGCGGGATTGTCGAGATCGTGACTTCGTCGGCAACAGAAATGCAGGCCAGTGCGAAGTCTCTCGCTGCCACATCTGACGAAACGGCACGACAGGCACAGGTTGTGGCTGCGGCCAGTGAAGAAGCCACCCGAAACGTCGAAACGGTTTCTTCAGCCTCGGAAGAACTCAGCAAATCGATTTCCGAGATCGCCAGACATGTTCAGGATGCATCAAAAATGACAGCCACCGCTGTCCATGATGCTGAAAAGACGAATGCTACGATTCGAGATCTGGGAGTTTCGAGTAACGAAATCGGGCAGGTCGTCAAAGTCATCACGTCGATTGCTCAACAGACCAACCTGCTCGCGTTGAACGCAACCATCGAAGCCGCCCGTGCGGGCGAAGCTGGCAAAGGCTTTGCGGTGGTGGCTAATGAAGTCAAAGAACTGGCACGGCAGACGGCAAAGGCAACTGAGGAAATCAGCCAGAAGATCAACGCCATTCAAAATGCAACGGGTGTAGCGATCACTGCGATTGGTTCAATTGGTGAATCGATTCGGAAGATCAACGAGATCAGCACCACGATCGCCAGCGCGGTTGAAGAACAATCGGCCGCAACGAACGAAATTTCCCGTAATGTCTCAGAAGCAGCCCGTGGAACAGCCGAAGTCTCTTCTAATATCGCCGGGGTTTCACAAGCTGCCGACGAAGGTGGTAAGGGAGCTGGAGACATTCTGACAGCGGCTGAAGGTCTGGCGATCGAGTCGAACCGGCTTGATCAGGCCACGACTCAATTCCTCCAGAAATTGCGATCCCACTAACAGATGTCATTTGCCGGGAACACTCTCACTCATGAACTTTGAGAGTGTTCCCCGGCGGTTTTGACTGACTCTGCAATCTTGCAGAAGTCGATGACCAGACGATTGAAATACAGGCTTGTCCAGAGAAACGGGATACTTGCTGCCCTGAAAAGGTCTGCTCTATGAAAACCTTGCTTCTAGTCGATGATTCGCGTGCCGTTCGTCTGGCAACCAAACGCATGGTGACTTCTTTAGGGGTTAACATTCTTGAGGCAGAAGATGGCAGTCAGGCCTGGGAGCGCGTGCAGAGTCATCCGGAAATTGATGCCATTCTGCTGGATTGGAATATGCCGGTCATGGATGGCATTACGTTCCTTCGCAAACTTCGCGAAGACAAATCGCAGCCTCAACCAGCTGTCATCATGTGTACGACCGAGAACGATCTGCCCCGCATTCTCGAAGCGATGCAGGCGGGTGCCAACGAATACATCATGAAACCGTTCACGGAAGAGATCGTACGCGAAAAGCTTGCCGGAACAGGGATTCTATGAGTTTACGTCCAGTGAAGATTCTGGTCGTGGATGACTCCGCCGTGATCCGTGGCCTGATGGCCAAAGTCATTGAATCGACCGAGGGTTTGCAGCTTGCTGGAACAGCGATGCATGGCGAAGCCGCCCTGGCATTTCTGAAACGCAATCCTGTAGACATCGTGGTCCTCGATGTCGAAATGCCTGTGATGAACGGACTCGATGCCTTGCGTCAGATCCAGATTCAGTTTCCCGGCACACATGTCATCATGGCCAGTGCTCTCACGACGGCCGGGGCGAAAGTGACGGTTGAAGCATTGGCGCAAGGCGCTGCAGGTTGTGTTGCCAAACCTCAGGCAAAGTCCGCGTCTGATGCGATCCAGCAGGTCGGGGCCGAACTCGTACCGCTCATCCGGGCCTTGACGAACAAACCTGAGGCAAACAGTCCGGATGCGGCAATCGTTGCCGACGCCGAGATTCGTGCACACGCCGAAACCAACGTAGCCCGTACCAATAGTACAAAGTATTCATCGCCAACAACCGAGACGGCCATTCGATCACCTGGCAGTTCGGTCTTACGCAGAATGCCTCGGCCCGTGCAGGCCATTGTGATTGGCACCAGTACAGGTGGCCCCAAAGCTCTGAGCCAGATCATGTCGAGCATTGATGACACGATTTGGCAACCAATTTTGATTGTCCAGCACATGCCGGCGGCATTTACACCGATGCTGGCGAAGCATCTGGGAAGTGATTCCCGCAGAGTTTGTGTCGAAGCTCAGACGGGCATGCCAATTCTCCCCAGGCACATCTATGTGGCTCCCGGAGATTATCATCTGGAAGTTGTTCGTAAAGGGGGGGATATCGTTGCCCAACTTCATCAGGCAGCACCGGAACATTATTGCCGTCCATCAGTGAATCCGCTCTTTCGGACAGCAGCCGATGTCTGGGGAAAACACCTGGCAGCAGTCATGCTGACCGGTATGGGTGATGATGGAATTGAAGGGACACAGGCCGTCCATCAGGCGGGTGGTTACGTATTGGCACAGGATGCTGTCTCGAGCGTGGTTTGGGGAATGCCGGGAGCCGTCGTGAAAGCAGGCCTTCACGATGAGATGCTCTCGCTGTCCGAGATTGCAGGTCGTCTCCGGCAGATTGCATTGTGGAAAGGGGCAGCATGACCATTGATTCCAACGACTATGATTTCCTATCGGCTCTGGTCGCCAGACGATCAGGTTTAGCCCTGGGAAGCGGAAAAGAGTATCTCCTCGAAGCGCGTCTTATTCCCATTGCCAATTCGTTGGGTATGCCCAGCCTCGTTGAACTGGTTCGTCATCTCAGAGTTCGCCGGGATGAAAATCTCGAGGCCACCATCACGGAAGCGATGACTACGAATGAGACGTTATTCTTTCGAGATAAGACGCCTTTTGATGAGCTCAAAGAGCAGATTCTTCCTGAGTTGATTGCGAATCGGCAAACCAGCCGCAGGCTGCGGATCTGGTCGGCGGCAGCTTCCACTGGCCAGGAAGCTTATTCGCTCCTGATGACGATTCGCGAGTCCTTTCCACAATTGTCGTCATGGCGTATCGAAGTCATTGGAACCGATATCAGCCAGCAAGCGTTGTCGAAAGCCCGGCAGGGAACCTACTCGCAGTTCGAAGTTCAGCGAGGTTTGCCCATTCAACTGTTGGTCAAATATTTCCAGCAGGTCCCGGAAGGTTGGCAGATTTCACAGGAACTGCGAAATGCCGTCACCTTTAAGCCACTCAACCTGCTGGAGAATCTCTCCTCGCTGGGTGAATTTGATATTATTTTCTGCCGCAATGTTCTCATCTATTTTGAACAAGCCAATAAAACCACCATTCTCGATCGGATGGAAAGACAACTGCGACCGGACGGTTACCTGGTGCTTGGTGCTGCTGAGACCGTCTTAGGTGTGACCAATCGATTTCAGAGAATTCGAAGCTGCAAATCTGCCGTGTATGCACCCTCAAGACAATTTCAGACCGTTTAATTGTCGTTCACATTGGTGAGACGCTGAGTGATCGTGGAGGAGTTTTCCTCACACATCTCGCATGATGATGTTCTCTGAACGCGTTGCTTGTGGCCTGTGTATGAGGCACGCGAGCAAGCATGTCGTCGGCTCCTTGGGCTGTTCTGATGAAGCCGGAAATGGGCTGAGTGACAGTTCATGCTGCCATCAAATTGAACGATTCGCTCGTCACTTCAAGAATCGAGAATTCACCACGAAGGTCGCGAAGAGCACGAAGGTGGAGGACGTTGAGTTGGGCATGAGTTCGGAGTCGTTTTACAGTTTTCGCAACGCAGAGTTAATGCCTGAGTCAGTCATCCGCGGATCAATCCCGTAGCGGCGCTAAATTCTAATGTGCTCTCGATTCACTTTTTCGAGAAGTTTGCCATGCAAATATTTCACAAAGTCGGATACTCTAATATGAGTTGTTTGTGGTCATTCGTGGTTCAGTAAAAGGGTGATTCGTGGCTGTTCCTGAACGTGTGGTGGTTCTCGGAGCAAGCAGCGAGCAGCACGAGCAGATTCTGCAGCATTTGCGTGGCTTCCCGGTGGATGTCCTCCCACCCGCGACGCCATTTTCCCACTTCTCGAATGATGATCTGCCGGATGGCGTTCTAGTGATCGGAACGATGGCTTCACTGGCCATGCGGCTGAATGAGATTAACGCGCTGGTTCAGCATCTTCCCGACGGGCTTGTGGTACTCAATCATCAGCAACAGGTTCTCTGGTGGAATCGCCGGATCGAAGAGCTGGCTGGAACGAACGATCTTTCGGGACGGGATTTTTTTGGTGTTTTACAAAATCCGCAAATCGAAGGGCCCGATTTCTCACCCCTTAATCAAGCTCTCGCCACTAGTGAAACCACTCGAACAAAGCTGCGCTTAAGCGATAAGCAGTATCTTGAAATTCTCGTTTCACCGGTCCTTGACGATCATAATGAGCTTCCTCTGGGACTGGTCGTTACGGTTCATGACATTTCGAACGATGTCCTCGAACGCGAAAAACTCAATGCGATCCACCAGGCCGGTCGAGAACTGGGTGATCTTTCGGCCGAAGAACTCATCGAGATGTCGGTTGAGGATCGCATTGAACTTCTCAAACAGAAGATCATTCAATTCACACAGGATACGCTCAATTACGAAACGATCGAGATCCGTCTGCTGGATCGCAACACGAAATCATTAGATCCTTTGCTGCATGTCGGGATGACTGAAGAAGCATCTCACCGGAAGCTGTTTGCCAATGCGACGAATAACGGTGTCACAGGTTTCGTTGCAGCTACAGGGAGCAGCTATCTTTGCGAAGAAACTTCGAGCGATCCTTTGTACCTGCCCGGTGCCCTGGGAGCCCGAAGTTCACTGACAGTGCCCTTGATTCTGCACGATGAGGTGCTGGGAACTTTCAACGTCGAAAGTTCGAAAGCGGGAGCATTCTCCCATCGAGATCTGCAATTTCTGGAGCTGTTTGCTCGCGAAATCGCCATTTCGTTGAACACATTAGAACTGTTCGCTGTCGAGAAAATGACGGCGCAAAGCGAGAGTATGAATCTCGTCCTGAGAGAGATTCATCGTCCGCTCTCGGAAATTCTGGGGGATGCCAACTGGATTCTCGATGGGTTTATTGGTCACCAACCCGAGATCTGTGAGCGATTGCAGCGAGTGATTAATCACACCCGTGGTATTCGTGATCTGATCATGAAGATCGGAGAAGCTGCTCAACCGGCACTTCCTCACGCACCAGTGGCCTATCAGCCTGCCGCACAAAGAGCACGCATTCGCGGCAAAAGAATTCTTGTTGTCGATCAGGATGATACGATTCGCCAGGCCGCCAATGATCTTCTTGTTCGGTTTGGTTGTGTGGTGGAAGCTGCCAGTAGTGGCATTGAAGCTGAACGACTTGTGCGTGGATATCATTACGACGCCGCCATCATTGATATCCGTCTGCCTGATATGACAGGGTTCGACTGCTTCGTGCGCATTCGACAGTTGAATGAGCATCTGCCTGTCATCCTGATGACAGGATTCGGCTACGACCCTTCGCATTCGATCGTGAAAGCCAGACAGATGGGTTTGAAATCAGCACTCTACAAACCATTCCGCCTTGAGCAGCTTTTGAGTGAACTGGAAAAGGTGATGACTCCTCCAGCCGAACCCACTGCTTCATGATGGTGGATCTTTTGGCAGGTTGAAGTTTCTCTCCACGTTGTTGCGTCAAATCGCTGTGCCTCAAATGAAGATCACCCGGCAAGCTATGGCTTACCAGGTGATCTGAATCTCAGTACTCGAAATTCTTCGTGAAGAATCAATTCGGGTTAGTAGTTCCACTCAACACCGAAGCTCCAGGCTTGTGTCCAGAACGTACTTCGGCTGTCACCAATGGTGGTCTGGAGTGGGGCACCCCGCCAGACAATATTCTCTTCTGGCCGGTAAACTTCTCCCAGCATGGTGAAGGTGTAACCAAACTGGAACTGAGCCTGTTCGAAGAACGCCATGCGTTTAATCAATGGAACATAACTGAGAAGTGGTGCTCTGAAGAGGACAGATTGTTCGAGCATGGGCGACACAATGGTGGTCGTATCGGAATCGTTGAAGACCTGATCCACACCTGTCGCGGGAGGCACGTTTCCTGAACCCGTCTGATTGAAGATGTTTTTATATTCGATCGATCGCTTCGAATGGTTGGCCAGGAGACCGAACTTTGTATTCGAGATGATCTTGAATTTGTCTTTTCCCAGATCAATCCGGAAACCGACTTCGGGTCCTGCAAACTGCGATTGAACGACCGACCGGAGAGTTGAGTCCAGCAGCAGAACATCTGTGGGATTGTCCGGAGCGATAATTGCAGCAGGGCGAGGTCGTCCAGTGGTGGTTTCAACGGCGAGGTCAGTCGTCCCTACTGTGTAGTTCAGACCGCTGTCAACACCACGAAAACCGAACGTTTCACGCAAGCCGAAGTAGCGAATCCCGTAAGTGGGCCGGATACGGAATCCATCGCCCTCTTTCCAGGGATTGGCCATACCACCAACATTCGCCCCATAAAACTGGCTGGTGTGGTTGATCTCAAACAACAGATCGTACTTTTGAACACCGGTATTGTTGGCGTTATCAAGGTTGGTATCACCATCAAACAGCGGGAGAGCACCCACAATCTGCAGTCTTTGTGTGATTGGAATGGTATAGCTGGGTGTCGTCGTGACTGATGTTGGGGTCGGGGTCGCGATCCTCTGCAACCCGGTCGTACCCTCGTCGAGGAAGAAACCTGAGACAGTCCAGCCACTTTCGTCGGCCTGTTCGCCCTCAAGGGTTAAACGAATTCCACCCGCTGTCGCATCGTTGAGAATGCCAGTATAGGTGAATGGAGTGATGTCACTCGTCGAAGCAGTTGTTCCTGTCCCTGTACCAGTTCCCGTCCCCGCAGTTGTTGTGGGGCGGTAGATGGGCAGAATACCTTCGGAACCCATGAGTCGATTGTTGGGCTTTTTGTAAACACCATACAACCCTTCGACAGTGAAGGATAACTGTGATGGCCCCCACTTCGAGTTATCAAACCAGAAGCCGTTTTCCTGCTGAATCTGCTGGAAAGGAGGCCCCTCAAAGGGAGAAACTGCGGGCCAGGGGTTCATCCCCGGCTGGAAAGATGGAGGTGCCATTCCCGGCCCATACCCTTCCGGCGCATATCCTCCAGGCATGGGCTGATAGCCTGCTGAAGGATAGTAGCCGCTCAAATCCGGGTTCATGGGACCATCTTGTCCCATGGTGACCGAGCCCGACGCCAGCATCAGCCCGCCAAGCAGGTATTTGAAGCCGCGAAGTTTGTTAAACCAGTGCCGTGTCTGCATCAGATCGTCCCTGACGATGCACCGTAAATTGAAGCGAGGCAACCACCGTTGCTTCCGCTGCTCATCGGCGAATGCCGCCGATAATGAACCATCGCGCTGGATGGGCCTGCCGGTAGTATCGGTTCGGCAACTTGGCAGACTGTATCGATTGTGACTTTGGTAGCGGGAAAACCGGTTCTGTCGCGTTTAACGACCAGCAACTTTCGCCATTCGAGCTTGGAATTCCTGCGGCTGATCAGCATCAGGCGACTTTTACCGGTGTCTGACAACGCCTGCTCATAGAGACTTGAAGTACGTCTTCTCCGGAAATCGCTTGATGCGAAGCATGCCCAGAGCCGGGAAGAAGCGTGACTTTCCTATCTGACGAGCGGATTTACGACATCATCAGATGACGCTCGAAGCTGATGCCGAACTTCTTCATCTTTTTGTAGAGCGTGGTGCGGTTAATTCCTAAGGCTTCAGCCGTCAATTGCCGGTTCCACCCATGTGATTCCAGCGCGTCGATAATGAGCTGCTTTTCGGGAGAGGCCAGCGCCGTTTTCAGGCTTGATCCCGCAGAGACATTCGTGACGGCCCCCAGCAAGGCAACCGGTTCATCGCGGCGCAAGTTTTCTGGCAGATCCTGCAGGCCAATGACAGAGCCCTTACACAGAACCACAGCACGTTCGACAACATTCACGAGCTCTCGAACATTCCCTGGCCAACGATAACGTGCCATGGCAGAGAGTGCCTGCTCACTGAAACCGGTCACATTCTTGCCTGTCTGTGAGACAAATTCCTTCAGGTAATGCTCGGCCAACAGGGGAATATCGCTGATGCGTTCGCGCAACGAAGGCTGTGTCAAAGTCACCACGTTGATTCGATAGTACAGATCCTGGCGGAACTCACCCTTGGCGACCGCCTCTTCGAGATCGACATTGGTCGCCAGAATCAGCCGGACATCGACTTTGTGGGTTTTGTTTCCACCGACCGCTTCAAACTCGCGGTCCTGGAGCACGCGCAAAAGTTTGACCTGCAAACTCGGCGACGCCGTCGCAATTTCATCGAGGAACAATGTTCCACCATTGGCCTGCAGGAATTTCCCCGCTCGATCGTGCGAGGCCCCGGTAAATGCACCCGCCACGTGGCCGAAGAGTTCGCTCTCCAGCAAAGTATCGGGCAGGGCCCCGCAGGCGACCTCCACAAAGGGCTTGTCTCGACGATTACTGAGTTGATGAATGGCTCGGGCAGTGAGTGTCTTCCCTGTTCCGCTTTCGCCAAGCACAAGCACGGTCGTTCGCGTATCGGCAACACTTTCAATAATGTCGTACATCTTGAGCATGCGGTAATCATGCCCGATAATGTTTGATAGACCGAATCGATCATTGAGTTGCTGCTTGAGCTGCCGATTCTCAGCGACAATTTCCCGCTTGCCCAATGCCCGCTGGATGGAGAAGTTCAACTCTTCATCGATCACAGGCTTGGTGAGGTAATCAAACGCACCCAGCCGGATCGCATCCACGGCACTTTCAATCGTGCCATAGCCGGTCAGCAGAATGATTTCCGTATCCGGGACAGCTTTGTTGGCCCATTCGAGGACAGCAAAGCCATCTTCATCGGGAAGATTGACATCACAGATCACGATGTCGAAGCGATACTCCTTCATACGGGCCATGGCATCCCGTGCGGTGAATGAAGTCTCAGTCCGATGTCCCAGACTGCGCAGATAATCGGCCATCGATTCCGCGAGCTGACGGTCATCATCCACGACAAGCAGGGATCCTTGAGTCATCGACATTCTCTACTCCAGCACTCTATCTCAAAAGGAGGCATGGCTTCATCAGGAAGAATGCTCACTGCATTTTCAGCGAACACATCACCTGCCGGAAGCTGGTTGGTGGATTCAAACATCAGTCGAGAGCGGAGCATGTCGAGGGTATGCAAACCTAGGTTACAGGTTGTACAGCGTCAACAAATTCTCACGTCACTCAGTCGCTTTCACGAAACAAACCACTCGATTTTCCAACACGCAAGGCAACAGATGCACCAACAAGTCACCATTCGTACCAGGGGTACCACATGAATGATCAACGTTTGGGTGCTTCAGCATTACCGATCACGGCTTATTCAGCAGTTGATCCATCATCTTGATGGCAGCAGGGCCGACCAGCACGACGAAGATGCCTGGAAAAATGAAAATCACCATGGGAAACAGCATTTGTACGGCTGTTTTTTGAGCTTTCTCTTCGGCGATCTGACGCCGCTTAACTCGCATGGAATCTGACTGCACGCGTAATGCCTGGGCAATGGAAGAACCAAACTTATCGGCCTGAATCATGATGGCCACGAGTGCCTTCACATCATCCACACCTGTCCGCACTCCCAGATCATGCAGCATGTCCCGACGGTTTCGTCCCATCTGTAGCTGCAGGTTACACATCGCCAGTTCGCCGCAAATCTCGGGCGCCGTATCCTTCAATTCTTCGGCAACACGCCGCAATCCGGCATCTAATCCCAGACCGGCCTCGACGCAGACGACCAGCAGATCCAGCACATCGGGCAGTTGCAGAAAAATCGCCTGTTTCCGCTTACTGATGAGATAAGCGAGAACACCTTCCGGAAGATAAAAACCTGCACCAGCAGCGATGATTAATGTCGTCAAACCGGCTTGAGTTGTCCCGTAGCGGTACATTCCCAGCCCACCACCCAAAACCAGACCCACGACCAGGCAGACGGTCTTGATGGCCAGATAAATCATGGGTGCCTGAGGGGAATGAAAGCCGGCATTCGCCAGGCGAATTTTCAATTGGCTTTGTTCCAGCTCCGACTTAGGTTCCAACGCCTTCGACAGAGCCGGTGCGGCTTTCTCAAGAAGGTTGGACATGCCATTTTTCTGTCCTCGCTGCTGTTCCCTCAGCAATGGATTGTTGAACTCATCCAGTCGCTGGCTGGCACGGCTCTGCTCCCGGCTGAACAACTGCAAAGCTGCAAACACAGCCAACGTGATCGAGGCAAAGATTGCCAACGGGACAATCGTAGCGAAATCAATCATCATGATTGGCAAACCTCACGCGGGTCTCGAACAGAACTTCTTGAGCGAACAACTTCTGCGAAAATGACAACTGGCTGTTGGAATACACCCCAGATAACCAGCAACGATTTACACCTTGATGTCGATAATTTTCTTGATGGCGACCGCACCCAGAATCTGCATCACGATCCCGACAGCAATCATCTTTTTGCCCAGATCTGTGGTGAACAGCACCATGACGTAGTTGGGATTCAGGTAATAGACCGCAAAGAAGATGGCAATCGGCATGGCCATCAGCACAGCACCACTTAAGCGGCCTTCACCCGTCAAAGCCTGAACTGTTCCAAGGATTTTGAATCGCTCGCGGATCACTTCACTGATCTT
>JAIXUU010000468.1 GCA_027483405.1 Planctomyces sp. | reverse complement strand
GGTGTCTTGATTCTGAATTACCATCGAGTCGGAGATGGTTCGAATTCTTTGCTGGATCGAGAGCTGTGGAGTGCTTCGATCGAAGATTTCGAATATCAGGTGAGGAGAGTGAGTCTCGATTTTGATGTGATTCGTCCGGAAGAGCTGACAGAGGCTTTCAGTCGGCGAGGTCGGCATGTCATGCTGACCTTTGATGACGGGTACATTGATAACTACGAATTTGCTTATCCGATTCTGAAGGCCTACAACACACCTTGCGTTTTTTTTGTCACGACCGGCTTTATCGATGACTATCTCGTACCGTGGTGGGATGAGATCGCCTGGATGGTCAGGACATCACCTCGCAGTCATTTGCCAGCCAGCGAGTGGTCTATGGAGAACATCACTTTTGATGAGCCGGATCGCCAGAAAGCTGTGAAAACATTATTAAAGCGGTACAAGACGCTCAATGGTGGCCGGACGAAGCTCTTCATGAGCTACCTGGCTGAAGCTTTAGGCACAGGCCGGGCTCCTGTGCTGATTGGTGAAAAATTGTGGATGAACTGGGACCAGATTCGAGAAATGCAGCGTGGCGGTATGTCTTTTGGCGGACATACCACCACCCATCCTATCCTCGCGAATTTATCTCGCGATGAACAAAATTTTGAGATTGGCAACTGCCAGCAGCGATTGACCGAAGAGCTGGGTAAAGCGTGCCGGTGGTTCAGCTTCCCGGTGGGGGGGCGAGGGAGTTTTAACAACGATACCCGTGAGCTGTTAGCCTATCACGGCTTTGACTGGTCGTTTACCTATTTCGGAGGTTACGGCACAGCCACCCGGGTCGATTCTTTAGCTGTGCCGCGCATGGCTGTTGAAACCAACGTGACACGCGACCTGTTCGACGCCATCCTGACGTTACCTCAATGCTTTCACCGCAAGTAAGAAGTTATTTCGCTGAGGATTTGGGGAGTACCCAGATATTCCGAAATCGTACCTGATCGCCATGATCCTGTAAGAAAATCGGGCCGGGTGTGGGTTTCACGGGAAGTGGTGCTGCTGTCGTAGCTTTCGGGACTTTGATGTCTTTATGAATCAATGTGCCATTGTGACGCACAGTGACTTTGGCGTCTTCTAGCTTCTTGCCACTCTCATCAAAGCGGGCGGCTGTAAAGTCCACATCGTAAGTCTGCCATTGCAGAGGCGGGAAGCACATGTTGACCGCCGGAGCACTGACGGTATAGATGCCGCCGCACTCGTTGTCTTTTCCTTCGAGGCCAAAAGAATCGAGAATCTGCACTTCGTAGCGGCCCTGCAGATACAAACCACTGTTGCTTCGGCCTTGCCCCAGCTTATCCGGCGCGTAGGAGAGCATGAATTCGAGGTGGAGTGAGAAGTCATCAAAAGTTGGTTCGCTGGTCGCCCCCTGCATCAGCCAGCCTTCGGGAGAGACTTTGCTGCCGGGGAACCGGTTGGTCCCTTTTTCGTCAAAGAGGACAACAGCACCTTCGGGGGGCTGTGTTCCCAGAGTCGGGCTTTTGCGAATGACTTTTTTGAGCTCGCCAATTTTGTTGCCGTCACTGTTCATGACAGTGATGCCAGTGGCCGAGAGGATGCCAGTAAATTCTTCTCCCTGAAACGTGACCTGATCGCCGGTTCGCGACCCTTCCACTTCATGCTTGCGGGTAGAATCCCAACCTTCACCGGGGAGACCGAGGGGATATCCGACCAGACGAAACTTCCCTTTTCCACGGGCGATGACCTGTGCTCCGACGGGAATTTTGCCTTCTTCGATGGTGACTTCGCCGCGATATTCTCCCTGGAGGGCAAAGTCGTTATCGACCTTGGTGAGGTCGGTTTCACCGGCAGCGTGGCAGGGGGTGATCCACACGGAATCCGTCGAAAAGCCAGTACCAGCGGCTAACAGCAGTGCTATCGTGAGGAGATTCAGCCCATGTGAACGGTGGAGCAGACAGACGGTTTTCATAGCAGGTGAATCCTTGAGCTTGATCGCGACAATCCAGATCGAGTCTCAGCAAGTGGAACCTTGTTTGGATGAGATCTCGAAGATCATGCGGCACGAGTGATTTGAAAGCAAGATGCTTCATGGGGCATCGCCAGGTGATGAAATCATGTGGCTGATTGAGAGATCTCAGCCGGCCCGATCTGCAAAAGCGTGGGAGTGAGTCGAGTTGCCGATTGGCAAGATCTTCGTTTCCCGTGTACTCTTTCGATAGATCTGGTCTGGAGTCGATCCGGCTGGGTCATCATGAATTCGCATCGAACGACAATACTTTGAGACTTCACGGGATTCCTGCGATGGTCGATTTTGGAACTCAGGAAGATAATAACCGCCGGAAAAAAATCGCCAATGAATGGTGGAAAAAGGGGACGGAGGCGATGTCCCGGCAGAACTGGGACTTTGCCATCGAGATGTTTGGCAATGCCGTGCAATTCTTCCCTGAGTTTATGAACTATCGTCAGGCCTTGCGGGGTGTCGAGGAGAAGAAATACGGCAACAACAAGACTGGTGCCCGGATGGTTTTCCTGAAGGTGAACAGTTTGCGGGGCCGAGTGAAGAAGGCACGCACAGCCAAAGACTGGGCGGAGATGGATAAGGCCGCCGAAGAAGGCCTGGCGCTGAATCCCTGGGATGGGCAGTTCAATCATGATGTGGGTGAATGCTGCCGCGAACGAGGGTTTGAAGAGGTGGCCACCTGGGCTTATGAGAAAGCGGTTCAATCAGAACCCGAGAATAAGACTTTTCTGATCTCGCTGGCGGACATTTACGAACAGCGTGGCAACTACCAGGGAGCGGTCGGTATCTATCAGCGATTGGCTAAGCTGGAGCCTTTGAATGGCTCGTATCGATCCAAGATTACGCAGTTGGGTGCCAGCCAGACGATTGATCGTGGTGGGTATGAAAAGGCAAAAGACACGCAGGAAATGAAGCGCGGTTACGAACATGATCGATTGACGAAAGCGGAAGAAGCCGACGGCCCGGGGATGTCGATCGAGGCGGATTTGCAAAGGCAAATTCGCAAAGAGCCAGAAAATATTGGCCACTATGTGAAGCTGGCCGAGTATTACCGCAAGGAAGGAAAGTTCTCTGAACAGGCAGAGATTTTGAAGAAAGGATTGGAAGTTTCCAATGATCCCAATTTGCGAGAACAATGGGAAGATGTCGAGATTCTTCTGACGAAGCGACAACTCGAACAGCTACGCGACGCTGCCGAAAAGGGGGATACGAACGCCAAAGCCAAAGCTTCGGAACTTGGGAAAGAGTTGATTGCCCGGGAAGTGGATGTGTTCACACGTCGAATTGATCGGTATCCGGCTGATCTGAAGATCAAGTTCGAACTGGCAGAGCGATACTTCCGATTGAAAAAGTACCCGCAGGCGATTCCGCTGTATCAGCAGGCGGCGAATGACCCTCGCCATGAGGCCACAGTGCTGGTCAACCTCGGGAAATGTTTTCTTGCCGAGAGCCGAAATGATCTTGCCAGGCGGCAGTTCGAAAAGGCCGTTACCAAACTGAACTTTCAGGATACGCCTGACCCTTACAAGGAGTGCCATTACATTCTGGCCAGGCTTTACGAACAGTCGAAAGACAATACGAAAGCCGAGAACCATTACAACGAAGTGCTGGCTGTCGATTACAGCTATAAAGATACTCGTGAGCGGTTGGAGAAGATCCAGGGAGCAGCCGGTTAGGCTTGTTGGAGAGGGCTGTATCAGAGCGTGTTGTCAGATCCGGGACGCAAGTAGAGTTTCCAACATCCGGGCCTGATTCATAGAGACGATGGTGCAATCCGTCGGAACTCCTTGCACCCTACTTCATGAAATGCATATGCCCGTGACATTGCTCTATGATGCAAATATGGGCGTTTTTTTGCTACTGAGTTAAAGAGACTTATGTGGCGGGGGCCCAGTCTTTAATGTGCAGGTCGACATTTCTCTGGCCGCGGAATTCATTGATGATGGGCTGAAAGGCGAGGTGAATTGCGGCGTGTGCAGCGATCTCTTCGGCCCATTCGCCCTGGCCAAACGCGACGGCCCGCAACGTTTTATCGTGCTGCTTGAGCAGGAGCGATAAGTGGCGCCCTCCTTCACCCATGGTTTTCGGTGGTGCAGCCAGTTCCACACGAGTCGCGGCGAACATGGGGCGAGGATTGGCACTTCCAAAAGGGGCCAGTAGATCGAGTTCTTCAATGGCGCGCGTGCTGATTTCCTGAAAAGTCACTTCGGCATCGATCGGCAAAGGAGCTGAACCTGGTTCGATCGAGTGATTCTGTGAGACAAAATCGACCAGCGACGCCCGGAATGCCTCCAAATGCTTACGGGATAGTTTCATGCCGACTGCCGCATGGTGACCACCGAACGTAATAAGGTGCTCCCGGCAAGCGACCAGCCCTTCATGCAGATTAAATCCGGCGAATGAGCGGCCAGAGCCTTGCAGAATATCGGCTGAAGTCGAAGGGCCCAGGAGAATGGCAGGTCGTTGAAAACTTTCGGCCACTTTGCCGGCGACGATACCAATCACGCCCGCATGCCATTCGTCATGGGTGAGTACAAGAGCTTTCTCTTCGTTCCAGGCCGGGTGATCGTTGACGAGATCTTTGGCTTGCTTGAACATCTTTCGTTCGAGCGATTGTCGCTGCTTGTTGAGTTCATCGAGGTAGGCGGCCAGTTTATGCGCTCGATCTTCGTTATCGGTCGTCAGGAGTTCAACAGCGAGGCGGGCTTGCCCTAAGCGGCCTGCAGCATTGATTCGTGGGCCGAGGGCAAAGCCAATATCATCAGCAGCGAGAGACGACTTTTCGTGAAGCCCGGCAGCTTTCAGTAAGGCCTTGAGACCCACGGAAGATTTCTCACCGATTGTCGAAAGGCCATAGTGAACGAGAACCCGGTTTTCTCCCGTTAAGGGAACAACGTCGGCAACGGTACCGATGGCTGCCAGGCCGATGGCACTTAAGAGAAACTCTTTCATTCGCGGAGAAGCTTTTTTGCCATCACCCAATCGGGCACAGACAGCCCAGGCGAGTTTGAAGGCCACACCAGCACCACAAAGTTCACCAAATGGGTAGCTGCTGCCGGGCAGACGAGGGTGGACCAGAATCGTTTCTTCCGGGAAATTTTCGGCAAACTGGTGATGATCTGTAATGATCAGTTCGAGGCCGAGTTCGCGGGCTCGCCTGGCTTCGAGAAGACTGGTAATTCCACAATCGACACTAACGACGAGTTGGGCTGGATCCTGAGAGGCGAGAGTTTCGATGGCCGTGCTATTGAGCCCGTAACCTTCTTCGAGACGGGCTGGAATATAGTATTCGGAGCGACCACCCGCGAGGCGGATACAATGCCACAAGAGGCTGGTGGCAGTGACACCATCGACATCGTAATCGCCGTAAATCGTGATGAGTCGCTGGTGTTTGATGGCTTCGACAATGCGCTCGGCGGCCTCACTGATGCCCGGCAACTGTTCGGGATCGTGCAGTTCGCTGAGTTTGCGTGAGAAGAACTTCAAACCCATTTCGCGGGTATGAATCTTACGGGCGACAAGGACGCGGGCCAGGAGTGGGCTGATCTGCAGGTCTGCGGCCAGCCTGCGAATGGATTCTTGATCGACATGTGCATATTGCCAGACCCGCCGCTCTGTCGAGACCATAAACCCATTACTCCCTGCTTAAAGTGACGGGATTGTCACCACGCAGAGCGTACCACGATGAGTGTGAAATCCAAATGGAGCCAGAGCGGCTTTGACTGGTAGCGACTGTAGAGAGCCATGTGGGATGCACGATGCTTCTCACGAAACGAGTGAATCCAGGACGATTACTCGGGGAGATCCCGAGTTGGGCGTGGACGATTCGCCCAGTGTCCTGATGGATCGCTGCCACTGACGATGACTCCTTTCTGATTCCATTCGAGAGCTGCTCGAACTACTGCGGCGGCATAGCGAAGAGTTAATCCGCAACGGCGACGCGAGGAATTGTTGGCTTCGGAACCATGGAGCAAAAGGTCTGAGTGAATCGAGATCTGCCCTGCGGCCAGCGAGTCGATGACTTCGTGGCCATATTGCCAGGGGTTTTCGATCGTCTGATTGAGGACGTTATGTTCGGCAGGATTACTTTCGCGGAATGTCATATGCCCGTATTGATGTGAGCCTGCGATAAAACGCATGCAGCCATTTTCGATGTCAGCATCGTCAATCGCGAGCCAAGCAGTCACATTGCGAGAAGGGCTCAGTGGCCAATAGCTGGCATCCTGATGCCAGGCGACCGCTTTACCGTCTCCGGGCATTTTGCAGAAGAAATGCGAACCCCAAGCCACGACATTTTCACCCAGCAGATCTTTAACAATGGCGACAATGCGGGAATTCGTCAGCAGATCCCAGCAGAATCCATACTTGAGATGTGCTGAACTGATGGAATAACTGTCAGCCCCCGTCGCCAGCGTGCGAGAAAGTAATTCATCGAATTGCTGGCGGATCGAGGCGATTTCCGAAGGGGAAAAGATCGTCAGATCCTTGATGTATCCGTCACGGTTAAATTGCTCAACCTGTTCTTGAGAAAGGACTTGTGGGTGTGCATTTGTGGTTGGGTAGAAGCGCAGATCGCGTTCGATCTGCTGCAGTTGTGATGAATCTGGCACGGCCTGAAATTGATCTTTGAGCAATTGTGTTCCCCCTGATTAAAAGATGTACACATGCATATTCGTATCGTGCTTTATTGATGGGATTGGACACGTTCTGAAAGCCATTTTCCAGTACAAAACTGATGACCTGACCTGTGGTTGAGGATTTTTTCTGCTGTCAGATGAACCTTAAGTCAGGAGTGTTGCTACAGTTCGTGCCAGCGGGGATGATGTTTGGAAAGGCTGGAATTCATGGCGGCAGGAATTCGTCATGACAAAGATTGCATTATTTGAATTCGATTTTCGGGCCCGGAATTAATGACCGAATCGTTGATGACTCAGCAGCATGAGTTTGAAGCATTCTGCAAATCCATCCGTCAAGCGGGGATTGTGGGGTTCGATACGGAGTTTATTTCGGAGTTTACCTGGCGTCCAGAATTGTGCCTGCTGCAGCTGGCGACACCTGATCGAGCAGTTCTGGTCGACCCGTTTGAAGTGCGTGATCTTGCTCCCTGGTGGGAGATTATGCTGGATCCCGACGTCGTGGTGGTGGCGCATGGTGGTCGAGAAGAGGCGCGGTTCTGTGTCACCAACACAGGACAGGCTCCGGTCAACTTTAAAGATGTGCAGATTGCGGAAGGATTTCGAGGTCGGAGTTTTCCTTTGGGTTACGATGCGCTGGTGAAGCGTGTTCTGGGTCATAAATCCCACGGGAAAGAAACACGTTCCGACTGGCGCCGAAGACCATTGACGAAATCGCAGGTGCATTATGCGCTCGAAGATGTGCAGCACATCCTGCCCATCTGGGCCAAGCAATCGGCCGATTTGAAGAAGAAAAATCGACTGGCCTGGGTTGAAGATGAATTCACCCGGCTGGTTCGCGATGTGGTACTGGAACGAGCTGACGAGGCGTGGTTAAAGCTACCCGGGCTGCACAAGTTGAATTCCCGCGAACTGGCTGTCGCCAAGAATGTTTTCTGGTGGCGGGAGCATGAAGCCGAGGCGCGAGATAAGCCTGCACGACGCATCTTGCGAGATGACCTGTTGATTGAGCTGGCTCGACGTCAGCCTGCCAATATTGATGAGCTGGTCGCGACCCGGGATATGAATCGCACGGAGTATCGCAAGGCGGCTGCAGAGATTCTCGCAGCGATTGATACCGCCCTGGCGCTCCCTGAAGATCAGTTGCCTTCGAGGCCCCCGGAGCCGGAGGATGACCAGTCGCATGATGAGCAATTGCTGGGTCAGCTTCTTGGGATTGCGCTGGCCAATCGGTGTGCGGAAATGAATGTGGCCATGTCGATTGTGGGGAAGACGGCTGACCTGAGGCATCTGGTGAGGTGGCATGTCTTTGGGGACAAGCGGCATGGAACTCCCCGGCTCATGCAGGGCTGGCGAGCGGAAGTGTGCGGCGACCTGCTCAGTAATGTCCTCGATGGAAAAATCTCGTTGCGAGTGGCAGACCCACAGTCGGATCATCCGCTGGTGTTTGAGTATCGCAGCGATGAAGGGATCGTCGAGAAAACCTCGCGACTGGGGCCAGCGAAGCGGCCGGTGAGACCATCACGCCGGAAGCCTAAATCTTCGTGATTTCAGCGGGGAGTTGTCGTGTGTGCATCGACGCCTTTGGCATCAGTGGCACAACTTCAGTGGCAGGTACCGTTGACAAGAATGGTTGATTAACCGGTTAGCGCGATTCCCTTTCGATCTGCCATTCGAGCTAAAACCTCAGTTGACTCAATGTTCGGAAATGCGGATATTTTCAGAAGACTGAATGTTTAGATAGCCTCGTGCAGTAAGGCAGGTTGTTGGAAGTGAGCGGGAAAGTTGCCAGTTTGATTGCACTCGTACCGATGCTGTTTCACAGCATTTTCGGGTGCTGCTGGCATCATGTGCATATCCTGCCGGGAGCTGCCCAGGTCACTGCTGCAGTGGCTGATAAAGCCTTGGTTCGCACCCCCTCCAGACATTCTTGCTGTGGTCATACTCACGGCGGGTCTAAGCAAGTTCCCGAAGAAGTTGCTTTGGTAGGGCAGGCTGCTGGTGACCCGCAGTCCTCAGAGCACCCTCCCTGTGAAGAGGAGGATTGTGCTGTGGATCTGGGTGTGGTGATTTCCAGCCACTCAGAGAAAATCAGCTTTGAGGTGCGGGCTTCTATTCCCTCAGCCATTAATGGCTTGCGATTGGTGGCACGATTGCAGGGGAGCGTCTGGTGCGGCGTGATCGAAAGGTCACTGCCCGATTCTGCGCGCGAGCGATGCGCCATCACTCAGGTCTGGCGCGTTTAAGCCATGACAACCTGGCTGTGAGCCTGCGGCAATCTCTTCTGGCGACCTGCAGTTGCCAATTGCCGGTTCTTGTTTCACCGATGCGTGGGTGCGACGTCTGATCGATGCCCACGCTTCTTGCTCAACATTCTCTCAGCTTGACGCTCAAAGTCTGCGCGGGCTGTCTATCCCGAAAAGGGAAACTTATGAATCTTTCCAGCTGGTTCCGTAAATGCTCATGGGAATGGATCTGGTGGTCTGGAGCCATTGTGCTTCTGGCAATAGGAGGCCTGACGTCCAGCTACTGGTGGCCCCATGCTCAGGGTTGGGTTCGCCACACGATTTCTGCGCAGAAAAGGGTCAATGCTGCGGATGATCATCCTCACGGTGAGGGTACTGATGCAGCAGGTCATGACCATGGTGATCATGCCCATGCACATGATGATGCGAATTCGCTGGAGCTTTCGCAGCAGGCGATGGGAAATATCGGGCTGACCAAAGAGTCTCTCAAACCGATTCAGTTGGAGACATTTGTCCGCTCGATCACAGTGCCGGCGATTGTCGTAGAACGCCCCGGTCGAACACGAATTCAAGTCTCGACACCAATGGCGGGTGTCATTATCCATGTCCATGCGGTTCAGGGTGAAGCCATCACTCCGGGAACATTGCTGTTTGAGCTTCGAATCACGGCTGATGAACTCGTCGCGACCCAGACGGAACTTTTCAAAACGATTGGTGATCTCGATGTTGAACAGCGGGAAATCGCCCGGTTGGAAGAAGTGACCAGGTCGGGAGCGATCCCTCAGCGAACCATGCTGGAGCGGCAATACGCCAAAGAGAAGCTGGAAGTGCTGCTGGCTGCGCAGAAAGAAGCTTTAAGGCTGCAAGGACTGTCAGACCGTCAGATTCAGGACATTATCGAACACCGGCGACTCCTCAGAGACCTGCAGATCCGGGTGCCATCACCGGATCGGCATGCTGAAAATGAGATCGAACTGACGGACAACAGCATTTCCCAAGTTCATTTCCGTGAGAGTGATCACGATTCCCATCCACCAGGTGAACCGCATCTTCGCCGTGATGTGCCAGAGGCAGGGCATGCAGAGAAAACGGCTCTCATTCTTCAGGAAGTCCTGGTCAGCAAAGGGGAGCGTGTTCAGGCGGGAGAGACTCTGGCGGTGCTATCGGATATGTCGGAATTGTATATCGAAGGACGGGCCTTCGAGCAGGATGCTCCACTACTGGCGACGGCAGCCGCCAATCATTGGAAAGTGACGGCTGTGTTTGAGCGGGCCGGGAAGCCAGCCGAACAATTACCAGGGCTGGAATTGCTCTATGCGGCCAGTGATATCAACGTGCAGTCACGAAGTCTTCCGTTTTATGTTCGCTTGCCGAATGAACTTACCCGCTCAGTTCCCTCTCCGAACGGACTGCGTTTCAACGAGTGGAGATATCGACCAGGCCAACGCTTGCAACTCCGGGTTCCTGTCGAAGAGTGGCGTGAGCAGATCGTGCTGCCGGTCGATGCGATTGCCCAGGAAGGCGCTGAAGCATTTGTCTTCCAGCAGAACGGGAAACATTTTGAACGTGTTCCTGTGCATGTGATTTATCGCGATCAGTCGTTTGCCGTGATCAAGAATGATGGTTCGGTCTTTCCGGGAGATGTTGTCGCGCTGAGTGGTGCGCATCAATTGCAGATGGCCCTCAAGAATAAGTCCGGTGGCGGCGTTGATCCGCATGCCGGGCACAGTCATTGATTGAGAGGGTACGTCATGCTTAACGCAATAATTCGATTTGCACTGCGGCAGCAGATGATTGTGATGGTTGTGGCTGTATTCCTGATGGGGTATGGCATGTGGCAGGCCTGGCAGGCAACGATTGATGTCTTCCCGGATTTGAATCGACCGCGGGTGGTCATTATGACCGAAGCTCCGGGTCTGGCTCCGGAAGAGGTCGAAACGCTCGTTACGTTTCCGATCGAAACGGCCATCAATGGTGCCAATGGCGTTCAGGCGGTACGGAGTTCATCAGGGATCGGGATTTCGGTCATCTATGTCGAATTCGACTGGGGGACAGATATCTATACCGACCGTCAGATTGTCATGGAACGATTGCAACTGGTGCAGGACCGTATGCCTGCGGGAGTCGTGCCCACTCTGGCACCGATTTCTTCCATCATGGGACAGATCCTCATGCTGGGGATGTGGAGCGAAGATGGCAAAACCAATCCTGTCGAACTGCGAACGCTGGCCGACTGGGTGGTGCGTCAGCGTCTGTTAACTGTCCCGGGAGTTTCGCAAGTCTTCACGATGGGTGGCGGCAGGAAGCAGTTTCAAGTGCTGGTCGATCCCGACGCACTGCTGCAATACGGAGTGACATTACAACAGGTCAAACAGGCAGTTGTTGACAGTAATCAAAATGCGACGGGGGGTTATCTCGACCAGCAGGGGCCCAATGAATTGCTGGTGCGAGCGCTGGGGCGGATTCAATCACTCGAGGATCTGCAAAAGGTGGTGGTCACGGTACGCGATGGCCGGCCGGTGGCTTTAGCGCAAGTTGCCCAGGTGATGGAAGGGCCGCAAGTCAAGCGCGGTGACAGCAGTGTCTTTGTGCGTCTGAAAGATGAATTGGCTACGACCACTCCCGATGAATCTGCTGCAAAAGCAGAGCAGTTCAAATTTTCCGGAGGTCCCGCAGTCATCCTGACCATCAATAAACAACCGGGCGCAGATACTCGCCTGATTACAGAAAACATCCTTAAGGCCGTTGAGGAACTTAAAGCGGGATTGCCCTCTGATATTCGTATTCAGCCGACCTATGCTCAAAAAGATTTTATTGACCGTGCGATCGAGAATGTAATTGAAGCCCTGCGCGATGGGGGAATTCTGGTCGTCATCATTCTGTTCCTCTTTCTGATGAACATCCGCACGACGTTCATCACGTTTACCGCAATCCCTTTATCGCTCGCCTTGACCGCTGTGGTCTTCTCGATTTTTGGCTTATCGATCAACACGATGACACTGGGAGGATTGGCAATTGCCATTGGTGAACTCGTCGACGATGCGATTGTCGATGTGGAGAATATCTTCCGCCGGTTGAAAGAGAACCGGCAGGCAGCGCAGCCCAAGCCGGCATTGCTGGTGGTTTATCAGGCCAGCACAGAAGTTCGCAACTCGGTCGTGTTTGCGACGATGATTGTCTGCCTGGTGTTTGTGCCGCTGTTTGCTCTCACGGGGATGGAAGGGAAGCTGTTTACGCCCCTGGGTGTGGCGTACATCGTGTCGATTATGGCATCGCTACTGGTTTCCCTAACTGTGACCCCCGTGCTCTCTTACTGGCTGTTAGGGAATGCCCGATTGATGGAACACGGGCAGGACAGTTTTGTATTGAGAGGTCTCAAGTGCGTCGCCGAGAAGATCATTCGCTTCAGTCTGACATTCCCACGGCTGAACCTCACGGTGACGATGGTCATGGTGGTGATTGCCGGGGTCTTTGTGGCTCATCTGGAGAAGGATTTTCTGCCCCCATTTAATGAAGGGACCATTCAACTTAATGTGGTCTTGCCGCCGGGAACTTCGCTGGCGACGTCGAACGAGATCAATCGTAAAGTTGAAGAACGCTTGCAGGAAGTATCAGAGATTGACTCTTTTGCCCGCCGCACTGGGCGAGCTGAACTCGATGAACATGCCGAGGGCGTCAACATGAGTGAATATCTCATCGAACTCGACCCTCAATCATCACGCAGTCGGGAAGAATCGCTCAACGAAATTCGCGAAGCGATGGCGGATATTCCGGGAATTGTGACCGCCGTGGAGCAGCCGATTGCTCATCTGATATCGCACATGATCTCGGGAGTGAAGGCCCAGGTTGGTATCAAGATCTATGGTGACGATCTCGATGTGCTGCGGCGTAAAGCCGAAGAGATGCTTTCAGTCATCAAACGGATTCCCGGAGTAAAAGATCCACTACTTGAACCACAAGTGATGATCCCTCAATTGAGGATCGAAGTGGATCGCGACAAATTGCTGCTCAACGGGCTTTCTGTGAGTGAGATCAATGAATTCATCGCGACAGCGATGAATGGAGAAGTGGTCTCTGAGGTGCTGATGGGGCAGCGTCAATTCGATCTACTGGTCCGTTTGAATGACGGTGCCAGAGAGAATCTTGAGGCACTCAAAAGACTGACCATTGATTTGCCTGAAGGGGGCCAGGTGCCTTTGGAAGCGGTGGCGAAGATCTATCAATCAGGCGGGCCCAATACGGTGAACCGAGAAAATGTGCGCCGCAGGGTTGTCTTACAATGCAATGTCTCTGAGCGGGGCGTCGTCGATGTGGTGCAGGACATTCAAAAGAAAATAGAACCAGTAATCGCCAGTCTCCCGGAAGGCTATTTCGTGGAGTATAGCGGGCAGTTTGAAAGTCAGCAGTCGGCCAGTCGGATGATTGCTCTCCTCTTCGGTATTTCGCTGATGGGAGTCTTTCTAGCGCTCTATTCGATGTTTCGCTCTGTCAATTTATCACTCCAGGTGATGACGGCTTTACCCATGGCATTTATCGGCTCGGTGGTAGCGCTGGTGATGACCGGGCAGACACTGACAATCGCTGCCATGGTGGGCTTTATTTCGCTGACAGGGATTGCTTCTCGAAATGGAATTCTGCTGCTGAATCATTATCTCCATCTCGTCCGTTATGAGGGTGAAGGCTGGACGAAAGAGATGATTGTGCGTGCTGGTCTCGAGCGACTGGCACCCGTGTTGATGACGGCACTGACGGCGGGAATTGGCCTGGTGCCCTTGGTACTGGCAGCTGATGAACCGGGGAAAGAAATCCTTTATCCGGTCGCGACAGTGATCCTGGGAGGGGTCATCAGTTCGACAATGCTCGACTTCTTTGTCCACCCGGCACTGTTCTGGCTATTTGGTTTGAGATCGGCTGCACGGGTCGTCAGTCAGACAGATACAGAGATCCCTTTAATAGAACATGACGAGTTGGCAACTTCTCACGTTAAGGAAGACTCTGTCATTTCAGGATCATCAGTGGATGACAGATAGCCAAGGCTATCTCTGGCGGCGGTTGTGTCAGCGTGTGCTGGCACAATCGCAGAATACAGCTTTTAACAAGACGCTGTTTAGGGTGAGTTACAGATTCAAGGATTGAGAGAAATGTGCGTGACAACTTGTGTTCATCATCGTTTGGCAGGACGGTTCTTTCCGGTGATTTGCCTGGCTGGGCTGGGCCTTGCCGGGAGTTTAATGGCAGGTTGTGGAGGAGAGCCAGGCTCTGCGAAACAAACCACAACGTCCGCTGCCCCTGCAAAGGCTCATGACGATCATGGTCATGCTCATCCGGAAGAAGGGCCGCACCATGGTCAACTCGTGGAGTTAGGCAACGAAGAATACCATGCGGAAGTCGTACACGATGACCAGGCTGGAACTGTCACAATCTATCTACTCGATGGAAGTGCAAAAAATAGCGTTCCGATTGAAGCGACCGATGTCATTGTTAATGTGTCGCTGGAGGGAAAAGCCGAACAATTTAAATTGCCCGCGACGCCAGATACGAATGATCCAGCAGGAAAATCGTCGAAATTTGTATCACAGGATAAAGTGCTCTGCGAAAAGCTGGATGCGCACGGAGTCTCTGCCAAACTGGTCGTGACGGTCGATGGCAAGCCCTTTAGTGGTAAGCTCGCACACAGCCATGATCATGGGCATGATCATGAAAGTGGTGACCGTAGTCATTCGAAGTGATTAAACGATTCGCGATGGTCGCTTTGATACGGATTCCAAAGAATAACTGCGGCGGGTGGCTGGGGTTGAGTCTTCGAACCCCCAGCGATTCTCGGCACGAACTGGGGGTTCGCGAAGACGTTTGGCCCCAGCCACCCCATACCAAAGAGCGCAGTTGAATACGGGAATCGGTATAATTGGTGCGTTTAAGCACCAGCGATATCAACCCAGAAATTCAAATGCGACTTGAAACGGTTAGCTTTCAAGTCGCATTTGATATCTACTCCAGACATCAAGGGCTCACTGATGACGACTTATGGCTTGATCTGCCATTTCGCCTGGGCTCCCTTCTCTGCCGCGAGTTCTAACTGCACTTCGTTCGTTCTTTTCTGCAGATCAATCGCCAGATGAATGACATGATTGCCGGCACCTAACGTTTTGCGAACAATCTGGCCTTGAGGTATCGACTCGCCATCAATCCAGATCTCGACCCCTGCGGGATCATTGAGGCTCAAGACCACTTCCCCAGCGGTTGTCACTGTGGCGGTCGTCTTGAGGAACATCACCTGCCGGGCCTTTTCTGCCAGCCGGTCGCGTGTACGGAAGGCAGGCAGCTCAGCCAGTGGCAAGGCTCCATTCACCTGACTGTAGGCGGTCTTCCATTCCAGGCCCTGTCC
>JAIXUU010000209.1 GCA_027483405.1 Planctomyces sp. | reverse complement strand
CTCAGTAAACCCGCTTCTCCCACGGGGCCAGAGCCTGCTGCCCCACTTGAAAAATCATGAAGCGCAGAGGTTCACGCGATAGAAAACCGGTTCAGCACATTCATCACCAGGGACACAACGGATCATGCCTATTGATTTTTTCCAGAAAGGAGTGAAAAGGTCTTCTCGATTCCGCTGAATCGGTTTCTGGATTCAGACCGTCCTCGCCATCTTCCCGCCCTCAATCAAGCTCGACATCATTCTGGGGCTGGCCGCAGACCAACGGAAATCTTGTGGCGTGCTCAAATCTCTGGCCTTTATCGGGCTTTGAACACTTGGCTCACCACGCTCTGGTCACTTGATGACACGAGGCTGGCCTTGCAGATCGCCGGCCCTGCTGGCTGGCCAGCGATGACTGCACACAGCAGCACTCTTTGAATCAGCTGATGAGCCCGAGCGTCCGGAATTGCGATCTCAGCAACTCCTGAAAAGCCTATGCTAACCCCGGCATCATCATTCACGTCGAATGGTGACTGACTCCTTCGTTCCAGTGGAAATCAGATCTCCACTTCTCTCCCAGCCATCTCCAGTGCCGTCGCAACAATCCCTGACACACTCAAGCCACATTCGGCCAGCAGCTCGTCACGTTCGCCATGTTCCACGAATCGGTCTGGCAGAGCGAGAATTTTCAGTCGATCACAAGAGACACCTCGTTGGGATGCCGCTTCCAGAACCGCAGAACCAAATCCACCGGCCAGAACATGCTCTTCAATCGTGATCACAAAGCCCTGCTCCAGCACCCCCAGCAGGCATTCTTCATCGAGAGGTTTAGCAAAACGGGCATTGATAATCCCGACATCGAGGCCATGTTCTTCACGCAGAATCTCAGCCGCTTTCACACAACTGGTCAACAAAGAACCATAGGCCACCAGCGTCCCATCCTGTCCTTCACCAATAACCTCCGCCTTCCCTAACTCGACAGGAGTCATTATGCGGGGAATCGTTTCAACATTAGCTTTCGGATAGCGGATCGCCACAGGTCGATCGAGCGACAGCGCAAGATCCATCATCGGCGCAACATCGCTTTCATCACCAGGAGCCATACAGATCATGTGCGGGAAAATGCGCGTATACGATATGTCGTATACCCCGTGATGCGTCGGCCCATCCGGTCCCGCAATCCCCGCGCGATCCATCGCAAACACCACAGGCAAATTCTGCAGACAGACTTCCTGAAAAATATGGTCAAACGCCCGTTGCAGGAACGTACTGTAGATATCGACCACAGGCCGCATTCCCGCTTTTGCCATCCCTCCCGCAAACGCAACGGTATGAGCTTCACAAATCCCCGTATCAAAGAATCGCTCAGGGAAATCCTGTCGAATGCGGCTCAGTTTATTTCCTTCACACATTGCCGCTGTCAGCACGCAAACCCGGGAATCTTTCTCCATCGATTTGTAGAGCGCATCGCTGACGGCATTCGTATACGCCCGGCTCGATGTCGATTTCATCTGGACGATCTGTCCATACGCATCCCTCTGGAACGGAGGTGGTGCATGGAACGTCACCGGATCGTCACAAGCCGGACGGAAGCCATGTCCCTTGTTGGTAAACACATGGAGAAGGACTGGCCCCTTCATCTTCTTGACCATGGCCAGATACTTCCGGAGTGTCGGCAGATCATGACCGTCAATCGGGCCAATGTATTTGAAGCCCATCTCTTCGAAGAGCATACCGCCGTGCAGCATCCCTTTGACGGCATCCTTGATCTGTGAAAGTGTCTGCTTCGCACTTTCACCAACGACAGGGACAGACTTCAAGAACCGCGTAATATCCCGCTTTAGCCCATCGTACATCGGCGCACTGCGGGCTTTATCCAGATATTGAGCCAAGCCTCCCACGCGCGGACAGATCCCCATTTTGTTGTCATTCAGAATGACCAGCATGTCTTTCTTAAGCTCTGCCGCGTTGTTCATGGCTTCGAAGACCACACCCGAAGGGAGTGCTCCGTCACCAATCACTGCGACCGACTTGCGATCTTCACCCGCCAGGTCATCACCCGCCTTTAATCCCAGGACAGTCGAGACACTTGCCCCGGCATGGCCTGTCATAAACAGGTCATAGTCGCTTTCCTGAGGGTTGGGGAAACCCATCAGCCCGCCACGCTGCCGGATTGTCGGGAAAGAGGCAAACCGACCGGTGATCAATTTGTGAGGGTAGATCTGATGTCCCGTATCCCAGATCAATCGATCATGTGAAAAATCAAACTCCAGATGCAGTGCCAGGCACAGCTCAACCACACCCAGATTACTGGCAAAGTGAGCCGTTCGATCCGAAACCACCCCGCAGAGCGCCTCCCGAATTTCATCGGCCAGCTGAATCAACTGAGAAGGATTCAATTTCTCCAAATCCTTGGGAGAAGTAATCCTCGGAAGATGTTCCATCTGCATGATCGTGTTCCTGACCAGTCAGTTCGTGGCTCTCGAAAGAGTAAAATCTTTCAAGAAATTAACTCGATTCCATTCGCAATTCATGTTGAAAACCAGGCTGAGAGGCATCCCGGAGCAGCTTTCGCTTCGACAAACTCATTCTTAGACCGCAGCCAGACTCTCCGAATTAACCTTCTCAACGTTGCCTCGACTTTGCCCCGAAATCCCTTCCGTCTTGCCGACAGACTTAGTGATCACGTTCAATAATGTACAGTGCCAGATCGCTCAACCACTGGCCTCGTGGCCCGAACAATTCCAGTTCTCGACAGGCCTGCTTCACCAGATCTGCCGCTCGCTCACGGCTGGCTTCGATTCCCAGAAAACCAGGGTAAGTCGCCTTCCCGGCCTGAGCATCCTTTTGTGTCTGCTTTCCCAGCTTTTCCGATGAACCTTCGACATCCAGCAGGTCATCAGCAATCTGAAATGCCAAGCCAATGGCAAACCCATAACGGGCCAGCGATTCCAGTTGCTGGACCGAAGCTCCACCCAACCGGCCACCCATCGTCAAGGCACATGCCAGCAATCGCCCGGTCTTGCGATGATGAATCTGCTCCAGTTCAGCCAGAGTGGTCACGGGTGTCGTCTCGGCAGCCAGATCAGCCGCCTGTCCACCCACCATGCCGCACCAACCTGCTGCTGATGCCAGATCCGCCACACAGGCCAATGCAAGTTCTTTGTTCGAAATCTCCGTCGCCAGGACTTCAAATGCCCGCGTCAACAGGCCATCACCCGCCAGAATCGCTGTCGCTTCACCAAAAACAATATGATTCGTGGGCCGTCCGCGACGCAGATCATCATCGTCCATGGCCGGCAAATCGTCATGGATCAGCGAATAACAATGAATCATCTCCAGCGCAACTGCAGCGGGCATCGCCTGCAGCGGATCGGCTCCGCAAGCTTCGCTCGCCAGCAATACCAGAACCGGCCTTAGCCGCTTTCCTCCACCCAGGGCACTGTATCTCATCGATTCAAACAGCGACGGTGGAACGAATCGGGTAACGTCAGGCGTCGCACTCAGGGCAGTGTCCATGGCCACTTCGATCTGCTTCTGCAATTCCCTCAAATGCTGAGTGAACTCAACCGCGCCACTGGACAAATTCGTGGCCACGGGTGATCGCGATGCAGGAACATGAGCAGCCGACATATCGCATCCCTGCGGTACTGGAACTTCTAAGTTAAGCTGGTGAATAGCAGGTTTTCCAATCAAAGCGTGCTGAAAAGAACCCTACATGTCCATTGATTATCACAAACTACAGCAAATTTCCGCGATCCGAAAGCCTCTAAGTTTCCAGTTTTTCCTCAGAATCCAAAGAAACCCATCGACCAAAGCCAGCTTCGCTAGGCGGCTGCTGTTCGCGCGCAGTCCCCGGGCTGCTATTCTACCGAAGCAGCCACGATTTCTGGCTTTACGGATTACGCCAACCCCTCCATTCATCACGGATTGATGCGATGCCTCTCCGCGTCTACAGCACACTTTCTCGCCAAAAGGAAACTTTTCAGACCGTCGAGCCCGGCAAGGTCAAAATGTACCTCTGCGGCCCCACTGTCTATAAGCCCGCTCACATCGGCCACATGGTCGGCCCCGTCATCTTTGACACCGTCAAGCGCTACCTCGCTTATTCGGGTTATGACGTCACGTTCGTCGTCAACATTACCGATGTCGATGACAAGCTCATCAACAAAGCCAACGAAAAGGGAATGACTGTCGAAGCCCTCGCCAAACAGATGACCGAAGACTACTTCGATAATTTGAAGCTGATGGGCGTCGACTCCATTGATCACTTCCCTTACGCCACAGACCACATTGGCGACATGCTCGACATGATCGGCAAACTGGTCGAAAAGGGTTACGCCTACCCGCTCAACGGCGATGTCTACTTCCGCTGCACCAAAGACGAAGATTACGGCAAGCTGAGCCGCCGCAGTCTTGAAGAAATGCTCACTGGCACCCGGGCCGAATCGATGGGCGGGAAAGAATCCCCTGCCGACTTCGCCCTGTGGAAAGGCTCCAAACCTGGTGAACCCGCCTGGGACAGCCCTTGGGGTAAAGGTCGGCCCGGCTGGCACATCGAATGCTCCGCCATGAGCAAAAAGATTCTGGGAGATTCGATCGACATCCACGGCGGCGGCCTCGATCTCATGTTCCCGCACCACGAGAACGAACTCGCCCAGAGCGAAAGCTGCACGGGCCATCCCTTCGCCCGCTACTGGATGCATAACGGCCTCATGCAGGCCAGCGGCCAGGCCGGCAAAGTCGGCGGACAGCACGACAAAAAAGGTGACGCCGAATCCCAGATCGCCGGTAAGCTCGCAGGCTCACAAGGAGCAGAATCTGTCAAAACAGCCGTCTTTGCCCACCATCACCCGGAGACCGTCCGCTTCTTCCTCCTGGCAACCCACTACCGCAGCCCCATCGATTTCAGCCTCGAACGCATTGCCGAGACTGGCAAGAGCCTCGAAGGCTTTTTCCGACTGTTCGAACTTTACGAGCGATTAACGAAGAAGAATTTCTATTCTCTAGTACCCGCAACAAAACGAAGTGAGTCAAAACCCATCACCGCCCAGACTCCGGATCAAGAGGCTTTTGCGACTGAACTCAACGGGCTGAAAGATCGCTACCTCGATGCGATGGACGACGACTTCAATACGGGTGGTGCCGTCGGTGTCCTTTTTGAAATGCGCCGTGTCATCAATGGCTTTATCTCCGAAAAGAAGCTCGAAACAGGGGCAGGTTCAGCCGCTGATCTGCAGTTACTGACCGACGCCATGACGCTCGTGCGCGAACTCGGCCTGCTGCTGGGCGTCTTCCGCGAACCACGTGCAAAGGAATCCTCCGCAGACGACGGCCTGCTCGATGGTCTCATGCAACTCATCATTCAGATTCGTGCCGATGCTCGAAAATCCAAAAACTTCGCTGTGGCCGACCTCATTCGCAACAAGCTGACCGAACTGAAGCTCATACTGGAGGATCGCCCCGACGGCACCCTCTGGAAAAAAGCTTGATCGACGGACCGCCAGTTCTCAGGCGACTGGGAGAACAACATGAAAAGTATTTTTCCAGGAATGGATCCACTCCTCGAATCATCGTGGAGTGATACCCATACCCGCCTTTGCACATATACTGCAGACCAGCTTCAAACCAAGCTCCCGCACGACCTGCGGGCCCGGCTCGAAGAGCAAGTTCAACTGACTCTTCCTGAAGATGAACTGACTGGCCGCATAGTAGCATCGGCTGTTTATCATCCGAATGTGCAGATTACTGAGAGTGAATTTGCAACCAACTCTTCAGTCATTCAGACTGCTGATATTCGCCTTTCAACAGCCAAACCCCATGTAGTTAATTTTCAACCCAAGAACCTCTTTCGACGAATTTCGGTCATTGAACGACCGACCGACCGTCTCATTACAACCATCGAATTCATCTGCCCAGAGTATAAGTCCAATACACGCCGAAGGCTTGTTTTTCATGAGAGGCAGGAAGAACTGCTTGATGCCGGTGTGAACCTCGTCGAGATCGACCTCGTGCATGCAGGTGAATGGACGATGTTTCCTGACGAGGATTTTGTTCCACAAGTTTGCCGCAACCCCTATCGCATCATCGTCGTACGAGCTGAACTTCCCGATGAAGCGGAATGCTACGAGGTCAAACTGGCTGAACCTCTCCCGACAATTGCCATTCCACTTCGTCCGACTGATCAAGACGTAACTCTCGAGATCCAGCCACTCGTCAGCGAAGCCTTCGAAAAAGCCGCCTATTCCACGAGCGATTACGAACGCGCACCTTTGCCTTCCTATAGTGCCGAAGAAAATACCTGGGTCATGAACCGCCTGACCGCCGCCGGTATCTACCGATCACCCAGCGATGCCGACCAGAAAGCCAGGTAGCGGCGATGTTCATTATCGGTATCGATCCCGGCCTCAACACCACAGGCTATGCAGTTCTCGCCTGCCATGGTCGGCAACTGGCACTCCACGAAGCGGGCGTCATTCGCTCCACCAAAGGCTGCTCTCTGGCCAGCCGTGTGACTGAGATCGGTCGTGGCCTACGGGAAGTCCTGGCCGACTATCAATCTGCGGGCCATGAACTCCGCGCAATCGCGATCGAACAGGTCTTTTCACATACCGGTTTTCCCAAAACGGCAATTCTCATGGCGCACGCCCGGGGTGCGATCCTCTATACAGCCTCCGAGGCCAATATCCCCATCGTTCACTACATGCCCCGGCAAATCAAAAGTCTCCTCACGGGAAGTGGCAAAGCAAGTAAAGAACAAGTGCAGCGAGCGGTACAACTCGAACTGAATTTACCCTCCATTCTCGAACCTAACGACGTCGCCGACGCCGCCGCCATTGCCGTCTGCCACGCCTTCGCCAGCCGCCTCAATCAACCACTGCCAAAACCCTGAAGCGCAACTCTCACTCGTCATCAGCCCTCTCCAACGAGTCTCATAGTCTTATGTCTAACACATTAATTTGGTAGACGATCTATCTCGACTCATTCCTTCGTGCGACATAAATCCATCACAATAGGCTATAGCAATTTGTTTGCACGACCGTCATGATGCAGCCATGTGAAAAGTCTCCACAACCGTTCACCACCAAAAATCTTTCACTATGGCTGTCTCGACGGAACAGTTTGCCAAACAGCTGATCGATAGCGGAGTCATTTCGGAACCCGATTTACGAGCCTTCATCGATAGACTCCCTTCCGCAGAACAGCCTGGGAATGGCGAGCAACTTGCGAAATCCCTCGTAAAAGAAAAGAAAATCAGCGCCTACCAGGCCCAGGTTGTCTATTCAGGCAAGGGTAAGTCGCTGACCATGGGGAGCTACACCGTTCTGGACAAACTGGGCCAGGGCGGCATGGGGATGGTGCTGAAGGCCGAGCACCGGATGATGATGCGACTCGTTGCCATCAAGGTGCTATCCCCTTCCGTCACGAAGACAAAAGAACTGGCACAGCGGTTTCAGCGCGAAGTCCAGGCAGCGGCACGACTGACACATCCCAACATTGTCGGCGCATTTGATGCCGGAGAAACCAACGGCTCGCCATTTCTTGTCATGGAGTACGTTCCGGGCGACGACCTTGCGACAATCGTGAAGAAAAAGGGCCCGTTTTCCATCGATCAGGCCATCGACTGCATCGTACAGGCAGCCAGAGGCCTGGAGTTTGCACACGCACAGGGAGTGATCCATCGCGATATCAAACCCGCCAACCTGCTGCTGGATACCAAAGGCGTCGTCAAGATCCTCGATATGGGCCTGGCACGCATTGAGTCAGAGGATGTCGCGACTCAGGCAGATTTGACAGGCACCGGGACTGTGATGGGGACTGTCGACTACATGGCGCCGGAGCAGGCACTGAGTACCAAACACGCCGACGCCCGCAGCGATCTGTATAGCCTCGGAATCTCGTTATGGTATTTACTGACTGGAAAAGCTGCCTACGAGGGTGATTCATTAATGGCCCGGCTGCTCGCTCATCGCGACCAACCCATTCCCAGCCTAAGGACGGTTCGACCAGACGTTTCCGAATCCCTCGATCATGTCTTCGCGAAACTCGTGGCCAAGAAACCAGACGACCGTTACCAGACGGCAACAGAATTAATTGTCGATCTGCAAGCCTGCCGGACAGGGGCCACGCTCAAAGCCGTCACAGTCGCAGAAGCCGGGACAGATCTCGAAGAGTTTCAGGATTTCCTGCACCAGATCGACTCTCCCACCGATGGCCCGCATGGCAAGCGTTCTCATCCCGCGGGTGCAGGCACGCGAACTGTCGCGCGGCCGCAGGCGACTCTTACATCGATGGATGAGACAATCTCTCAAAGAAGAGAGCACGAGACTCAACGTTTTCGAGGTCCAAAGGTTCAAAAGGCCAAGTCCACTCCGTGGATTCAAGATCGGCGTATTCAGATTGCGAGTGGAACAGTTGCGATGATAATGATCACGATGGCAGTTGTCTTTCTCTTCCAGACACCCACTGGCACGCTGCGAGTGGAAATTCTGGACCCCACAGTCGAGATGCATGTCAAAGGGACTCAACTTTCATTTCATAGCCCGGACCTTGATCCAGTCTCACTGAAAACTGGTGAGAAGAAACTGGTGGTCACTCGTGGCGATTTGACTTTCGAGACAGAGTCTTTTGCGATCAATAAAGGCAAAGAGTTCCGCGTTAAGGCCGAGTTGGTGGGCGACCATCTTGTCATCAACGGCGGAGAAAAAGTCATTGCCCGGCAGGCCGTCAAACAGCATGGGCTGACCACCTCATCCACTGGTAATACCCCGGTTGCCTCCACGCCACCAACCTCAAAGCCACCAGCCTCCATGACTGTCAAGACCCCGGTAGCGTCCATACCACCAGGTTCAGACACATCCGTGCCACCACCGGCGATTGCCCCGTTCGATTCTTCCCAAGCCAGAAAACACCAGGAAGACTGGGCCGCCTATCTGGGCATACCTGTCGAGTTTACGAACTCGGTTGGTATGAAGTTTCGGTTGATTCCGCCCGGCGAGTTCACCATGGGTTGCACTGAGGAAGAACTCGATCTGATTAAACTCGACTTCGACCGAGGTATTGCTGCCATCCAGCGTCAAATGCTTGAAACTTCAACACCTCCACATCGTGTGAAAATCACCCGCCCGTTCTACCTGCAGACGCACGAAGTCAACAACGGGACCTACCAGAAGTTAATGGGGACTCTTCCAGACAAGAATGATCCCCAGAAGCCAGAAACTGCAGTCATGGCCCATGTTGGTCTCCTCGATGCCACACGTTTCTGCAATACGCTGAGTGAACTCGAAGGGAAGAATCCTGCATTCCAGATGGAAGGGGACTTCACACAACGGATCATGGACGCGGATGGCTATCGACTTCCCACAGAAGCCGAATGGGAATATGTCTGTCGCGCTGGCACGACCGGAATGTGGAACTTTGGTGATGACCGCCAGATTGCCTCAAATCCGGAAGTCATCCGTGCATACGAAACTTACAGCCGTGGCGAAGCGGCAATCCCTAATCCTTTTGGCATCGTCGACCTTTATGGGGGAAGCACAGAATGGTGCTTTGATCGATTTATGCCCTATCCGACCAATGATGTGGTCGACCCGTTTACCCAGCCGGGAAAGTACGAGGGTGTCGCGCGAGGTGGCAGTGAGTTTGCCGGTGGCGGTGCCGATCCGATCTACAACAACAGTGTGACTCGCCAAAAAGAAGCATTTCATACTTCGCCATTTGCCGGATTTGGTCGAGTCGTGCTGCCGATTGTCGTCAAGCCCAAAACATAACCAGGACAGCGGCTCTCGTATTCGCTCTTTCCTTGACCATCCGCCCAAATCCCTCTGCGCATAAGCTTTCCATGAAATAAGAGCGTTCTGTGTGCCATGCTTGCGGCTTCGAGCTGGCATGCTTTTCATATCCCTTAGTGCACCATTGATTTCTGGAAAGCGTCTCGCTCCCTTCGAAAGGCCTCTCTTGATCACTCGCATTACTGGAAAACTTGTTCGTCTGAGCGAAGACATCGTCCGCCTTGAAATCGGTGCGTTCGAATATGAAGTTCTCGTACCGGAGTTCGTCCGTCGGCAGCTCCAGCCCAGGCTGGGAGAAGTCGTCAGTCTCTGCACGATCGACTACCTCGATGGCAATCCGCAGCAGGGGCGACTGGTTCCGCGATTAGCGGGCTTTCTGAGTGAAACCGAACTCGAATTCTTCGAGATGATTTGCTCAGTCGATGGCATGGGTGTCAAAAAGACCTTGCGTGCGATGGTTCGTCCAGTTCGTGAAATCGCCGAAGCCATCGAGGAGCAGAGCATCAAGGAACTGACACTCCTCCCCGGCGTCGGCCCCGCCATGGCCGAACGGATTGTGGCCAAGCTCCGCCGCAAAATGACCAAGTTCGCCCTGATGGTCGCGCGCGAAGTTCCGCGTGAAGCCGATGTAGACCGCAACGTCCTCACAGAAGCTTATGAAGCCCTGATGGCGTTAGGTCACTCCTCCATCGAGGCCCGCGACAAAATCGACCAGGTCGCCAGCCAGAAGAAAAAATTCAAAGACGTCCAGGACGTCCTGACAGAAATCTACCTCCAAAGCCGACCCTGAGCCTATTCCCTTGTGGAATGCTTCCCACCTCACACCTTCCTCACCAGCAAGTAGGGCAGGCTCCCGCCTGCCTTCCATGAGGCTGATTCTTTTATTTATCCGTGCCCTTCCAATAAGGCACAGTTTTCTTGTCTGCGAGCAATATAGACAACATCCGGTACAACTCCTGTGCAATTCTTGTGGCATTGAGCAATGCATCTTTTTTGCTCATTCAAGAATCAACACTACACACAAATCCTGAATGTTTCATTCAAGCCTTAAGTTCGGTATCAAACGATACCAATCCGGAACCATCCCCCGGCGTTCTAGCTACCGGCCAATGAATATCTCCTCTAGATTCATCGTGATCTTCGCGAACTAGGTGGTAACCTCACATTCCCCTAATACGCTATCTGACTACCTGGATTGTTCCTCTCTCGTTTGCTTCCATTTCTGAACTTCATCAGCCTGGCCACGAACTTCATAATGGCGAATTAATCGATCAATGAACTCGAGTCGCATCACGGAGTGCGATGGTACACCTTCGATCATACTCTCGACTAAAAGTCCATAATTTTTCAATAGCAGTGGCTCAGCCTCGGAATACCTCCCCTGTCCATCCAGAGCTTCAGCCAGAAGCAACCTTGTTTTCAAAGCCCTCCAATGGAGTGGTTGGACTTTTTCTCGAACTTCCAGGCACTCACGAAGTGGCTGTTCTGCCCGCTCAAAGTTTTTGAGTTTGCAATACGCTTCGCCTAACCCGATCTTACATGTCAGCGTCTTGTGATCTACACGACCATATTGCATTTCACAGATAGGCAATACTTCCGCAAATATCGCCTGCGCCATCGCAGGATTTCCCGTCTCATGATATTCCCATCCCACATCGATCAGGTTAACTATCGTCTCAGGGTGGCTGACTCCCTGCAACTTTCGCCGAATAACAAGCGATTCTTCATAGCTTCTCAATGATTTGTCATGCTGACCGGCAGCTCGATAGTTGGCCGCTAATTCAGTCAGCGCAGCAGCCACTTCAAGGCGATCTGTCCCTAATTGCTCTCGGAGAGCATACACTCTTTGTTCAAGGACATCGTTCGACATATCAATCTGGCCGGCCTTCTGATAGGCACGCGACAGATTGAGCATGGCATTACATGTCATGGGATGACTTTTCCCAACCTGCTTCGTCATATACCGCACGGTCTTCCCAAGCACATCAATCGCTTCATTATGTCGCTTCAAGGCATTGAGTGCGTATCCATAGTCATTCATGCTTCCTAAAGTTGTAGGGTGAAATTCACCAAGCAATTCCGTGCGTCGATCAAGTACTTCTTTCCTCGTGCGCAAGGCATCCTCCAACCTTCCCGTTGCGTCATAGCAAGCAGCCAGATCACTCATGCTGCTCAAGGTTTGTCGATTCAACAAACCAAAGGCTTCTTTATTCGATGCTACAACTTTTTCAGCAAGAGGCAGGACTTCGTCACTGAACCCAGCCACATGTGACGTTAGTATCAGGCTGGTAAAACATTCGTTAATCAAAGGGTCATCTGACTTCAGATACTTTTGTGCCAACGCCAACGCCCGCTTATTCATCGGCAGGGCCACATCGGCATGCCCCTGATAGCGATGACTGCTGGCCAGCAGCATGAGCGCTCTAATGGTGCGCGGGTCATTCTCACCGATGGTTTTCTCCCAGCCTTCAACTGTGTGTGTCAAAGCCAGAATGGCATTTTCGGCATCCCCTAACGCAAATAAGGATTCTCCAAGAATAGATTTCAGCCGCGCCAATTCGATAGGATCATGAATTACAGCTGCATTTAAAGCCGAATTGGCCTTCTTCAAGTTATCCTGGAGCGATAACTGGAGCGGGCGACCAGAATCCGCTACCACTCCAGGATCTATCCCTCGAAAGACCGATCCAAGGATCTCGACTCCTTTCTTGGCAAACGATAAATGAATCTCCGCCTGCTTCCTTTGTTCGGCCTCCTGCGCGCGGGCAATTTCAGCACCTTTCTGTAACCGAACGGCTTCCACTTTCTGGAGATGCTCTCCCAGTCGAGCCTGCTCAGCGATTTCCCGCTCAGCATTCACGATATATAGGCCAGAACCCATCAGAATCATGCCAGCAGCCACCACGACGGCTCCCGTAGAGACGACTCCAGGATGCTTTCTAGACCATCTTCGGCATCGATCAATCACAGTGTCTTTGACCACAGAAACTGTTTCATCTGCAAGAAAATGCTCAATGTCATTTCTAAGCTCGCTGACGGTCTGGTAGCGATTGGCTGGCTTTAAAGCCATGGCCTTCAGGCAAATCGCCTCAATATGCTTGTGGATGGAACTGTTCACTACTCGAGGTGCAATCAGTTCACCGCTCTTTTGACGACGTAGGACATCCGCAACTGCAACTTTATCTTGCCCCAGATAAAAGGGCTTTTGCCCCGTCAAGACATAGTAAAGAATTGCTCCTAGACTATAAATATCACTACGACCATCAAGGCTATCTATCAACCCTTCGGCCTGTTCTGGACTTGCGAATCCTGGCGTCCCCATGAACGAACCTGCCCGCGTATGCGAGTCGCCAGAAAGCTGGTTAGGATCGATTGGTTCAATCCCAGCGAACTTGTTACCGGTCATATTGGAAGCCGATTCGCCAGGGCCTGTTTTCGATCCTGTATCACCCCCTTGACCAACAACCTTGCCCAGAGCTTTTGCCAATCCCCAATCAACAACCAGTGTTTCACCGTATCCGCCTACCATGATGTTTGCGGGTTTCAGATCTCGGTGCAGCACGCCACGATCATGGGCAAACGCCATCGCATGGCAAACATCAATAAAGCGGCTAAGAAGTCGCTGAAGCGTCACTTCCTGTTTGGGCTGTTGAGGAGCAGTCTCGTTTTTCAAATGATAACGGCGGATCTCCTCCTCAGAGCTTTCACCTCGAATCTATTTCATCGCATAAAACGGGGTTCCGTCGTGATGGTCACCCAGGGCATAAATGGGCACGATCCCGGGATGTTCCAGATTCCCTGTGATTTCAGCTTCAACAGTGAATCGGTTTCTTAACTCACGATTCCCCGAAAGTTTCTTTTGAATCTGCTTGAAGGCGACGAGTCGTTTGAGATCGTTATCGAAAGCGACCGATACCTTACCTAGGCCACCTTCAGCTAAAGGACGCAGAACGGTAAATCTCGTTTGCGATGACTGCTTGGAATCTCCAGTCAATTCTGGTGGCTCATCCCGTCGGTCACTTAAACCCGAGACGACTGTCAACACATCGAGACCACTCTGATGAGAAGAGTCCGAGTCCATTCCAATTTTTGTAAGAATTTCTCCTAGGTTTTCAACCGGTGTTTCGTCCTCAGGTAGTCCCTGTGTCTGGGATTCTAACCTGGCTTTCACCAGCGAATCGATCAAGGCTCGATTTTCTTCGCTGAGATCTTTGCTCTTTACAAGAATTTCTCCCAGCGAAAGTTCAGGCTGAGATCCCCATTTCACGATCGCATCCATCGCGATGCTCTCTGAAATCAGGCCTGCCCTTAACGCGAAAGCACAAAAGAAGAGATTCTGATCCAGACCTTTTGACATTCTTCCACTCGATGAAGACCAAGATTTTCACCTGTCATCCAGTATTCCAGCAAGTAAGATGGCACAGACCTCAGGGCGATACCATTAGTAAAAACCTGCATCCGGGCAGAACTCATGACCTCTGAATTACCGGATTCGCCCTGACTTAACCGACATTTATCAAGTATCGAGACTAGCTTCTCTGGCCTTGCGACATCCCGTCAAACTTCCCACCTCACACCTTCCGCACAAGCACAATCACATCCGCATCGATGCATTCGCCGCGTCCTACGGGGCCGACTTTTTCACCGGTTTTGGCCTTCACGCTCACCTGATCAGCCTCCACACAGAGGAGTTCCGCCATGCGGGCGGCAATCGCTGATTTATACGCCGAGAGTTTGGGCCGCTCGGCATGGATGGTCGCATCGACATTGCAAACCTCCCATCCGCGCTCGCGCACTGCCGCCATGGCCGCCACCACAAACCGGTCAGAAGAAGCCCCCTTCCACTGCTCATCGGTATTGGGAAACCACTCGCCGATATCTCCCAATGCCAAAGACCCGAGCAAAGCGTCGGTCAGGGCATGCAGCACCACATCCGCATCGCTGTGACCATCCAGTCCCAGTTCAAAAGGGATCGACACACCACCCAGCCACAAGGGCTTCCCCGCGACCAGACGATGCCGGTCGTGCCCCATGCCAATCCGTTGCATACCGACATCCCTCTCCAGCGACAAATCGCAACCCATTACCATGCAACACGTTGTGCATCACCGACAGCACCTCTTCGCGCACTTTGTCCTCTCGACTATAGTACGCCAAATCGTGAAGGTTTCCCACTCCTGGCATGGATGCTGTTTGTGGTCTCCCGCCCCGGCCATACCCGTTGTCTCTGGATCTTGCTGGCTGGCTTATGCCTCCTGCAGACGGGGTGCGTCAGCCGCCGACTGATGGTGCAGTCCAATCCCCCGGGAGCCCTCGTCCTCCTCGAAGGCGAAGAAGTCGGCTACACCCCGGTGGCTGTCGATTTCACTTACTACGGCACGCGCGAAATCACGCTCATCAAGGATGGTTACGAGACTCTCAAAGTCATGCAGCCCGTTCCCGCACCGTGGTACCAGTGGCCAGGTATCGATTTCTTTTCCGATAACCTGCTCCCCCACCGTGTGACAGATCGCCGCAGGCTGAGCTACAGCATGCAGCCCAAACAGATCCCGCCGAGCGAAGATCTGCTGCAAAGGGCTGACCAGCTCCGTAATGAATCTCGCCTGGGTCCCTGAAGTCCGTACCTTTCACCAGTCCCGCTGGGTGCGATGACTAAGGCAGCAGACTGTTTCGATCCCTCCCTGATCCATGGGAACCAATAAGGGATCACCGGCTGCCGCTCGCACTTTCCCACCCTGTCCCTTACCTTAGATGATCACAGAGTGCTTCACTCTGGGCTTCATTACGCGCAAAGGGAACTTTCATGGCCGACTGGCAACCACAAATCTTGAGTGTCGTCACGCACCCTGCGTACACACCACTCAAATGGCAGCAGTTGGCCAAAGAAGTCGGTGCCCAGAAACATGACTGGACAAAGTTCCGCCGCTCGCTCGAAGAACTCATCGAAGGCAAGAGGCTGCATCGCACTTCCGGCGGGCTGATCAAAGTCCCTGTCGCACGAGAGCACATCATCGGTACCATCAAACGCGCAGCGCGCGGCCACGCCTGGTTCACTCCCGAATCACTCGCCAATCAACCGCATATCGAACCTTATACAGTTGCTGCCGAAGACGCCGGCTCGGCACTCACGGGCGATAAAGTCTCAGCCATCATCCTCAAAAAGCGCGGCCCCAACGGAAAAATCGCCGTCCGCGTGATCGATATTCTCGAACGCGCCACCACTCAGTTCGTGGGCGAATACCACGAATCCCGCGGCAAAGGCTTTGTCACTGTCGACAACAGCCGCTTTGAACGCCCGATTGATGTGGGCGACCCCGGCGCGAAAGGTGTCCGCCCCGGTGATCAGGTCGTCATCGAAATGGTGCACTTCCCCGAGTTTTCAACTCCGGGAGAAGCGGTGCTGCTTAAAGTCCTGGGGAAACGTGGCGAACCGGGCGTCGATTTACAATCGATCATCTATGAGTTCGGCCTGCCTGATGAATTTCCCGAAAGTGTGCTCGAAGAATCGCGACTGCAGGCACAGCTTTTCTCCGAAGACGATATCGGTGACCGCCTCGATCTTCGTGACGAACTGATCATTACCATCGATCCCCTCACCGCCCGAGATTTTGACGACGCCATTTCTCTCAAGCGGCACGAAGATGGTTCGTGGACTCTCGGAGTCCATATTGCTGATGTGGCTCACTTTGTGCGGCCCGGCACAGAACTCGATAAAGAGGCCATTCGACGAGGCAACAGCGTTTATCTTCCCGGAAAAGTGCTCCCCATGCTTCCCGAAGTGCTCTCCAATGCACTCGCGAGCCTTCAGCAGGATAAAGTCCGCTTTGTCAAAAGTGCTTTCATCGAATACTCCCCTGATGGCATGGTGAAGCACACCAGCTTTGCAAATGCCGCCATCAAGGTCCGCAGACGCTTCGCTTACGAACAGGTCATGCCACTTCTATTAAATCGGCAATCTCCGGGCGAACATCCGGCTCCAGAAGGTGAGACAGTTCCCGAAGAAATCTGCCAGCTTCTCGAACGCATGTACGAACTGGCCATGATTCTGCGAAAACGCCGCTTCTCTCGCGGTGCCCTCGAACTCTCACTCGGCGAAGTCGAACTCGATTGCAATGACGATGGCAATGTCACCGGCGCACACCGTGCTCTGCACGATGCCAGCCATCAGATTATTGAAGAGTTTATGCTGGCGGCCAACGTCGCTGTGGCCGAAGAATTTGATCGACGTGGCTGGTTTTTCCTGCGCCGGGTTCACGACAGCCCCGATGAACTCCGCATGCAGAACTTTGCCAAATTCGTCGCCACACTCGGCTACGATTTACCCCGAGCACAGGATCGTCAGGCGATTCAGGCACTGCTTAATGAAGTCGCCGGCCAGCCTGAGGCCTTCCCGCTGAATTACGCACTTTTGCGGAGTCTGAAGCAGGCTGAATATTCTCCGGAAAAGATTGGCCATTATGCCCTGGCAGTCGACAATTACGCCCACTTCACCAGTCCCATCCGCCGCTATCCCGATCTCACCATTCACCGCCTGCTGGAACATGTGATTGCCGATACTTCCTTCACACACAGTGTTCCAACTGCTGAATCATCGGGCACAGCGAGTGATCGTAAAAAGTCGAAATCTTCACGAGCCGATCTTCTCTCGGAAGCCGACTTGAGACAGTTGGGCAAGCAATGCTCACTCACCGAACGTCGAGCCGAGAAAGCCGAGCGGGAACTGATAAAAATCCGCCTCATTCGTTATCTGGTGGACAAGGTGGGCCTCGAACTCAACGCGACAATTACCGGCGTGGAACGCTTTGGCCTCTTCTGCCAGGGAATTGAACTTCCCGCAGAAGGTCTTGTGCATCTCTCCGACCTGCCTGGTGATTACTACGACGTCGATCAGATTGCCCATGCCGTCATTGGTCGCCGATCTGGCCGGGTATTCCGCCTGGGTGATCCCGTGCGTGTTCAGGTATCCAGTGTTGATCCTGCGAAGCGAGAACTTAACTTTCGCATTATCGGGCGACCAGGCCAGGATGGGACTCTTCCAGAAGGTGAATTTTCTCGGGAAACTCCCGGGGATGATCGATCTCGCTCGGCTTCCGATCAATCATCTGGCAGTCCCAGACGACGATCCCAACCACGTTTTCCGGGAGACCGCTCAAACGCTTCTGCCAAGGGCGGGTTCCGCCAGAAGAAACAGAGCTCCAGTCCCAAAAAATCTCGCAAGAAGTCTCGCTAACATAAGCTCTTTTCCGCAACGACTTCTGTTTTAATCGTCAGACAAGACAGTTGTGTCCCCCACAGGATGACAGACCCATGGAACGTGGCTATGATTCGTGAAAGAGCAAAGACTGGAAATTCGAATATCGAATGTTGGCTGTCAGGGCCGATCCTTAAATCCAGAACATCGTAAAAAATGATCAATTGGCTTGGCATCACGTTCAATACTGACCGCCACTCTCATTCGATAATTCTCCACATTTGGCAGAATCTGGAGTTTTTTCTGACTCAGTCAGCCACGCTCCAACCGATTTCTCCAGACAACGGGTCAGAGAAAGATCCCACGCAGGGAATTTTGCGTTCGGCTAGGTTAGAGTGGAGACGACGAAACTGGTCTCTTTTCTCACGGTTTCAACCACCCTTTGATTCAAGCAGCCTTAGGAAAACAAAGTCTCTTCTGAGTCATAGATTGGTTCCCCAAAGCTCGACCACGCTTAACGGTCACCAATAAGCTCAAAGACATTCACAGATTCGTTTCAACGCAGATATCAGACGAAGGACTCAAGCGAAATGGATCCGGCACCATCGCCAGCCTCCAGCAATCTGGCTCGTCAGATCAATCTCAAGTGGTTGCATCGATTAATCACTTCTTCGATCGGCCGCAAATTCATCATGGGGGTCACTGGGCTTCTGCTCTGTGGCTTCCTGGTCGGCCACCTCGCTGGAAACTTTCTACTCTTCAAGGGCGAGAAAGACTTCAACGAGTATGCGGAGTGGATTCACCATCAGAAGCTTCTCCCACTCATTGAACTGGGCCTGCTGCTATTGTTTCTAGCTCACATTTACCTCGCATTCGTCACCACCTTCGAAAATCGTAAAGCCCGTAATCAAAAGTACGTGGTCAAAGAATCGAAACAATACGATCTCACCTTGCCAATCCCTGCCCATAACTGGATGTTCATCTCGGGCTCGATCATTTTAGGCTTCCTCCTCCTGCATCTGGTCGATCTTCGCATCGGTATTCGTCCAGACTTTGTCTACTCCGATTCGGCATATGCTAACACCATACAGGCCATCTCCAATCCCATCGGCCGTATTGCCTACATCATTGGCCCGATCATTCTCGGCTTTCACCTGGCACACGGTTTTGCCAGTGCATTCCAGTCACTCGGGCTCACTCATCCCAAATATTCAGGGCTCATTTATAAGTTCTCCATCGTCTTCGGGATTGCGATTGGTGCTGGATTTGCCAGCCTCCCCATTCTGGTTCCCGGCATGGCAAATCGCTCAGCCAAACCAGCCACCACGACGAGTACTGCACCCGCACCGGCAGTAGCAGTCGATCTCCCTGCACATGACTAAAATCCACTGGGTCTAAACATTCGACCTCGTTCGTTTGCTCAACCTGGTACCAACCGCAATCGATAAATACAGTCGCAGCATCCAGGAATTGCTCACCAACATTTCTATATCGTTTTGAAGAGGCCATTTGATGTCTTTGGCAACTGAAGTTGGCATTCTTGACGGAAAGTGTCCCACCGGTCCGATTGCAGATCGCTGGCCGAAGCACAAACAGGATATGAAGCTCGTCAATCCTGCGAACAAGCGAAAATACACCATCCTTGTAGTAGGCACAGGCTTGGCAGGTGGATCAGCTGCTGCCTCGCTGGCTGAACTTGGCTACAACGTCCACTCATTCTGTGTGCAGGACTCGCCCCGACGGGCACACAGTATTGCTGCCCAGGGTGGTATCAATGCTGCGAAGAACTATCAGAACGATGGTGACAGCGTCTGGCGCCTCTTTTATGACACGGTCAAAGGGGGCGATTTCCGCGCCCGTGAATCGAACGTCTACCGCCTTGCATCGATCAGCACCAACATTATCGATCAATGCGTTGCTCAGGGTGTTCCCTTCGCTCGTGAATATGGTGGCACTCTCACCAATCGCTCCTTCGGTGGGGCACAGGTTTCACGCACCTTTTATTGTAAAGGCCAGACTGGCCAGCAACTTCTGCTTGGCGCCTATCAGGCCATGATGCGACAGGTCGAAGCTGGTCGTGTGAAACTTCACACCTGGCAGGAAATGAGTGACCTCATCGTCATCGATGGAGTCGCTCGCGGGATTGTGACCCGCAATCTGCGGACAGGGGCCTTTGAATGCTACCTCGGCGATGCCGTCGTCCTCTGCACGGGTGGCTACAGCAACGTTTATTATCTTTCGACGAACGCCAAAAGCTGTAACGTGACAGCCGCCTGGCGTTGCCACAAGCGCGGAGCTCTCTTTGCCAACCCCTGCTACACTCAAATTCACCCGACCTGTATCCCTGTCTCAGGCGACCATCAATCCAAGCTCACCCTGATGAGTGAGAGCTTGAGAAACGATGGCCGCGTCTGGGTTCCGACGAAAAAGGGAGACACCCGCTCGCCAGAGCAGATTCCTGAAGATGAACGCGATTACTATCTTGAACGTCGCTACCCGTCATTCGGCAACCTCGCCCCGCGCGACGTCTCCAGCCGGGCTGCCAAAGAACGCTGTGATGCAGGTTATGGCGTTGGTCCTAATGGCCTTTCTGTCTATCTGGATTTCCGCGATGCGATCCAGCGCGATGGCGAAAAAGTGATTCGCAGTAAGTATGAGAACCTCTTTCATATGTACGAGCGAATCACAGCCGAAAACCCATACAAGCAGCCCATGCGAATCTACCCCGCCCTCCACTATACAATGGGTGGTCTGTGGGTTGATTACAATCTGCAAAGCAATATCCCAGGGCTCTTTGTGCTCGGCGAAGCCAACTTCTCGGATCACGGAGCCAACCGACTGGGAGCCAGTGCGCTGATGCAGGGACTTGCCGATGGCTACTTCGTCATCCCCTACACGATTGGCAATCATCTTGCATCGACAAAACTACCTAAAGTCTCGAACGACCATCCCGCTGTTAAAGAAGCTTTAATCGAATCGCGAAATCGCATTGAAACGCTTCTCGCGACAAACGGCAGCCGCACGGTTCAGGATTTCCACCGCTCACTGGGTCACATCATGTGGGATCATGTCGGTATGGCCCGCACATCAGCCAGCCTACAGACTGCCGTCGAACAGATTCGCGCCCTGCGAGACGAATTCCACGAAAACGTCAAGGTTCCCGGGACAGCCGACACGCTGAACCAGAACCTCGAATATGCCGGCCGTGTGGCTGACTTCATGGAGTTCGCTGAACTTCTCGCCATCGACGCCCTCCACCGGGAAGAATCTTGCGGCGGCCATTTCCGAGAGGAATATCAGACCGAAGAAGGCGAAGCGAAACGCAACGACGACGACTTCTGCTATGTCGGAGCCTGGGAGTTTAAAGGGGTCGGTATTGAACCCGGGCTCTGGAAAGAACCCCTTAAATTCGAGGAAATCCCCCTCGCCACAAGAAGCTACAAATAGTCTGAGTCACGCATTTTTTACTTGCAGCATCCCTCATTCATTGCCAGCACGTATCAGCGGCAATCCCTATTGAAGCAGGCACTAATTCCATGATTGCTCACAATAGCGACAGTATGAAACTGACTGTCAAAGTCTGGCGCCAGCCCGCGACCGATAAGCCCGGCCACCTCGCGACCTACGAAATCGCTAACATCTCGCCAGACATGTCGTTCCTTGAAATGCTCGACGTGCTCAACGAGCAACTGATTCTCAAGGGCGAAGAGCCCATTGCCTTCGACCACGATTGCCGCGAAGGCATTTGTGGCACTTGCGGCATCATGATCAATGGCCAACCTCACGGCCCGGATAACAACACAACCACCTGCCAGCTCCACATGCGACGCTTCAAAAACGGCGATACGCTGATTCTGGAGCCCTGGCGGGCGAATGCTTTCCCGGTCATTAAGGATCTCGTCGTTGACCGTGCGGCCTTCGACCGGATCATTGCCTCCGGCGGGTATGTCTCGATCAACACCGGGAATGCCCCGGATGGAAATGCAATCCCTGTTCCCGGGACGATGCAGGAAAAGGCCATGGAAAATGCCGCCTGCATTGGCTGTGGTGCCTGCGTCGCTTCCTGCAAGAACGCCTCCGCCATGCTCTTTACCTCGGCAAAGGTGGCTCACCTGTCACATCTGCCACAAGGTGCTGCCGAACGTAATGAACGCGTTTTGAAGATGGTGGCCCGTATGGATGCCGAAGGCTTCGGCAACTGCACAAACACAGGCGAATGTGCCGCCTCATGTCCCGCCGGGATTCCGCTGGCCAGCATTGCTCGCCTCAATCGCGAGTACATCCGCGCTCTCCTCGCCTCCGACCAGAGCTGATTTAAGCGTTAAGCCAATTCGAAGTGACATCACTAGAGACGATGCCCTTGATATCATCGGGCATCGTCTCTTCATTTAAGTTCTTGTGTAGGGTGCATGCAGTTCCTACGAAATGCACCATCGTCCAACTACAATTCTCAATTTCGTCCTAACATGTATTCACCCAACTTCCAACTTCTAACTTCTAACTTCCCATCAGTCTCTCCCGCACTTCGAAATACCGCTCCACATCCTCCTCACTTATCTGATACAAAAATATCGAACCGCCGATTCTTTCTTTGGGCTCGAAGAATCGAAAATATCCAAACTCATCCAGATTCACCGCTCGATAACTGCCATCTGGCAATCGCAGTGCATGTGGTCGGCCCTGGACATAGTTCGCACTCACCGCATGCCAGCCTGGTGCAGGAGTATAGGCCGCAGGTGCGTCCTGATTGAGGCCGATCTTCCAGGGCCTGACACTTCCAAAATAGGCCAAAGTCGATAGCTCAATCTTGTTAGCATTTAGATATTCCTGCAGCCGGTAAAGATCCTGCCCCCAATCAAGATTTGAATCAGATAGCCGGTTAAGCCCACCGGTCGATCCACCAGCCAGCAGATTAAAGTACGCCAGATGATCGGGATGTTGCCTTAACGAGAGCGGCACACAAGCGATCAAGATCACCCCCAAGACCCTCATCCACTGAGGAGAACTCTTTTGCCACCAGCCGACTGCCTGAGATGCAAACAGCATCAGAAATGGAAAGGCTGGCAAGACATATCGGATCCCCAGCTGATTCCCGGATAAACTCGCAGGGACTACAAACACCGCCACTCCCGTCATGAGTAACAGATTTCGTCGCCACAAAAGGTTTTTCCCTTCCCCGTCGCCCACAATCCGACTCTTCCTCACGACGAAAGCCATTGCCAGCATGAGGCACACCAGCATTGCCAGAGGCAGCTTCCAGATGAACGCCCACAGGTAGTAACTGCGAAATCCTTCACTATTCCACTCACCATGCAGAAACACCGGATGTTTAACAGCCAGGACCTCGCGCAACGCTTCCCACTCTGCCAGATATGGTGCAGGTAAGCCCCCAACGGTCAAGAACTGCAGACTCAAAACCAGCCATGTCATGAACAATCCCGCGAGGATCTGCCAGACAATCTCCATTCGTTTCGTATTAACTGCCGACTTCGGCAGAATCACCCAGACTGCGATGCATACCGGCAGGACAAACGCCACCGTCAACTTCGTTAGTAGTGCCAGCCCGAGCACAATTCCCCACAGGCACGCCCGCTTCCTGGTAGGTCGGCTTTGCCAGTAGACACACGCGGCGACTGTCGCGAACGATCCCAAGGTGGCTGGTAAATCATGAGCCACCAGACTGCTATGAGCGAGAACCGTCGGACATGTCACCCATAGCATGGCGGCCAGTAAACCGGCAGACTCACCAAACCATAGCCGTGCCCAGATCACCAGCAGTAAACCCGCCATTGTCCCGACTGGAATCATCATCAGGCGAGCCACAAAAAAATGCTGGCGATAGCTCTCGGCATGCTGGTCATGGAACGCATCCCCCACTTCTTCAGCCATAGGAACGCGATCTGGCCAGCCACTTTTCTCTGGCAACTCCAGCCCCACGCCTCCCAATACCAGCGGCAAACTCGCCCACATCCGCACCAACGGAGGATTGATCGGATCGACGCGCCAATCGGCAGTCTGCCAGTAAAACACCCCGATGGGTAGATGCCAGTATTCATCATGCGTTGGCGACCATCGCCTCGCACAATCCACCGCCAGGAAAGCCTGGACGAGCAATAACCCACCCACGATTGGCCAGTACCAGCGCAGCCCACGCCCTGACGAATCATCGCAGCGAGATACTTCTTCGCCAGCACGCGGCTTCGTCTCGGAATCGACTGGCTGCGCTTCGGCACTTGCCGCCGCCTTGCGACCACGCTCCTTGTTCAAATGTTTGTTAGAAGCCATGCAACAGCGACCTTCACCTGCGCACCAGCGATTTGTCTCGACGACGATAAAACAGGTAGATCATCGGTTCGCCGGGCAGATTCCACAATGATCGAGTTCCCGCGATCCATGTCCCCCGGCTTTCGACAATCCATCGGCACAAACGAATGGCCTGGGATATTCAGACCGCAAAATCAGTCCGATCATTTGCTCAATCGGATTGTTCCTCTACACAATACACAGATCGCATTAACACACTTTTCCCGGATGGAACGAAACGAACATGACTCTGGCAACTCCTCTTTGCGACTGGCACAGCACCCATGGCGGCCGAATGGTCGATTTCGCAGGCTGGAACATGCCCGTCCAGTACAAAGGGATCGTCGACGAACACAACGCCGTCCGCACGGCGGCCGGCCTCTTTGATATCTCTCACATGGGTCGTCTTCGCTTTACCGGCCCCGATGCCCGCGAATTTCTCGACGAAGTGCAGACTGTCGATCTCTCCAAGCTCAAAACCGGCCAGATTCGCTACGGCTTCATGCTCAATGAATCGGGCGGCATCCTCGACGACATCCTCGTTTACGACTGGCCCGATGCCCCCCAGCTGGTAGTCAACGCCTCCAACCGCGAAAAGCTCCTGGCATGGATGACTCCTCTCGCCACGCGCTATGCCGTCTCGATTGAAGATCTCACACTCACCAGGGCCATGCTCGCTGTTCAGGGCCCCAAAGCCCTCGACATTGCCGCACAGCTGCTGGGCGATGAAGTCCGCCAGCTCAAGTATTACACCGGCAAGCCCATGACCTGGTCGAACGAACCCGTCCTCGTCAGCCGCACAGGCTACACGGGCGAAGATGGTGTTGAACTCATCATCGATAGCGGCTCTGCTGTGGCTCTCTGGCAGGCTGTCCTGGTTGCGGGTGAATCGGTCGGAATTCTCCCCTGCGGCCTGGGCTGCCGAGATACGTTGCGCCTCGAAGCTGCCATGCCACTTTATGGCCACGAACTTTCGGAAGAAATCGACCCCTTAACAGCCGGGCTCTCCTTTGCCATCAAGCTCTCGAAGCCTGCCAACTTTATTGGAAAAACTGCTCTGGAAAAAATCGCCACAGGCCCCATTCCTCGCCCGCGTGTGGGCCTGGCACTCGATGGTAAGCGCATTGCCCGGGAAAAAACCCCGGTCGTGTCTGGCGAAAACATCATTGGTGAAGTGACTTCCGGCACATTCTCCCCCACCTTCCAGAAGTCGATCGCCATGGCCTATGTCGACGCAGCTTTTGCCGAACCTGGCACCCGGCTGGAAGTCGATATCCGCGGGAAACGGGAATCCGCCACCGTCGTCCCCCTTCCCTTTTACAAGCGGAACTCCTAACGTTTCTGTAGAGCTTAGTGGTTGGTGCAGTAGGCGTAGGGTGGGTTAAGGCCTTGCGCAACCCACCAACTCAACCCTCGCTCGTTGGCGTCAGGTAGGGTGCATGAAGTCCTCGGAATGCACCACCTCAACCCTCGCCCATGTCCGCATGGGAGAGGGTGGCCGCAGGCCGGGTGAGGGCTCTTCGTATTGACAACAAACAACCTCAACCTCGGAGTTCACATCATGGCCGATCGTGAATACTCGCGCTATCAATCCAAAGTCATCAAAGCCTTCTACGACAACCGCGACACCAGCGATCAGCAGCGGCTCAGCGAACTTGTCGCCGACCTTTACCTGACGGAAGGCAAAAAGAAAGCCAAGCTCTGGGCGACGGCTGAAGAGATCATGACCCGCCTCGGCGTCCCCGCCTCACGCATTGCCCACATCATCGCCTCAGACGACGCCGCGATCCTGGCCGAGGTGGTGAAAGACATCCAGGCGGGAAAAATCCAAAAACCCGCCCCCCCCAAACCACCCGCAACGTAATAAAAGCACCCGGCAACCCCTCAGGTCGCCGGGTGTTTTGTGTTTGCAGCATCGGATTCTCTGGTAGGCTGCATGAAATCCCGACGCCATGCACCAATCATTGCTTGCATAGCGACTTGATACCCAAAACTACTGACCGCAGCAGTCGTAGGGTGCGGTTAAGGCTTTGCGCAACCCACCACCTCAATAACAATGTTCTAATCACCAGTGATCACGGAAACAACCACGGCCCGCCATTTCTATACACGGTCTTCACAGAACTCGAATATCCGATCTTGACCAGCGATGCCAGCAGGCACCAACGTGTGAGCCACTACGCGAGAATCGCACGAAACAATCCCCTCCATTTGATCGCGATTATGCTGATTCCCGATCACCTGCACGCCGTAGAACGATGCCTCGCGACGAAGGTGAATCAGGGTGTTGTTTCGACGATATTTATGCAAATCTGCAGAAACACGGTTTGGTGACCCAGCCGCCGATAAGCCCTGGAGTTCCTCCCATAGTTTTTGAAAAGCTGGCGAATTCCGCACAATTGAATGATGACGCTCGGGATGTTGAAATCATTATTTCCTGGCGCGTTAGACGACGGTGGACTGCCCAAAGCCTTAAGCCATACTACGTGACCGAACCACCCCTCATGTATCAGGGACTCGCAACGCAAGACAAACAAATCTCTATTGAAATGTATTCACACAAAGGGCATTATACTTAATTAGTGCACATTCAACGATTCTGCACAGACAAACTCACTGACTTACTGAGAAAAGGAATAGGATGGCCGACTTCGAAAAAATGGCTGAAAGAGACAGACATGTAAGCGAGTGTTTGAGGCTATCAGGTTTTTCATCCACGCCAGAAATCAAAACGTTGGCATCGGCACTCGTTGATGCTAATGAGTGGCTTGATGCAAACTACATGGACTTAAGAAATGTGTTTGATCGACTATCTGCTTTAGAGGCTGAGGCGGCTGCCGCAAAAGAGGAAATTCACAGATTAAATCTCGCACTTTCAATTAGAAAAGAGTGAGTTGCAACGAATGTGGCAGACTTTTACGAGAGCTCTTCTCCATAATGAAATCATGGACGATCATAGTTCATTAATAAACTGTTTTTAAGTTATTCAAGCACCGCGTACAGTTTATGCCCTCACAATGCATCAATCCCTCACTCATTTTTGGCCTACTCAATCCCTTTTTTAGATACAACTCTCCAAAACAACCATTCTTATAACTCTGGTCGATTTCAGAAATGACACAAATAAACAAAACGCCAGACGCAACCGACAACTTCGCCGCTGGTTGCGTTTGGATTTTTGCGTTGCTCCCTTACGGATTTGTTCTCCTAGTTTTAATACAAGGAGGTTCACTGCCGGAACTTGTTTTGTTTATTGTTTTTGGTTCACCACTATTTTTGATACTCCCACTGATGGTAAGTGATTGTTCAAAAAGTCCCGATTCCAAACACCATGATATAAATAATGAGGATACTCGCGACGAACCACACTCGTCTAATTGAGTGTTATCCGAGGTGGCTTCCGGTGGATTTGCAATTCGAACAGCAGTGTAGCACAGGTTGCGAGTCAGCGAGCTACCTGTGTGCCAGCGGCACGAGAGGTTGGCCTTTCGCAAGGCGTAGGGTGCGGTTAAGGATTTGCGCAACCCGCCACCTCAAAAACCTCGTTCAAATGATCGGAGATCCCGGAATCGACCACGGCCTAACATCCCTCTCCACGATCATCACAGAACTCCGACGTCCGATCTTGACCAGCGACGCCAAGGCACCCATGGCGTTAGTTACTACGCGAGAATCGCACGAACAATTCCCCTCCAGTTGATCGAGATTATGCTGATTCCCGATCACCTGCACGCCGTAGAACTATGCCTCGCAACGAAGGCGAATCAGGGCGTTGTTTCGACGACATTTATGCAAATCTGCAGAAACACGGCTTGGTAATCCAGCCGCCGATACGCCCTCGAATTCCTCTCATCGCTTCTCGCATGCTGGCGACTTCCGCGATGATTAATGATGGCGCACGGGATATGGCAATTATCATTATGAGTCATCTGAAACAATGGTGGATTGCGCAAAGCCTTCATCCACCCTGTATTGCCGTGGTGAAGTTGCTGACAATTCTTGACACTTGACGACGATGAACCCGCACATACCCAAAGGTGTCTGCGTCGTGGGAGTTATTCAATCAAGGGAAACGAGCATGTTCATACCGTCAGAGCGGAACTGGGAGGAGATGAAGTATGAAGCGGCGGGCTGCTGGCCGCTTCCGATCAACAAAGGCGACGAATTCGCGCTGGTTACGAAAATGCCAACATCCTCAATCAAGGCCGTATTACGATCCTGCCCAGTGTCGCTCACAGTTGCGAGAGCAATTACCCCGGATGGGGTAGTTCTCGCGATAACTCTGAAGGTGGAAGATGATCCTACGGCCGCCCTCATGCTCGCTGGCATTCTTCGGCACGCAGAAGAACAAGTCGCACTGGATAATATTCTCCGCACCGGCCGGACGATCATGGTGTTCTTTGATGAAGCAAGCCGACCAGTCGCCCGTGCTCAGTGCATGCTTGACGAGTCAGAATGCGTGGCAGCATCGGCGCTTCTCGCTGACGGAGTTCACTACGCTGGCGCATGGACGCCGTTGCTCGGGGCTGTGCTCGACGAAGTGCAGAGCCACAGTGACCCGCAGTTGGTAGTACCGACAAAATACGCACCGACATACGTCACGGTTCCGTTGACGCTCGTCGAGTTCGAGACGACCCGGATGACAACTATCGGAACGAATGGCGAAGTGCTGGAATTCCGACTGGACGATCCCGACGAAGGATACGGCCTAGAACAATCCACGTGGCATCTCCTGGAAAATCTGTTCACCGGATGTATTTTTCACTCACCAAAGGTCCAAGAAAACGCGGGAATGCGAGAACTAACGGACATTCTCATTCATTGCGAACCGGGGCTGTGTCTAATCGAAGCCAAAGCTGCAGACATACTGACGACCAGTCTAGAACGCTCGACCGAGCGGCGGGCAAAAAGTGTGCAAAAGCAGATTGACAAGGGGATCAGCCAACTCGTTGGAGCGTTCAAGAATTTAAGGGCCAACCTGCCCCTCTTCACAAAGACCGGATCTCCCCTCTTGATTCCGAAGTCCATCGGTTCCATTCGGCAGGGAATCGTCATGGTGTCCGAAATGTTGCCCAGCCTCGACTGGGGGGGCATTGCAGCAAATTTGATCGCAGCATCAGAAAAATCCGGTGCCATGCTGCATGTTCTTGATCTCCAAGAATTGCGCATTCTGGTAGGCATTAGCCGCAACAATCCCGCTCTGTTCGCAGCATATCTCTCGCACCGGTTCGACATCATGCTGGAGCGAAAGCACGCCATGTTGAGAACGGTCTTGAATGGTCCGCCAATGCCGTGATGAGGAGTAAGTATGGATTAGCAGGGTGAGCAGAGTGTACGAAAGCAGCCGTAGGGTGCGGTGAAGGCTTTGCGTAACCGACCACCTCACAACCCGGTTGGAGGGCACTCGATACTTCGGCTTATCGAAATGGGAAACGGAGTTTGTCTTCACATTCCACTGCTCGTGCAGCTATGCCTCATTCGGAGGCCTTACCTGAGTGATTGACGCCGGGAAGATAATAGGCCTTCATTGAAATTGTGCCTGCCGAGTCTGTTCCGCCATCTCCCTGGGCTTCAATTCTCAGGAGAACCTGCCGTCCCTTCGCCTGCGGAAGCTCGACAATCTCTTCGATCTTCGGCTTCATGGGCTTATCCGCCGACCACACCTGCTCACCGTTCATCAGAATCGTGAGCGACTTGACCTTGATGTTATGGCGTCCGACGTTCCAGTAACGATTGAGTTCCAGGCGATAAAAGCCCGCTTCGCCGACTTGTGACGTGATATCGACTTCCCACGTCGATAAATCCTGCTGTACATGATGCGGTCGCCAGCCATACTTGAGATCGACCGGCCCGGTAAAGAACTCGGCATACCCTTGAGCCCCCAGGCCCATTAAAGAATTCGGATCCAGCTTCTGAATCTCTTTCAGAACCTGCAGTGACTCTTTCTCATGATTTTTCCACCTGCGGTACACAGCATACTTGGCAGCCAGTGCCCGTTGCCGGTATTCGACGGTGATCTGCTTGTTCTCAAGCACGTTATCAATCGTAGCGATGGCTTTGTTGTGCTGCCCTTTTTCTGCGAGTCCAGTCACTTCTTCGAGCAGTTTATAGGGCTGAAATTCATACCGGGCCTGCCAGCCAAGTTGATCTTGAGGGTCGCTGGCCTTCAGCTCGGCCAACACGGGCTTATAACCATCTATCTTGGGCCGATAGGTCTCATTGATCCCCCAGCCGACATTCATCAGTTCGAGGCTTTTCCCCAGAAGATCAGCCCGGGCCTTCCCCTGGACTTTCGTGGCCTTCTCCCAGAGTTCATCCCGCTCTTTACGTTTTGCAAGAAGTTCCTGAATTTGAGTCGCAACACCATCCACAGGGGTCTGTTCCAGATTTTCCGTCAACTGACCAATATCCCGGCCCTGTGCATCGTACAGGCCGATGAGTGGTACCTGAAACAGATAGCGATTGAGATTGTTTTTCTTGTCGCGCTCCTGCTTAGGCTTGGCAGCTTCTGCTTCGGTATGGTCAACGTGGACGAGAATCACGTTCTCGCCCAGCGCATTGCGGAAGGCCGACGTCTCGAAAACATCCCGGAGAAACTTCATCGAACCAGGATGCCAGTCACTTCCCGTCACCAGCACGACAATATCGCCCGGCACAGCTTTCGCCATTTCCAGGGCATCACTCAACGTCGGCGCAGTTCTTGTCTCGGCAGCGATCACGCCTGCTGAAAGAGAGACAATCACCACCAGCAACATAACCAGATTTCGCATCACGGACATCATGGATTCTCATCAAGGACGGCATCAAACACCGTCTCAATATTCCTGGGGAAGTATCGGTAATGACGCTGATCAACGGAGATCAATATCGTCACTTCAATACGCTATATACAATAGTCATCTAACTACTGGGCAGGCTTCCCGTAGACATACACACCATTGAGATGGAGAAAGTCTTTGCGGCCGTCCGGGTAATCCCCTTCAATTCGCACATATTTGGCAAGTGGCCGGCGTGAAGTCAGGTCAATCTGCCAGACTTTTTCATTCTTGTTCGCTTTATAGACCTGTTGCCAGTTCTTCCCGTCAATCGAAACGGCCACCTTAAATGGCACAGCCCGGGCTGAGTTTCCACCATCGATATTGACAATGGCTATCCCACTGATATTTCCCTGCTTCCCTAACTCTACGACAAGGGCGGGATTCGCTTCCTGATCGGTATGAAACCGCCCTCCCGATTCCTTGAGAATCCCCGCATGCTCCAGAGGTTCATCCCAGCGGCAGGTTGTCGAGATCGCAGGGATACCCCCTTCACTCAGCAGCACACCACTATAGGGCTTATGAGCCGTCTTGTAGTTCGGTTTAATAAATTTCGCACCCAATTCGGAAAGTGCATAAAAAGCCGATTTATCGGCTGTCTGCTCGGCCAGCAAGATTCCCTGCCGACACAGACTCTTCAACGCATCTTCACTATTACTCGCAGTGCTTGTGGCGGCTGCAGCTAACCCCGCCAGAAGCCCTTCTTTCAATGAAACATCTTGAGCAGCCATCTTCTGGCAGGCATCCAGAAAGCGAGCAAAAATCTTATCGTTCGAAATCGTCGTCTGAAGAACGTCTCCAAACAGGCCAGATTTAGCCGCTTGATCCCTTTGTTTACCCATCTCTTCGACGATTCGATCCAGAGGCATTTGCATGACCAGATTTTCCACCGGCTTTTCGTAACTCGCCAGCCAGATCTTCTGCAGGGCCACACGATCACTACTTGAAGTTGCCCCCTGGCAAAACCGCTTGATCAGGAGCCAGCTTGTCTCAGGAGTTCGTTGAAAAGTCGTTACAGCCAATTGAGCGGCTTCACTCTTCACGACGATCGGTGCATTTTGCTGTTGTAGCATATCAAAGTATTTCGCCTGAAATCCATAATGGAAAGGATTGGCGATCGTTGCCTGCTTGTAGATCTGTGTTCGTACATTCGTCTCCTCTTGCGGCAACACTTCGGTGGCCCAGGCCAGATACTGCGCCTCTCGCAAATTCGGATGCATCCAGGCAGCATCACCTGCAAACAGGTCCGCCCAATTGGCCTCAAAATAATTCCGGTGGGGTGTCCGGTGATTTCCATCGACACTGTTACCATCGACCCACTTTCCTCGTTCCGGGCGGACGGCAAAAGCGCAATGCCCCGGTTCTCCCATCGTCGTCGCTGGAATTCCATCCGCTTTAGCTGACAATGCTCCAGTGGTACTGAGTGACCCACAAACCCCACCCACTCGGACGGTCTTTTGCGTGTAGTTCAGCCTTTCACTCCAGGGCATATAGTACCAGGCGGACTGGATGGAATCTCCAAACGGACTATCACCTAAATAGTGAACCTGCCATGCCGCCGACCTGGCTTCGGTCGGTGAAAAACTGGCGCGGTTTCCGATCCATGTCAATTCATCAAAGGTGACTGTCGCTGCCACTGCAAACCGCATCTCCCAGATATCGAGTTGAACAAAGCCGGGATGGAGCTTTCCTTGTCGGTTGCGATCTCGATAATAACGGTAGATCTGCACGGCATTGACCGGTGTCTGATCCGACATGGCCGTTTCCAATGCGACACTTGTCGCGATTTTCTGTTCCAGAGATGGCTTTCGAATCTCGGGGTCGAACTCAGCCATGGCTGCCAGAGCCAGTAATCCTGTGACGGGATTCTTAAAGCTGCCAGAACCTACAAACTCTTCCATCCATAATGTCTGCGAGAAAAACTCCTTAAGGAAAGCCTGTTCGCTGGGCGACTTCAAAAAGACCAGCAACTCTTTGGGCGAAAACTGACGCAGAATCTCATGGCGAACCAGTTCCCGACGTAGTGCCGGGTCTCGTAACCTGGCTGTAAGATCGCTGGTCCCTAATGCTTGAATCTTTCCTCGCAATGCTGACGCTTGTGCAGGAAAATCGCTCAGCCACAAATCGACGGCGGGATCAATCGGCTCCACCAGTTTTGCCGTCACCGCCTGGGAAGAGTGACTACTCTCTGTGCTATCCTGAATCGTGTTGCCTGCAGCTTTAGCGTCACTCGGACTGCTGGAAACAGCCACGGTCGTTCCAGCGGTCAAGGCCTCAGCACCAGTATTCCCATTAATCACAGGAACCACAGCCGCAGTCGAAGCTCCTTCGGCCGACGTTGAAGCAGGTCGCGTCAACAAAATCAATGCGACGATCACAGCCAGCAGACCCGCACCTCCCAGACCCAGACCGATGGCGAGCAGGTTGGAGTTATTCCCTGTCGTTTTGACACTCTTCCTGGCCGAGGATGAAGATGCACCTCGACGCACCTGTGGAGCCTGGCCGTGGCCATTCTTTTTCGGGCGAGGTGCTGGCGGCAACTTTTGAGACATAGGTATTTTCCAAAGCAAAAATGCGTTTTCAACAGGGGTTGTATGGCTTGATCCCCCAAGGCACACAGCCATCGATTTTTCACGCGAGCGATCGCTTCGAGGACCTGATCAATACCAGCTTTCGAACTGAAAACTTTGAAACCAGCATTCAGCTCAGCAAACGCTCTTCAATCATGAATCGTCAGAAACAAGAGAGCATTTCCTGGTGCTTACAGTACAGCACATTGACCTTCAGTGCAAACACTTCTTGAGACTCTCTCGACATCGTTAAGGTTGTGTTGCGTCAAGAATCTGCGCCTTCGGGTGCATGCCGTTCACTTTCCAGAAGATCAGATCCATCGGCCCTCGTCGGCTATGTTCACGAAATGCCGTAAGCTCAATATGCAGATCGCTCGACACATTTCCACGACACAGCAAGACCATAAGGTGTACACTCTGTTGCTCATCGGTCTTGATGCGACGGGTTTTGTCTTCTGACCGGAAAGAGAACCCTTACCCCAAACTTTGAAACCAGTATGAGTTCAACGATTCCTGCCACCTGGTTTTCAAGATTCACCCGCTGGGCCTGGCGGCTGGGGAAGTGGACGTTCTTTGGCGCGCTTGCGTATGCCGCCCTGATCGTCATCGGCCTCTTCCCGGTGAACAATGACTTCAAACCCTCACCAGAGGGAGTCGAAATTTTTGTCGTTTCCACGGAAGTGCATGCCGATCTGATCGTTCCCGTTTCGCATGAGTTAGTCGACTGGTCAGGGGAATTCGATCCTGCCTGGTTTCCAGGGGATATCAGTCGCTATTCTCATGTCGCCATCGGCTGGGGTGATCGTGGCTTTTTCCTGAATACCCGAACCTGGGCAGATCTCAAACTTTCAACGGTGATCAATGCCCTCTTCTGGCCTTCCCGCACCTGCCTCCACGTCGATTTGACACAGCCCGAGTACTATACCAATGCGGTCTCAGTCAAACTTTCCCGGGATCAGTACCGCGAACTGACGCGATTTATAAAGTCCACGTTCCAGCGAGATCACCAGGGCCGAATCATTCCCATTCCTGGCTACTCATATAGCCAGACAGATACTTTCTTTGAAGCCCATGGGAACTATCATCTCTTCAACACCTGCAACTCCTGGGTGGGCCTGGCTCTTCGAAAAGCCGGTGTCCGCACGCCATGGCAATCAACACTCCCACACACACCCACACTTTATCTACCGGATTGAATAGCTATCTAATAGTGTTAATCTCTTGGCACCGGATATCAGCAGGTAGGTCTCGACTCGATCAGGGTGCTGTGCCGACACCACTCGCTACCCGCCCGTGCTGGGATTCTTCATCGGGATGCCGACTGGCGACGACGAGGTATAAACACCCGACGAGGAATGCGCTCGAAGCGCTGGTCGCGAACATCCAGAAGAAGCCGGCTTCGTCGATGATCCAGCCCAGAAACGGGGCGAAGACGAGACCGCCAAGATCGGTCATCCCCAGGATGATGGCCGTCCCTGTCCCTCGGGCCGACACGGGAAAAGCACCTGCTCCCAGCGATACCACAGCCGGAAACAAAATTGCATGCCCAAAACCACAGATGATCGCGGGTATCAGGAGCTGCCAGTCCTCTGTCACGAATGGGATCATGAGATGGCCCGCTGTCTGGCCCATCAAGCCACGAAAGAGCATCCACCGCCGACCAATTGTCCAACCCCAGTTCCGCACACTGATCCGGAAGCAGAACGCACTGATGGCATAGGCCGAAAAGAAAATCGCAATCCCGTTCAGCCCGCGCTCTGTCGCAAAGCGAGTCAGAAAAACCGTCGTCACCGTCTGCCCCAGTCCCATCATCATGGCAGCCAGCACAACCGCTCCCGGCCAGTATCGATATAGCAATCGCACCGCCGACTGCGGCTCTGTCATCGGTTCATGATGCCCCGTCTGCGGGAATTGCCGGATGAGCAATAAATAGACCAGACCGATCGCCGCCGCCCCGCCAAAGAGGGCATAAAACTGTTCATGCAGATCAGGAATCCATCGCACCACCTGATCAGCAATGTTAGAGCCGATGATCATCCCCACAAATCCGCTACTTCCCAGATTGCCAATCACCTCGGTTCTGCGGCTGAGTGGCACATGGTTCTGGATGTGTGTCATCGAGCAAGCGAACATCCCCGTCAACCCGGTATAAAACGCGGCTCTGGCGACATACAACGGCCAGCCCAGCCCTGTGGCCAAGAGAAAGACGAGGCTTCCTCCGGTGAATAAAGCCGAACAGAGCGTCCAGACGAGCCGGGTGCCGTAATAATCAATGCTGCTGGAAAGCACGAGCCGCGCGAGCACAGCGACAATCAATCCCACACTAACAATGTTGCCCGTGGTCTGCTCGTTCCCGCCGAGATAGTGAACCAGTTCGGCAAATCGAAAAGTCAGTGCATTGGCCATCACAGCCAGAATATTTGCCAGGTACGCCAGCCAGAAGACCCGGTCATAGATGTTGTGCTGGGTTTCAGAGAGGCTCGGGGCTGCTGGAGTCTTCGCAGGATTCATCTAAACTCGACCCACACCGGCCGTCTTGTTTCGATCATTTCTCACAATGATATTTACATCACATTATATAGAGAGTCGTGTGGCATGTCCCTGAGGTCTTCCGAAGGGCGTGAACATGAATCGAACAAGACAAAGACCACGCCCTTTCGCAGTGTTTTGATTTTGGGGCCGTCAGGGTCGTGCCACACCCATCTATCCGACACACTGCGACAAAACCTTACTCCAGTCGCTTTGAAGCATCAGTCGGTGTCTTGTACAGCTTGCGATCCAGCCTTGGTAAAAACAGCGTCCAGTGCGATTCGCCATGCGGGTCTTCGGAAATCGCCCGCATGAACTCATGCAACTTGGCATCGAGGTTATCTAATAAGTGGAGCGCCATCGCTTCGGGCGTCATTGGCAAACGCGGGCTGCCAAACTCATAGCTTCCATGGTGACTCAGAATCAGATGCTTGAGACGCCACGACAGCTCTTCGGGAAACCTTTCGCCCGATAGCTGCTCCGTTTCGCGAATCCGCTCGGAAAGCATCTCGACACCAATCTGCAGATGCCCGATCAACTGTCCTTCATCCGTATAGGCAAAGGACGTTTCATAACTCAGTTCGCGAAGCTTGCCGATATCGTGCCAGAAGACCCCGGAGACCAGCAGATCTGCATCCAGGGTCGGATAAACCTCAACCACCTTGCGGGCCAGATCCATCAGCGTCACGACATGCTCCAGCAATCCCCCATGGTAGGCATGATGAGCCTTGATGCCGGCCGGTGCCTTCGCATACTTTTCCATCAGTTCTTCATCGAGCAGGCAGCACTCACACAACGTTCTCAGTGGTACCGACTCGATTTTCAGCAGATGTTCCCGCAAGCGGGACATCAACTGCTCGATATTTGCTGTCGTTTCCGGCAGAAAATCGAGCGGATCGATCGTCGCCGCATCGATTGGCTGTGCTCCCGTAAGGATCAGTTGCAAGACGCCCTGAAAAAGCTGCACCTTTCCCCGCACTCGCACATACTGACCGGCCTGAATGTGTGCGACAGATTCTTCTGAGACATTCCACATGCGGCCATTGATCACCCCCGATTTATCGCGGAGATCGACATTCAGATACAGCGCTGCATTGCGATTGGCACGCAACTGACGATCTGCCACCAGAAACGTCTCATCAACGTTATCGCCATCTTTCAGTTCAAGTATGAGCCGCCTGGCCATGGAACTCCTATCGCAGCAAAATTCGGGGGCCGTTCAGTCCCTCACGGCCCAACTGAACATCGCAGTAGTTATCGGTTAATCATCTCGACTGCCTTGTCGAAGATGGCGGGTTGGCCCGCACATCACAAGTCTACCTCCACGATTTCTCGACTTCCGCAACCCTTTGACGATCCATCAGTTGTCGTAACCGAGGTTGGGCATGAGCCATTTTTCGACTTCTGCAACGGACATTTCTTTGCGTCGTGCATAGTCTTCAATTTGGTCTTTGGTCACTTTATCGACCGAGAAGTAGCGGGATTCTGGATGAGCGAAATACAAACCGCTCACAGCCGCCCCCGGGTGCATCGCATAGCTTTCCGTCAACTTGATGCCTGTGTTTTTCTCGACATCCAGCAGTTCGAACAGCGGAACTTTTTCCGTATGATCCGGACAAGCGGGATAGCCATAGGCAGGCCGAATCCCACGGTACTTTTCCTCAATCATTTCTTCTTTGGAGAGCAATTCTTCGCGGCCAAAGCCCCAATGTTGACGGGCTTCATGATGCAGATATTCGGCAAAAGCTTCGGCCAGTCGATCGGCCAAAGCCTTCGTCATGATCGACAGATAGTCATCATGCTGTTTGTGGAGAAACTCATCCGCGAGTTCATCACAGCCAATCCCTGTGGTCACAGCAAACGCCCCCAGCGAATCCATCCGCCCACTTTCAATCGGTGCGATGTAATCCGCCAATGACCGGAATTCTTTCTGGCCCACTCGTTCCCACTGCTGACGCAGCATCGGAAAGCGTTGGATGATCTCTGGTTTTCCAGCCGCCACACTCTCTGGCGAGTACAACACGATATCTTCACCATCAGCCTGTGCCGGCCAGAAACCGTACACACCCTTGGCCTGGAGGAGTTTCTCCTTAAGTATCCGGTCGAGCAGCTTTTGTGCATCACTAAAGACCCGGCTGGCTTCTTCACCAACGACTGGATCATGGAGGATTTTCGGATACTTCCCGCGTAATTCCCAGGTCATGAAAAATGGTGACCAGTCGATGTATGGCACCAGTTTCTCGAGCGGGAAATCATCCAGCACTTTCGCGCCCCAGAAGTCAGGCGTATCAATCCTTTCGGTCTTCCAATCAGTCTCGAACCGGCGGCGGCACGCTTCTTCAAACGGAACCAGCGTGCGTTTCTGCAGATGCCCGTAGGTATCTCGATCACGCTGCTGATTGGCTGCCAGTTGTTTCAAGTAGGCATCCCGCCGTTCATCATCCAGCAGGTTCTCGACAACGGGGACTGAGAGCGACGCATCCACAATGTGCACCGTCGGTGCTGAGTAATGGGGAGCAATCTTGACTGCCGTATGCTTCGCACTCGTGGTCGCCCCACCAATCAGGAGGGGAATTTTGAACCCGCGCCGTTCCATCTCTTTGGCGACAGTGGTCATTTCATCGAGCGACGGCGTGATCAATCCTGACAACCCGATAATCTGGCAACCTTCCGCAATCGCGGTGTCCAGAATCTTGTCGCAGGGAACCATCACCCCTAAATCGAGCACTTCGAAGTTATTGCAGCGCAAAACCACAGCCACGATGTTTTTGCCAATGTCGTGCACATCCCCCTTCACGGTGGCAATCAGAATTTTGCCCCGGCTCGTCGATGTGGGTTGTGCCGCCACCGTTGTTTCACCGGCTGTCGCTGCACTGGCAGCCAGAGCTTCTTTCTCCGCTTCCATAAAGGGCTGCAGATACGCCACAGACTTCTTCATGACGCGGGCGCTCTTCACGACCTGCGGCAGAAACATCTTTCCTTCACCAAAGAGTTTGCCCACGACATTCATGCCGTCCATCAGCGGTCCCTGAATGACATTAAGCGGTCGGCCATACTTGAGCCGTGCCTCTTCGGTATCTTCATCGATAAAGTCGGCAATTCCTTTGAGCAAGGCATGCTTGAGCCGCTCTTCGACCGATTCACTGCGCCACGCTTCGACAACCGGGCCACTGTCATCCGTTCGTGTTTCGCGCGCCTTGAGTTCTTCCGAATAGGCAATCAAACGCTCCGTCGCATCGGGCCGACGATTCAGCAGCACGTCTTCGACGTAGGTCAACAGCTCCTTCTCGATCTCGTCATAAACGGCCAGTTGCCCGGCGTTGACAATCCCCATATCGAGACCGGCATTGATCGCGTGATACAGGAAGGCGGCATTCATCGCTTCGCGAACATGCTCGTTTCCACGGAACGAGAACGAAACATTACTCACACCGCCGGAAGTTCTCGCATAAGGGCAGGTGGCCTTGATTTCGCGAACGGCTTCGATGAACTCGACAGCATAGTTCGCATGCTCTTCCATCCCCGTACCCACGGTGAGGATGTTGCAATCGAAGATGATATCTTCGGGCGGGAACCCGGCCTTCTCTGTCAAAAGTTTGTACGCCCGCTGACAGATCCGCACTTTGTCCGCCTTGGTAGCAGCCTGGCCGTTTTCATCAAATGCCATGACCACGACGGCAGCACCGTACTTGCGAATAGTTTTCGCCTTCGCAATAAACGCCTCGTCGCCCTCATCTTTAATCGCGATCGAATTCACAACTCCTTTACCAGACAGACATTTCAACCCCGCCTCAATGACATCGAACTTCGAGCTGTCCACCATCACCGGCACTTTGCTGATGGCCGGATCGTCAGAGATCAGATTCAGGAAATGAACCATCTCCGCTTTGCTGTCGAGCAGACCTTCGTCCATGTTGACGTCGATCATGTTCGCGCCGTTCTCAACCTGCTGGGCAGCAATGGTGAGAGCTTCTTCGTATTTCTTTTCGCGAATGAGTCGGGCGAACTTCTTCGAACCCGTCACGTTCGTCCGCTCACCAATCATCAGGAACGATCGGTTTGGCGCAGGCTGGCCTTCGTCGAACACAGCATCGGCAGCCGGAATCTTGAGGACATCCGACCCGCTGTAAACCGACCAGTGGGTCTCATTGGGGACCTTGCGCGGAGCGACCCCCTTCACAACATTTGCGACGGCGTGGATAAACTCAGGGGTCGTGCCGCAGCACCCACCGACAATATTCACCCAGCCATTTTCAGCGAACTCGCGAATAACACCCGAGAACTCGCTGGGTGTGGAATCAAAGCCCCCCATGCCGTCGGGCATGCCCGCATTGGGATAACAACTGATGTATCTGGTCGCAGTGTTCGCGAGCGTCTCGACATACTGCCGCATCTGCTTGGGGCCGAGCGCGCAATTTAAGCCGACGCTGGTCATGGGATTGTGCGAGACGGCTGCCCAGAAGGCCTCCATCGTCTGCCCGGTGAGCGTCACGCCACCCTGGAAAATGGTGCCACTCACCATCACAGGAATGCGAACGCCGCGTTCCGCAAAGACCTGTTCGATGGCATACAGGCAAGCCTTCATGTTCAGCGTGTCGAACGAAGTCTCCGGCAGCAGCAGGTCGACGCCGCCATCCAGCAAGGCCCGCACCTGCCCTGCATACGAAGCCGCCAGTTGTTCAAAGGTCACTGGCCGATAACCCGGCTTATCGGCATTGAACGAAAGCTGGAACTTCGTCGGCCCGATACTCCCTGCCACAAATCGAGGTTTGGCAGGATTTTTTTTCGTGAACTCGTCGCAGACATCGCGCGCCAGGGTCGCCGCTGCGATATTCATCTCATGAGTCAGATGCCCCAGATGAAACTCATCGAGCATGAGTTCTGTCGCACCAAACGTGTTGGTCTCGATGATATCTGCACCGGCTTCGAGGTATTGCCGATGGATGGACTGGATCATTTGGGGCTGAGTCAGCACCAGCACATCCGATGCGTTCTTCAAATCGATTGTATGCGATTTGAATCTCTCACCTCGATAATCGGCCTCAGTCGGCTCGAACCGATGGATCATCGAACCCATCGCCCCGTCGAGAATCAGAATGCGATCATCCAGAAGCGACTCAAACAGTCCGGGGCGGGAAGTATCAACCATGCGTCAGGTCAGCCAGTCTCAATGAGTATTACCGAAAGTTTTCGTGGGCAGCAGTGCCATTCTTAACACCGATTATCGCCGCAACACATAACATCCTTAGATGTTACGGCAAAGTCTCAGTCCAGAAAATGCCAGGGAGTCAGCCATCGACCTTCCCCTGCTGCCAACCGGTCAGCACCTGCCTCCAAGTGCTGTCCATACCGCATTTTAGCGACTCGTCTCTTGTTCTGGCACTCCAACCTGCCTGCACAGATCGATTCAAGACGAGTTTTCGGCTCCAAATCATCCCTCAAAATTCTTTGGAAACCCGTCTCTCTCTCCCGAGTGATCTTCACCAAAAAGCCATTTCCAGCTATTCCATCGTCTACTTTTCGGCCTCAGCGAGGTCGTCTGGAGTTCAAGGTTACGACCTCCAGGACCTTAGCCCCGTACCTTTGCTTGAGTGATTCCTCACATGTCACAAGCTTCCATACCACCAGCATCCAGAACCACTTCGACTCGCGGAAACCTGCCCTTGGCTGTGGTTCTTTGCCTGGTTGTCATGGCTCCCCCTGCACTGGCCTGGGCTTCCCCTTTCTGGAGCCAGCCCACGAACTGGAAAGAAGCTTTACCAGCAGGCCCGGCACTCGCCTTTTCGCAATATGCCGTCGACTTGGGCAAGGTGCGCCCAGCCGACGAACTCCGTGCCACGTTTCGCTTTCGCAATACCAGCACTGTCCCGGTGACCATTCAGGAACTGATCCCCAGTTGCGGTTGCCTGATGCCACGCCTCGATAAACAGGTCTATGCCCCCGGCGAAGCCGGACAGATCAATCTTCGCATGCAGCCCGCTAACGAAACGCCGGGTGAGAAAGAGTTCTTCTGCGATGTCGTCTATCGCGATACAAAGACGCGAACCGACCGGCTCACTTTCCGCCTGCATCTCCCGGAACAGCGGTTGAGTGTCCGTCCACCAGCGCTGATTGTCTATCAGCTCAGCAACCAGCCGACGACACAGCCTCTGTTTGTTCACGACAGCCGGGGCCACCAGGTCGAAATCTTGAGCCTGCGCACAGGTTCCCCCTTTGTGAAAGCTTCGCTGACTCCTCCGGAAGGCTTTTCACTTGAACAGATCCAACCTGCTCAAAAATCGAAGGAAGCAGCACAAGCAGTCTCCGCCTTGACCCCGGCGAATATCAACCCGCCAGCCAAACCTTCGCTGACTCCCATCCCGGAAACAGAGCCACTTCCCGAAACCACAGCAGGCAAAAACCGGTCACAGAGACGGCCATCAGCCGGTCATTCCGATCCTTTTGTGGCGGAAGAAGCTCACCAGCCTAACGAGAAGATCGTCTACATCACCGTCGTCGCCGAACTCCCACCAGGCCGTCACCACGCCCTGATTGAAATCGAAACGACTGATCCTGAAACACGCTTTCTGAAAGTCCCCGTGATGATCCAGGGACGGAATGTTGAATAACCTCCCATCCTCACATCAACCGCCCCCTCTCCCTCATCCCCCCAATTCGCGGGTAATGTATTGATAAAACAGCTCAGGCTCTACGGCATCTGCTGGCAGACCCTCAGAAATGAGATACATGTATTGCTAAATAATTCGAGTTGAAATGATAGAACAGTTGAGCCATTTTCCTGTGCTGAACTCTGACTCTCAACGCAAAATGTCACCTTGAGCTGAAACTTAAAGATCCTCTTTACAAGATGACATCGTCGTTTCACCAAATTAAAGAAGGCTGACACTGCCATTCAGTGCCAGCCTCGTTAAGTACCTCAGATAAACCCCTTAAGAAGACTTGCTAGGATCTCGGGCTGCCTCAGGCGACATCGCAGGTTTGCCAGGATCATCAGTCGGAATTACATCCCCTGTGGGATTGATTGTCGGCTGAATCGGCTCAGGTTTACCGGTACAGCCCACAAATAACAGAAACACAATCATTGCTACGCAGGAATACTTCAGAGGACCAAAACTCATAAAAGCTCCCGATTCGACAACAGATGATTTGTTGCCAACATGTTTTCTAGAAAAAAATGCCATTTCACATCAATCAAACTCAGAATACAGGATCTATGTGTATTTTGAGATGCCTGCCGGAACATCCACGAGTCATGTAACTTCTAGAATTCACCAGGCAACAAGCCTTCCGCCATCCCGGCAAGCCTCTCGCGATAAACCACTTGATCCATATTGACGCTAAGTCCGCGAACTGATCCGTCAGCCATGGCGAATTGGACAATTCCTGTGTGTGGCCCCGCAAAGCGGAAGATTAACGAATTCCCGGTTCCACTATAGCTATTCGCAAGATTTCCTCCATAGGTTGGCATGCATGTCGTTGCGGCCCAGGTGAAACTCGTTGTCAATTGATTGTCGACAGTAAGATCACCAAGTACCTCTCCGAACAGTAAGGTATTTGTTGTTCCATCAGCGATATCACGCATCCTTGTCTTGCTGCGACGGAAAAAGACACCTTTATACCTGTCGTTCGCGATCGCCGATTGGTCGTTGAATCCACTAAATCCCGAGCATCCGGCGTAATTGGTTCGGCCAAAATCACTGACAAACTTACCACCTCCTAACGAGGTGGTTTGGGCGAAAGTGTTATATGAGAATGTGGGAGATCCCGTGGGACTTGACTGCCAGGTGTACATTCGAGTGACCATACTGGTCGTAGCATTGCGTGCTTCAGGTGCTGCCGAAGGGCAAATGTAGGCAGGAATCGTGTTGAAAGCGGCTGCACGTAGCGGAAAATCATTAAACCAGACTGTCTGAGTCGCACTAGAGACATCCGCACTCAGATTTTCTTTGGCCGTTAATGAGTTATAGAGAGGTGCCTGATCAATGTATGGAAGGAGGTGAACAAGAACTCCGACATAGGAGCCTCCAGAGGTTGCAGTCGGCAAATCAGGGCCAAGGAAGCCCGGAGGAAAGACTCCGTAAGAACTTTCGAACAAATGGGATGCCAGAGCGATCTGCTTTAAGTTATTTTTACACTGTGTTCTGCGTGCAGACTCACGGGCCTGCTGAACAGCTGGTAGCAACAGTGCAATCAGCACTGCGATGATGGCAATCACCACCAGCAACTCAATTAGAGTAAAGCCTCTCCGGACTATTCGAGCTCCTGGAAGACCACAGCGAGAGAAAACCATACGACCACTCCCAGCAAGTTAAAGAAATGAAACGAAAAGAGAACGCAGCGGCCATTCTCGAACAGCAGCACGCAGGGCATTTCAGAAGTGAGTACTGCGGTAGAATGCAGCACGATCAAGCGACATGGCAATTAGCATGCCACGACGTTCGGCAAATTCGTGAGCCGGGAATTTTCGCCCAGCGACGCCGCAGGAAAGAATCTTCGGGTCACTCGGTACCGCAACCCTCGTATCGCGAGGCGAGATGAATTTAATCTTGACATGCTTCGAGGAAGAGCCACGCTCGGGCATATTGCTCGTAAGGCCAAAATCTCTGTGAATTTCGCAAGAATTTCGAGTTTTTGCGGAACTTTTCTGGAGGGGCTCAAGCTCTCTGAGCTACGAATTTATCAATACGAACCACGGAGCATCCCCTGGTACTTTTCATCAATCGCGTTGACTTCAAAAGTTATTCTGACATCACGAATATTGATCTTTCCCGACAGCTGACAGCCTGATAACTGCTTTCCACGTTGCTTGAGACGCCAGTGATTCACACAGAATCGCACAATCCCGTTGCGACCCTGCGCGGAATAAGTGCAACTACCAACATACGTCGCTACGAGAATCACAAGCCATAGCAATATCTGTCTCAACAATCGATCCAATACTGGCCGTAAGCCCCTGCCCCATCAACAAATGAATTTTGTTTGCAATTGCAGTTTTTGCTCACAAAATCGATAGCCACTCTTATACCTTTTGCGTCTTACAACTCTTCTCATACGCTGGTATGGAATTCACTTTCTCCTCTACAGGCTTCGGTTCCATCCCGATTTTTCGTGCATCCAGCTAAGTCAGATGAACTCTGTCCACATCGAAAACCAATTCATCGCCCCCCAGGTCAAGAGCTGCTACATTGTTTTGAAACAATCTGCTCATGCACCGACTCTCAGAGCGGGGTCAGAAAGTCACCACTGACACTTCGTACTGCGAGTTAAATTCGCCTGCGAAACCACTCCCCATGAACACCCGTATGCCTCACTGGGCTCAACAACCCAAGCCGGGAGCCTGGCTGCGGGGGACGCTTTGTGCGTTCACCTTTTTGATTTCCCCACTGGGAAAATTTGTCCCGCGTCGCTTCGCTAATCACACCTCGGCGGATCGACTCGAACACGGGCTCGTCATTATTCTCCCGGGGATCGACAGCTTCAGCTTTCTGAATCTCGGCACCGCCTGCGGGCTCCTCGACGGTGGAGTCCGCTCGGCAATTCGCACCATCGACTGGACCACCGGCTGGGATTTTCTGTTCCTGTATCATCTCCGGGGAGATCGTCGTAACTGGAGAGTGGCGCAGTTTATCGCGGATGAGATCCGCAACTATCAATCCCGCTACCCCGGCAGACCTGTCACACTCGTGGGCCATTCGGGTGGCGGTGGCATGGCCTTACGGATTCTTGAACTCCTCGGGCCTCAATCCCGCATCTCGGCAGCGGTTCTCATCGCCCCCGCAGTCTCCACTCAGTACGACCTCACCAGGGCTCGTCAAGGAGTGATGCATGGGATCTGGCACTTCTATTCGCCGCTGGATGTCTTTTTTGTGGGTGCCGGCACGATTCTCCTCGGAACCTTCGACGGCAAATACTCCCCCTGCAGTGGCATGCTGGGCTTTCAACATCCCTCTGCCAGCCATGGAGATGGTGCTCCCTTCCACCAGATCGCCTATGACTGGTCGTTTACCCGCTGGTTTCACACCGGTGGTCATCTGAGTTGTGTCAATCGAGTCTTTGTCGAAGCCATGATTGCTCCAATCATCAAACGATTTGAGCAGGCTGTCTGATACCGATCCCAGAAATCAAATGCGTCTGGCGTGTCGATCAAGCATGCTTGCTCCGAGCCGCAAGCATGGCACACTGATCGCACCGATATCTTGGAATCCGTATGAGACCTATCTTTATTCAAGGCAGCTGAGACCGAACGGTAACAACTCCCGCGCGGTCAATCTCAACCACAATCGCCCCCTGCTTGGATGTAGCCCAGATCTTCGAATCGACAAATGTCTGCTCGAGGCCTGTCGTCACATCGCCAGGCCCCTGACTGGAGATCACATGCTGTGGTCGGGCCCAGTGGTTTAATGCAGCGACATTGCTGCGTTTTCCCCCATGATGCGGCGCGAGCAACACATCGATTTTCTCTGGTGACTTCTCCAGTAAGTGGACAAGCCCCTCGCCTTCGAGATCGCCGGTCAGCAGAATCACCCGGTTCTGGTAGGTAATTCTCGCCACCAGACTTTCCGAATTATCGGTCGTCTTTCGCGAAAGTAGCGTCTCCTCTTTCTTGAATAGAGGCCACAAAAACTCGATCTCCACATCTGGAGACAGACAGAACTTCTGCCCACCTTTCACCAGTCGAATGACGCCCCCTTGAGAAGCCACAGCCGCCACAGCTTCACCAATCACTCGCTGGTCAGGATCGGCAGCACTTTTCGGCATTCCCAGCCAGCGAATGGTCACATCGCGCGTCAATCGAGGAATGGCATTAGCGTGATCAGCATCGGCATGCGAGATCGTGACGGCATCGAGCTGGATCGATCCGTAATGCCGAATGGCCTGGCCAATGACTCGTGCGGCCCGTCGATCCTGCCCTAAAGAACCCGCATCATACAGCCACATTTTCTGGTCGGGAGTCTCGACCAGTACGGCCAATCCATGCCCCACCGACAGGAAAGTCAAACGCAAGGGCCGCTCCTGGGGCCAGTATCCCATCGCCAGCCAGATCACTCCCAGGCCCAGAGACAGCATGACCACGCGAACGCGATGCACCCGGAAGAGCAGCATGCCCGCCACGGCTGAGTAAAAGATCAAAGCATATTCCACCGGGAGTGGTGAAAGCACAAAATGACCGTATCTCCATCCAGCCGCCTGATCGACCACGTCGATCAGCCAATAGAGTGACCAGTCGAAAATCCATCCCGAAGGTATCGCCAGCCACGGATGAATCATCCCCAGGAGTAACGTGATATAGCCGCTCCAGAGAATAATGGGCACCAGCGGTGCCAGAGCGATATTCAACATCAGACCAACCGGTGAAATCACTCCCGAGGTGGCGGCAATCAAAGGTGTCGTCAGACACCAGATCACGAAGGTGGCGATCATCAACTGCCAAAGCATTGCCAGCAACCTATGCCCCCGGATAGCACTCCATCTTGAAGCAGCCATGGCCCCTTCAGACTGACTTTGAATGACCTGTGGTTTCCCCATCGTGCGTGCCACAATCAGCAGCGTGGCCACTGCCAGAAATGAAAGTTGAAATCCCAACTGCAACAAATCGTGCGGGCTCAGAATCATCAAAGTCACAGCCGTCAGCCCCAGCACATTCAGCGGTTCAACTACCCCTGCCCAGCGGCTCCCGAGAATCCAGGCACTTCCAAAGAAAGCCGCTCTCACAACAGGCGGATCATTCTCGGCCAGCATCAGAAACAGCGCAATCGTTCCCAATCCACAGGCGGCCAAACCCCAGGGATGCCGGATAATCCCCTTCGAAAGGGTCATCATCAATAAGACCACCAACCCCACATTCATGCCCGAAACGGCCAGAATATGGAGCAATCCGCTTCGTACAAACGATTCCCGCAAATCGGCATCCAGACGCTGGCGTCCACCCAGCAATATGCTGCTGGCCAGTTCAGGTGACGAGCGCACAATCACCCGCTCAAGACTGCGTTCTCCCCGCTGACGCAGCCACGACATCCAGCGCCGCAACATCCAACTCATTGGAATCTTTTCGCTGGTCTGTACGACCGCCTCGCGATGTTTGACTCTCACATGCCCGACGATTCCCTGGGCGTAAAGCCAGTCCGCGTAATTGAACTCCCCCGGATTCATTGGCGGTGCAGGACGACTCAGCTTCCCATAGATCCGCAGGCGATCTCCCGGCTGAAAAATTCGCGTTTCACCTTCCACATCGACCTGCACATCTCCACACACATGGCGATGCTCAGGCCCCACGCCAAGGCTCTCGACGGAAAACACGAATCGCGAAATCACGCGTTGACCGGCAGTTTCTTCATTCGTTACCAGATCTGATCCTCGCCCATCGTTCGTTACCTCCGCAGGCTTGGAGTTTGATCCCACCTTGCCGACCGGTGAAGATTTTGCAAACGAAGAGTGCATCTGCTCAATCAGAACTGTCGAGCGACAAATCCCTTCCAGGCAAACACCTTGCGAACGCAGGTCGGCCAAGCGGCTCAACGAATCCCGGCTCGTCCAGTTCCATGTCGCCTCATGCCACAATCCAGCCGCACTCGCCAGTGCCAGCAGCGCACCTGTAACGAAAAAGCCGGGCCCAAACCCAGACAGATCACCTCCAAAGGCGACATGCTTCCGCTGAAGGCTGAGTCGCCAGACGAAGAGACAGACCAGCACACCAACGAGACCAGCGAAACAAACTCCCAGGCCTGCAATTTCCTGCAGGACGATCCCTAAGGCCATGGCTCCTGCCGCTACCAATGCGGGAACGCGACCCCATAAAACGGGTGGTCGACGCGATGGAGGCTCTTTCTCCGCAGGAGTCATGGATCTGGCCGGCTGTTCCATCAAAAAATTGACCTGCCTGTGCTGTAGAGCCTGCTATTGCTGTTTGGCTTAATGCCACTCATACAAGGAGTGCCCGAGGCGAGTGAACCGCACTGCTGAGGCAACTTCCCTCACAATCCTGTAAGAATCTGTGTGCCCGCTGACTATACTCACAGGAGTCTGGTCGAAGGAACATTTGTTCCACAGAATCGTGCAGCCGACCGCCAGAATGAAAATGATCGCTGTCAACACCTTATGCCACGACTACATCACATGATGGAGAGAACATGCGTCTGGCGATGATCACTGCCGGTGGCGCAGGCATGTTCTGCGGCTCCTGCCTGCACGACAGCACTTGGGCTAAATCGATGCTCGCTCGCGGGCACGAAGCCACGCTGATTCCCTGCTACACTCCACTCACTCTCGACGACGAACCGCCGACAACCTCTCGCATCTTCATCGGGGGTATTAATCTTTATCTCGAACAGAAGTATCCTTTAATCAGCAGGCTCCCGGGCTGGACACGCAAGTGGCTCGACTATCCACAGATTCTCTCGTTTGCCTCGCGTTTTTCTGTCAGTAATGAGGCGAAAGAACTTGGGGAACTCGCTCTCTCGATGCTGCGTGGTGCCCATGGGCCACATACGAAGAGCTTTGAAGAACTCGCCAGCTTTATCGTCAACGAATATCGGCCAGATGCTGTTTTCTTCAGCAACGCGCTGATGAGCGGGCCCCTCGTTAACCTGCGGAGCCGCTTTAACGGCCCGATTTTCTGCATGCTGCAAGGAGACGACATCTTCCTCGATGGCCTCCTTCCCGAGTATCGCCAGCAGGCGATCGAGCAGATCACCGCCAATGCGAGCCTGTTTGATGGCTATATTACCCAGAGCGATTACTACGCCAGGCACATGTCCTCCATGCTCAGCCTCGATCTGCAGAAATTCGCCCGGCTCCCCTTAGCCGTCGATACCTCACGCCTGATGGAAGATGTGCAACTCGACTCAACTTTATCTTCTCGCAGTCAGAGGCCTGTCATTGGATATTTTGCCCGGATCTGCCCTGAAAAAGGCCTCCATCAACTGATTGAAGCGGGCCTGATTCTCGCCAAACGTGGTCTTGATTTCGAGATTCGTGCCGCCGGCTATCTGCCCCCTTCACAACGAGATTATCTTCAGGCAGTCCAGCATCGCGCCCATCCTCTGAAAGACCGCTTTCGATACGAAGGAAGTCCCCCTTCGATCCACGGAAAGAATGCCTTTCTCCGTGCGATCGATCTCTTTTCTGTTCCGACGACCTATCGTGAGCCCAAAGGGATTTTTCTACTCGAAGCTTGGGCTCATCGCCTGCCGGTCGTTCAACCAGCTCATGGCGCATTTCCTGAGATTGTTCCTGCGGATGACTATTCACAAGCAGGCGGGCTTCTTTTTGCTCCTGATAACCCTGTTGATCTCGCTGACCAGCTCGAACAACTGCTCCGCTCACCGGAATTACGAACACAAATGGGTGCTGCCGGTTTTGCGAAACTTCATCATCACCACGATCTGAAGGCTCTCGGCCAGGCGACTGAAGAACTCCTCTCAGGCTGGTTGCTCAAACAACAGTCTGGACAAACTTCTGCCACTTAAACTTGAGGTTTCTATACGAGAAATCAGCTCACACAGGCCGAATTCTGTTAGAAACCTGACAAGATCAGGGTAATTCCATCAGGCACAGATTTCGCTTTCGTTTGAATTCGAGTGATTCAACAATCCGTGAATCCTGCAAATTCAGTGTTTGATCCATCAGAAAAGGTCTATCCATGCATCCCACCAAGAACAACCTACCCGAACATGTCCGTTTTGCTATGGTCGAACTGCTCAACACACAACTGGCACTCTCGATCGACCTCGCACTTCAGGCCAAGCAGGCCCACTGGAATGTGAAGGGGCCGCATTTCATGCAGTTGCATCTCTTCTTCGATGGACTGCGCGATCTTGTAGATGGCTTTGTCGATGACATCGCTGAGCGGGCCGTGGCTTTGGGTGGTACAGCCTATGGGACAACTCAAAACGTCGCCAAAGCCACCACACTTCCCGAATATTCGACGAGTATCACTTCGGGCAAGGATCATCTGCAGGCTCTGGTGACTGCCTTTGCCTACTTCGGGAAGTCGGCCCGAGCAGCCATCGATACGGCTGATGAAGCGGGCGATGCCGATACGGCGGATCTCTTCACAGGCATCTCCCGTGAAACCGATAAGCAACTCTGGTTCCTCGAATCACATTTGATCGGGTAGTTGCAGTTTACCCGCAAGAACCAGATCAAAATCAACAGCAGCATGACCAAACAATTGCTGGTCATGCTGCTGGCTTTTTTATTTCGTTTTTCGAGTGGAATTCTATAGATTCGAGAAGATTTGGGTGGCCGCTCGCGCCAGAACCCTTGCCAGTATTTTCATCGTTCATTTGTCATGAATTTGACCATGAACAATTTCAGGCCCCAAGCGAAATGATCCATCGTCAGACATCTTCCCGGAGAAGAGGCACACTGATTCACACGTCTTCGCGACTCGTTCTGGCTATCCTCAGTCTTATCATGACTGATCTAGTTGCCAGCGAGGATTCTCTGGGTCCCCAAGCCTCATCAGACTCAGCATCAGTTGCCAGGACTCTCAGCGAAGCAGATCTCGATGCTCTGACCCGCGAGATTCATTTTTCAGGGATGCTTTTCGACGGGCATAATGATCTCCCCTGGCAGATCCATAAACTCGCCAAAGGCTCTGTCGATCGACTCGATCTCACGATGCCGCAACCGTTGCTTCATACCGATTTCCCGAAACTGAAACAGTCAGGGTTAAAGGCTCAGTTCTGGTCGGTCTATGTCCCCGCCGATACTTACCAGCAAGGCACATCTCTGACTCAAACTCTCGAGCAGATCCAGATCGTCCGGAAGCTCGCCCAGAAGTATCCCGATCAACTCGAACTGGCCTACTCTTCAGCCGATATCGAACGGATTGTCGCACAAGGAAAAATCGCCTCGCTCATGGGGGCGGAAGGTGGCTATTCCATTCAATGCTCGATTCCCATTTTGCAGCAACTCTATCGTGAGGGTGTTCGCTATATGACGTTAACCCATTCGAAAACGATCGAATGGGCCGATTCCGCCACCGATCAACCTCAACATGGAGGTCTCACGCCGTTTGGCGAAGAAGTCGTGCGCGAGATGAATCGACTGGGAATGCTCGTCGATCTTTCGCATGTCTCCGAAGAGACGATGCTGGATGCACTCAATATCACCACAGCCCCCGTGATCTTCTCGCACTCCTCGGCCAAAGCGATCTGCAATCACCCGCGCAATGTCTCCGATGTGATCCTCAGACGCGTCACCGCCAATCGCGGCATCGTCATGGTCAATTTTATGTCTGGCTACATAGTCCCCACGGAGCGACTCAAAGCCAACCAGAAGGATGTCGGTACCCTGAACGATGTCGTCGATCATATTGTCCATATTGCCAAAGTGGCTGGTGTCGAACATGTGGGGATCGGCAGCGATTTCGACGGAGTCCGCCAGCTTCCCCGGGGACTCGAAGATGTCT
>JAIXUU010000023.1 GCA_027483405.1 Planctomyces sp. | reverse complement strand
CTGCTCCACCTCTTCAAACGCTGCATCGGGTTTCGCAAACCGGATGTTATCGAGCACAGAACCTGCGAACAAAAAGTTCGTTTGCAGAACGATTCCGATCTGCTTGTGGAGAGATTCACCAGTCACCGTCCGCAGCTCGACTCCATCGACGCGAATCTGGCCTGAATCGGGAAGCCAGAAGCGAGCCACAAGATTGATAATCGATGTTTTGCCACTTCCTGTGTGTCCGACAAGGGCAATCGTTTCACCAGATTCAGCCTTAAAGCTGATTCCCTTCAAAACGGGACGACCAGCTTCGTAACTGAACCACACATTGTCGAACTCGACTTGTCCTTGCACATCGGGCAAGGGCCGGGCATTTGGCAAATCTGTCCATTCGGGAGGTGTGTCGAGCAGGGCAAAAAGTCGCTCAGCCCCGGCCATCGCCGTCAGTGCCTGATTGTATTGGTTGCCAAGAATCTGAATCGGCGAAAAGAACATGTTCGCCATGAAGAAAAAGCCCACCAGTTCGCCGATGGTCAGTGTCGAATCGGGCTGTAGAACGCGATAACTCCCGACGATCAAAAGCAGCACAGCAAAGAACTGGCTGTTGAATTCCAGCAGTGGCAAAAAGAGTCCTTGAGCCTGCATCACACGGGTGTTGTACTTCGAATGATCCTGCACCAGCAGCTTGAACAGCCGGGCATTCTCATCCTGACGACTGAAACCTTGCGTAACTCGCACGCCCAGGACAGATTCCGCCAAAGTGGCTGTCACCCGGCTGAAAGATTCCCGCAGTTGCCGCAAAAGTTCACTCATCAACTTGTGGAAGTAACGATTGGTCAACCACAGAATCGGTGCCATGCCCAGCACCAGCAGAAACAGTCCCACGTCATAATAGAGCATGCAGGCAGCCGCGACGAGCAATTGTCCAAACGCCACGAGGCTGACAAACAACACTTCCTGCACGCCGACACGCACATCTTCCATATCCGAAATCATCCGGCTGATGATTCGCCCGACTTTCGTACGGTTGAAGAAACTCAAAGGCATGTTCTGCAGATGTGCAAACAACTCATTGCGCAGGTCTTTAACGACAAGCTCACCCAGTTCGAGGGCGTAGCGCTGTCGAAAGTGCATGACGAACTGTGTCGAAAGTGCCAGGAGAAAAAATCCCCCCGCTGCCAGCCAGACCCCTGGAATATCCCGTGACGTGACAGGGCCATTGATGGTCAGCGCAATGGCCCATGTTAATGCTGGCAGTTGAATGGCCCGGAGTACTACAGCGACTAAAAGTGCATTTCGCTTAGCTGCGTAGGGCCGCATGTAAGTCAGAATTCGGGAAATCAGCCGGAAATCCAGAGGCCTGGTTTGTGCCTCATTTTCATCCTTACGTACAACCTGAGTGAGCCCTTGAATATTACCAATCACGGTTTGCGGAGCGGGTGTTGTCATATGGGACGGGCTCCCTTTGCATGCGGAAAGGGAGCTTCACGCTGGCTGGGTAACAAGGCGGCTTCACGATCCTCTGGTAACGAATCTTCAGGCTCAGTCAATGTCTGTTCCCACGCCTGCAACTGGGCCATCTGGAAGTAATGACCATGTTTCTGCATCAATTGCTGATGATTTCCCGTTTCAGCCAGCATCCCGGAATTCAACACAAAAATCTGATCTGCATGTCTTAACGTACTGACTCGACTCGAAACGAGAATGACCGTTCGTTCGCCGCGCAGTCGATCGAGTGTCTGCTGGATGGCATGCTCGGTTTCAGAATCCACAGCCGCTGTGGCGTCATCGAGAATCAGAACCGGCGGACGAAGGATCAATGCACGCGCCAGTGATAATCGCTGTTTCTGACCACCCGAAAGGTTAGTGCCATACTCACCCACCACGTTCTGGTATTGCCCAGGCATGGCCGAGATAAACTCTTCAGCAGCTGCCTGCCTCGCCGCAAAGTCGATTTCTTCGAGAGTCGCCAAGGGCTTACCAAAGGCGATGTTGTTGGAGACCGTATTGCTGAATAGAAAACTTTCCTGAAAGACCATCCCGATCTGTCGTCGCAAAAGAGGCAGATCCCACGCTTTCAAATCGACACCATCGAGCAATATGCGGCCTGAAGTCGGATCATGAAACCTGGTCAACAAAGCCAGTAAGGTCGTTTTTCCCGCACCGGTTTCTCCGGTGATCCCCACCATCTGGCCCGCACCAATCCGCAGGTTGATCTCTTTGAGCACAGGCTTGCCGGGAACATATTCGAAGCTCACCTGCTCGAGCACATATTCACCGCGTATCTGAACTGGCTGTTGTGGCGATGCCGGAGAATCGACTTCGAGTGGCGCATCGAGTATCTCGAATACCCGTTCCGAAGCGGTCAAGCTGCTCTGAATGCTGTTGGCAATATTGGTGACATGGCCCACCTGGTTGGCAAATTCGTGCAAGAGGTTGGCAAAGACGAATAACCCCGTTCCGAGAGGCAATTCGCCACGAATTGTCAAATAACTGCCATACCCGATGAGCACGAGCATATTGATCTGCGTGAGAATTCCCATAATGGGTTGATACAGGCTCAAGCTCCAGAAGATCCCGAACTTATGTTCCACAATCCTGCGGTTGGCTTCGGCAAATCGCTCGATCTGTCCCTCTTCGGCAGCAAAGCCTTTCACGACTTGAATGCCCTGCACATTCTCGGAAAGCACCCGCACCATCTCGTCGCCCAGTTTGCTGGCCTCGAGATACTGCTCGCGCGACACCCGGGCAAACCAGATGGCACCCCACCACAAGAGTGGTGTCGTCGCGAGGCAGGCAATCGTCAGGCCGACATTCAACCGCAGCATATAGACAATGCAGACAGCCAGTGTGATTACCACCACCAGGCACTTGATGACCACACCATCCACAAACTGCCGGATTGCCTGCACATCACCCGCCACTCGGTTGATCAGCGAACTGCTGTCATGGTCGTCAAAGTACCGAAACGACAATCTCTGCAGTTTGTCGTAAACCTCAGTTCGTAATTGAATCACTATTTGCTGGCTCAGTTGGGCAGACACGATCGCCGCCCAGTATTTGATCGCCAGCGACAAAACCGCCATCACGGCCATCATGACAGCGACCGTTGACAATTCCGCCACCAGCGACCAGCTCTCGGGTGGTGCCCAACCCAAAGGCCACTGCACGGCAGGGGCGGCCGGATCCACCGCCTTTCGTAAGACGTCGATTCCTAGCCCCGTGAGTTGAAAACCGACCAGTCCCAGAACAGCGACGAATCCATTCAGGAAGACAACCGCCAGACATTTTTTGCGATATCGCCACGCCAGGCCCAGCAGCCTCAATACGAGATGACGAGCTGGAGCCTGTGCTTCGTTGACGGTAATTGGGCGGGAATCGACAGCAGCGGGTGACAAACTTCACATCCATGCATCGTCTGAGAGAACCATGGCCATTGTTTTTTTGCCGGTCCCCTCGCGGAATTGTCTGCAACACAAAGACTTTAGAGTAATAGCCCGTCTCCCAGCATTTCAACCGCTAAGGTCAATTCCATTGAGCGCTTTGACAATTGTCTATGTGGGGATCTCGGCCAACGATGAACTCGATGTCGGTACTTTTCCATTTTTCCAGTGGACAAAACAGCCGCTTTCATGCGAGAACGACTGAATTGGTCGTTAAGATGCCGACCAGCCAGTTTCAATTTCAGCTTCATTCATCCAATGGAGCGATGGAGTTACGGAAAACTTCAAGGCGAGACATCTCAGGAGGCTTAGTGATGGCAAGGTTGTGGACGAAGATCGCTGGTCAAGGATTGTGTCAGTTAGTGGTACTTCTGGCTCTTTGCTCGAGTGGGACGGTTCAAGCGCAACTGGGAACCTTTCAACCCGATGATCGATCCCGCGGCATTCAAGGCGTGGATCCTCGTCTGGTTCAACCTCGACTGTTGCCTCCGACTCCACAGTTCCCGCAGCCCAATCTTCCCCGTTGGAAAATGGGAATTGAAGGCGAAGACTTCGATGTCGGCGTGCGCGTGACTGAAGTTTACCGTCCGACTCCTGCCAGCCGGGCAGGGATTGAGGTGGATGATATCATCATTACGGTCAACGGCTATCAGGTCGGTATCGTCAACGGCCAGCTCTTTGACATCGGAGAAGAGTTTCAAAAGCGAGCCGACTCTCGCGGGTATGTCAACCTGCTCATCTGGAATCACCGGGACCGCACACTGGCCAATCGAGTCGTTCGACTCGATCGGTCATTAGTACCCAATCCTCCCTCCAGGCTATCAACTCTGGTAGGCACGGTGACCTACCGCGAGCGCATGGCTCTGCCACCAAACTCAGTGGTGGAAGTTCGCTTGGTGGACATCACGGATAACCCCCGGTTCCCACGTGTGCTGGTCGATGAAGTCATCGAAAATCCACGCAGTGTCCCCGTTTCTTTCCGACTCAATTTCGATGGCGACGAGATTGATCAAAGACGAATTTATGCCATTGATGCGCAAATCTGGACACAGGGCCGACTCCAGTGGTCGACAGCCACTCCCGTGCAGGTCATTACTCGCGGCAATCCCAATCGCAGCATTGATCTCGTGCTCACACGAGCGGTCGTGGCCCCCGTCTTTGATGGGGGTTTCGGTCGCTAATCATCTGTTATCGCTCTCTCATGAAAATCTGAGAGACATGCTGATCGATGATGCTATCCTTCGAAACATCGATACTCGTCACAACTCATCAGCCCGGCTTCTTCATTGAGGCCGGGCTGTTTTGTTGGCAGATCATCGTGTTTCGATTTTTCCGCGAGGATGACGGGCCGCCTCTTCCCGAGAAGCCGTCAGGCGATTCTGATTGTGCCACTGCAGGAATTTGAGATCTTCGGGAGTGTTTGTGGTCACATCGAAGAAAACCACTCCCATTTCATCAGCAGTCTGTTCTCCCCAGAAAATGTCTTGTGGCGGTTGATGGGGATTTCTGGGGTTCGACGACGAGTTGTTGTAGATAAACGTCGTCCTGAGGCGTGTTCCACCACGTAATGTCAGTGGTGTTCGCGGCACGTAGACCTGCTGCCAGTTCATATTCCAGCGCGGGATCTCGAGCAGAATTGTCGGACCTGTCTCAAAATCAATCGCTTCAATCAGCACTGAAGTCGCCACTTGATGAGCATGCGGAGCAATCCCGTAGATCGTCACATCGACTGGCAAAACGTACTCCGCGACATGCCGATGCGAAGCACGGTCCGCCGGGATCTGAAGATCCAGATTCGCCATGATCAGTTCAACCACCTGCTTCTGGATGGGTTCTTTGGCGAAATGAATTTTGATTCGCGAGCGATCATGCTCCACACGCCCTGAGGGGTGATAATGCATCTGCAAGACGAGATCGGCACCGCGATCCATTTTGCGGGCAACCCCGGGAGGAAATGCCATCGGCTGTGCTCCCGGTGCCCAGCCTCCTAATGTGCTTGAGGCTGTAAAACCACTGCCGCCATATCGCCGGTAACCCAGTTCGGTCGTTTCGGCATCCATCTCACGAGCCGTTCCCGAAGTGTCAGCCATAAAGCTGGCATGATGCACCACGCTGGCCACTCCCGGCTCAAACTCAATCGCCTGGATCCATTGGTTCTTCGTCCAGCCTGTGGCGATCGGCACATACAGATAGATGTCGTCGCCCTCTGCCGGGACTTCAAAACTCGATGGAAGTTCAAAAACGGCATCAGGCTCTCCCAGTGGCGGCCTCTTTGTCTGAACCGATTGCGGAGTTACCGCGCTGATCGTGTTGTCACTGGGTGGCGAAGGATCACCGGCCAGTCTCCCCTGTTGAACCCACTCGGCAAAGAGTTGCTGCTCGATGGCTGTTAAACGCCGCTCATGCCGTAAAGGCAAACCTCGGGCAGAGGGTGGCCATGGAGGCATACTTCCCTGCTGAATCAATTGCAGACTGGTCAGTGCATGGGCTTTTGCCTGCGCGTAGCTTTCTAACGAAAATGGTGCCAGTCCTCCCTGACGATGACACTCCAGACAATGAGCCCGCAGAAGAGGCTCAACCTCACCATGATAGGTTCGCACGGTGGCAACAGCATGTGTATTGCCTGGTGAATCTGCTGCACCAGGTAGCTGACTGGCACCTGTCTGTCCCAGCGCAATGTGAGCACCACTAAAGAGCAGACTGCTCAAAGCCGCGATGGTCCACAGGCAGTACGTCAGTTGACGCATCATGAAGCTTTACTCCCCCGTCGTCTGACTGGCGGCGAGTTTTCCGGATGGTAAATGGAAGTTATCAGTGTGCTGATCTGAGAGGCTTGCAGTTTCCCATGCTGCCGACTCAGGATGAGTGACTCCGTAATTTTGCCATAGCTCACGATCAATCCGACTCGAAACAAATTGAATTCGTCCATCAGCAAACAGCGCATGCACACCACCCGCATGATGGCTTCGTGCAGCTGCGGTATCTGTCAGGTAGCCATCACCATGCGCACAGGGCATGTTGGCTTTCACGTTGTTGTGGACTGCATTCTGTGGATCACAGAGCCTCGGATTCGGGTACAGTCTGTCCGGCTCCAGGCTGTTGGGAGGCAAAGAGGTAAACATCAGACTCATGCCTGCTTCATCGCCCCAGAGACCGCCGCGAAGGTCAGTAGGTGTTCCCGTGATGTACTCAGCCATGAGCAGCAACGAAGCTCGACCACGCTCCACACGATTCAGATCGAGTCCTGAATTCGCAAAGAATGGTCCACGTTTGAGGGCGACATCAGCCATCGTTCGACCAAAACAGGCCATGTAATTGGTCATGGCCTGGTCGCCACATTTGAGATTGTTCTTGACGGCTCCGCCTCGCAAATCCGACGGACAGAGCAGTTCCGGCCTGGGCATGCTGGTAACATGTTCGTTTTCGGAAGAGCACCATGTGACGCCTGGAACCGTCAAAAGCGTTGCTTCTCCGAGAACTTCTAGAAGATTGGCATAGTAGGTGGTGCGTGGCGCGTCGTATTGAAATCTTCCCCAGAGCACACCTGGCGGCAATGTGCCATAAGCCGATTCATGGGCTGCCAATCCCGTGGACAAACGCGACAACCTATGCTGGCACAGAACCTTGCGCTGACTCTCGCGAGAATTCAGCACCGCTGGAACGGCGATTCCACAAATCACCAGGCCAATAGCAATCGATAAAATGACTTCGGGCCACCAGAACATGGAAGCGACGTCCAGGCCACTCGATCGATCCATCGGGTTCATCCTTGGCTCCTCTCCGCACAATGAAAAATCTCCTCATCCGATTCATCGCTTCGCAGTCTTCGATGGGGGGAAGAGATTCCCTGAAAGTGCCGTTGCAAATGCTTGTACTTTGGAGAAGTTCTGGCGCGAAGATGGAAACGGTTCAATTCCAATGGCCGAAATCTACAAAAACCTCTCTCACCATGAATTGCCCAAGTCGATAGACTGTTGTGCCATCGTGACTTCTGTCACTTTCTGGCAAAATTTCCGATGGGCAGTTTTTCCGGTGCGATCATGCGAATGGAATCTGAAGGTCTCACTCACATTCCGGCATCCCGAAACCAGGGTCATCATCCCCGCACCAGACGTACGCAACCCATTCACCGCAAGCTCTTTAAGATTTCGATTCTCCCTCAGGCCTGTCTTTGCCTGATGCTGTGTCTGGTGATGGCCACTGGGATAGTGGCAGTCCACCAGAGTGATGCTCTGGCACAAGGGGGAGATTCCACCGCCATCGATCCATCCGCTTCTGGTGAAAAAAATGCTTCGACAGTGCCGAGTACAGAAGAGAGCCAGAAGCCGGCCACGAAAATCCCGGAAACACCTCTGGAGATTCTGAACGGGCTGGGTGTTTTTGTTTATCCTCTGGGTCTGGCTTCCGTGCTGGTCTTGTGGGTAACGATTGAGCGACTGGTTGTGCTGAGGCGCAGCCGCGTGATTCCCCAGCCCTTTGTCAGACGTTTCTTTGATCACATGCGTGAGGGGCATCTCGATCCCAAAACATCTCTCCAATTGTGTGAAGAAAATGGCAGCCCGATTTCGATCGTGTTTGCACACGGTCTGCGGAAGTGGGGCAAGCCGAGCGTGGAAGTCGAACAGGCTATCATTGATGGAGGCGAACGCCAGACCAGCCAATTGCGAAAACACATTCGAGTTTTGAATGGTGCTGCAACGGTGGCTCCGTTAATAGGTCTGCTGGGAACAGTGGCCGGCATGATCGAGAGCTTCAATACCATCGCTGCCAAGCAGGCCATGGGAAGAACGGAAGATCTGGCGGCTGGCATCGGACTGGCACTCCTGACGACGGCGGCTGGTCTGTTAATCGCAATTCCTGCACTGATCATGTACATGTATTTTGCCGGACGCGTCGATTCGTTGATCATAGAAATGGATGGGCTGGCGCAGGATCTTGTCGATTTGATTTCAGCCGAAGGACTTGCAGATCAGGAGCGGGCCGCCCGTGCCACGTCATCTTCCAGTAAATCGACAGAGGTCAAGAAACCTGCCTGAGCGATGCATTTCCTCGATCTGCCGCCCGATCTACGCATGACAAGTTGCGAAAACGCCTACAAGGTTCTATAGTTGCATAAATCTGCAATTGTCAATTACCAGCCGTTTCGCCTGTGGAATTTTCGGTATGTCGAAGGAAGCTGAAACCGATGCCGGTTCGGTGGCTGAAATTCGCCGTGTTTTGGGTAAGGCCAATCTACGCACCACAGCGGCTCGTATTGCTGTCCTTCGCCAACTGCAGCAGGCGACTGCTCCCGTGACTCATGCCGAAGTCGCTGAAGAACTCGTACCGACGGGTTTCGACAAAGCGACAGTTTTCCGCAATCTGACCGATCTGGTGGATGCCGGGCTCGTCACTCGCAGTGAACTGGGCGACCATGTCTGGCGATTTGAGCTGAACGATCTCAACAATCCCGAGAAAGATCAGCATCCGCACTTTGTCTGCATTACTTGTGGAAAAGTGACCTGCCTCCATGGCAGCGAACTTCCCAAGTTCGACAAAGAGAGCTGGGCCCGTATTGGCAAAGTCAATGAGATTCTGCTCAAAGGCTTCTGCGTCCAATGCGCCAACAGCACCAAAAGCTGAAACCTTTCGCCTTATGAACCGTTCGCACCAGCGTAGTGTGCCATGTTTGCCGTTCTGGGCAAGCATGTCTTTGCAATCAACACTGCACTGTCGTTTTTGGGAAACGCATAAGCCTGCGATTCAGCGTGAGGGATATTCGTCTTCTTGGCAGAAAATCGCATGCAAATCCTTGAATGGTGACCTCATCCGCCTACCATTCGAAGTGATTACGGCGAGAATATCTGGCATTCTGATGGAATCCCCATCAGTCATCCTCGGGTAAATGATCCCGACATTCTCGGTCTCTGATTTCCTCCCCGATTTGACTCACTGCGATATTCACACAGCGGAGATACCATGAGCATGGCCGATGAATACTCTGATGACGACGGCGATTGCATTCACGGTAACGCCACACTGCCGCATGGTTCGAACTCCGCGATTGATGTTTTGGGGGATAATAGCCAGACTCAACTCCTCACCAGCAGTCATTCTTCCGCCTTACCACCTTCGCCTCGCGAAATGAGAGCTGAGCCTGACTTGCCGCGAATTCAGCGGGCTGTCCGTGAGATTCTCTCTGCGATTGGTGAAAACCCTGATCGGGAAGGTCTCCAGGAAACTCCCGCCCGCGTGGCCCGTATGTTTGCCGAATTAACAGCGGGCTTGCGCTGTGATCCCGCCAGGCATCTCGAACGCGTCTTTCCCGAGCAGTATGACGAACTTGTGCTGGTTAAAGATATCAGCTTCAACAGCATGTGTGAGCACCATCTGTTGCCCTTTATGGGCGTGGCTCACATTGGTTATCTGCCGCGGGGAAAAGTGGTGGGCTTAAGTAAGCTCGCCCGCATTGTGGATGAGATTTCGCATCAACCCCAGGTACAGGAACGCATGACGCAGCAGATTGCTGATCTCATGCAAAGCGTCCTCGATCCCAAAGGTGTGATCGTTGTGTTGGAAGCGACTCACACCTGCATGACGATTCGTGGCATCCGCAAACCTGGCTCGCTGACAATCACCAGCGCTGTGCGTGGACTCTTCAAGACCAACCAAGCCAGCCGGGCCGAAGTGATGTCACTCATGCAGCAGCGAAGAAGCGTATAGCACGAAATTTAGCCTGAATTACGCTCTATGTGCCATGCTCGCGGCTCTGTGCAAGCATGCATTGCACACTTTAATCTCAGATCGATCGGTGAGATACGTCTCAGCGTTTGCACTGACCACTGCCTTCGCATGAAGAGCCAGCACACTTGTTTACCCAAAGTGCTGGCTCACTGACGGCTGATCATTTTGCAGCAATGCTGCATGCAAATCTTGCCAATTGACTTAAGGCACGACTTTCCAGCCGTATTCACCCAATTCCAGCACCAAGAAGATAATGCCGGCAATCAGTGCCGAGAGCGAAACAAACAGCAGGGCGTCGTAGATCCCGGGGCTGGGTGCATCACTGGAGTTAGAGCCGCGTGGTGACATTATCGCCTCGTTGAATAGTGCTGTTCTTGGTTCGTTCGACAACTTCACCCACAGCCCGATCAGGCGTGATAAAGTTTAAGCGGATTTTTCCCAGATATCGATCATTGCGATAGATCGTCAGTTCGTGGCCTTTGGTTAACCCATCGTCGCTACCCAGGCTGATTTCGACAGTCTCACTGGTTCCAGGGCGGGCAGGGCGCAGATCCATCACCACACCAGTGACAGGTGGTGGCGGTGTTGTGGAAACCACCATATTCTTAATGTCGGTGGGGAGGTCTTTGGATGCCAGGAACGATTTCATCGTTGCAATTTCCCGCAGCGATTCTTCGTGCTTAGCAAGCAGTGCATCCAATTTGACCTTGGCACCGAAAATCTCGTCGCTCAATTTGTTGTTTGCCGTAATCAACTGATTACGGGAATTCTCCAGTTCAATATTCCTGGCCCGCTGCAGCTGTGCCTCGAGCAGACGCTGCTCAGCTTCCGAGGTGCTGAGCCCGGCAATCTTCTGCTCCGAATTGGCCAACGCCTTCAGTCTTGCCGTTTCTGCTTCGAGAGAAGTATTCCGCAATGTCAGTGCGTTCTTTTCGCCGGTCAGTTGAGTCACCTGCTGCTGCAGATCGGCTTCTTTCTTGGCGGCGGCATCAGCTGCCTGAGTGAGTGCTGTCGACTTCTCAACCAACTCTTTTTTGGCAACATCAAGTTGCTTCTGGGTGTTTTCTTTCGCCGTTCGCCAGTTCACCTGGGCTGTATAAATGGCACCGGCAAAGCCCATGAAAACCACGGCCAGAACCAGATGCAGCACAACGAGAATTTTGCCAACAAATGTCATAGCGAACCTCAGGTCCGTTCAGCCGGGAAAACTTCAAATTCAATGTCAGACTTCAGCAGCGATTACAATGTTCCGAATCACGATGCTGATTTTTTCAAAATGAATATTACGTCGCAGACTTCAATGAAAGCGGCGGTCCATTAGCAGGCACCTGATCGTCGTAAGGCTCACCCAATAACTGCTTCAACTGAGCCTGACGCCGTTTCAAACGATCGAGATTCTGTTCCAGACGCAACAGTTCATCTGTCAGTGCATTTTTCTGCTGTGTGGCAGCAAACAAATCATTGCGAATCAGTTCGAGCTGATTTTTCAACCGGTAAACTTCAGCCCGGCGCTCTTCACCTTCACCACGAACCTTTTCAATCTCGCCGCCCAGGCGAGCCGCTTCTTCAGTCGCCGCGAGAATCTTTGCTCGCACTGCATCAAGATTCTTGAGCAGTTCAGCTTCACGGCTCACGAGAGCCTGCTCATCGTCTTTTCGTAACGCCTGAATCTGTGGGATGCGTGGCTTCAATGCGTCGATTTCGGCCTGAGTTTTCTGCAGCTTGTCACTCAGCTCCTGATTCAACTTCTGTTTGGCTGAGTTGACCACCTCGGAAAGAATCACACCCGAGCCAGCGGATTCCTTGGTCAATCGATGTGTGGCGGTGTAAGTCGTCTTCTCACCCGGCTGCGAATTGAACTCGAAATAGTCATTCAGCGGAGAATTCTGGGTGTCACCCACCCAGTTGCGACCACCATTCGCCAGCGAAGCCGCAAAAGCGGCAAAGCCCAGGCTGGCTGCCACCACGATCACCACCAGTATTCGTCCAAGCTGAGCCATTCGTCGGCAAATCCCCAGAAATTGTTACTCAGCAATCCATAGATCTGTTAATGAAAACAAACGATGGGCAGATTCCAGATCGGGTCTGAAACTCGTTCTCATTTGGAAAAGGCAAACTTTGTCGTATCGATGCGTTGCACCACCTGCTGAACATCAGTGTGAACACTTCATCCAGCTTTGCGTACCTTCTCTACTATAGAAATGCAGAAAAATCGGTGTCAACGAGGAATCGGGCAAGACTTCAAGTCTTATCTGGGTTTTCGGCTTTCAGTGGCTACTGACCGCAGAATCGCTGGCTGAGGCGTCAGAATCATCATCAAGAGAGCTTCATAAGCAGCAGCATCTTATGTTTTTTCCGTGAATGACGATCCTTCCGATTGTCCGGTTGGGCAATTGGCAGCATGATAGCGGCAACTCAGGCATTCACTCAGTCATCCGGGCGGCTCGAAATCGTTTCATAACTGTCTTGGTTTCACTGACGTTTGCTCCACTGACAATTTACTGACCGACCATCTCATGCTGTCGTTTGCTGAAAGCGGGCCATGCTGACAAAGCCAAACAGTTATCAACTCGTATTAGAGAATGGACAACTCATCCTCAAACTGCTGCCCGGATTGACGGAAGCCCCATGGTCCGAAATTGAACAGGCGGGATTCGAGGCTGTTTCGGAAGTTCAAAAATTGGCCAAACCTCAAGTTGTGGTCGATCTCACCGAACTGAATTACATTGGCAGTTCCCAGGTTGCTCTGGTGATTCGCGTATGGAAGGCAGTCAAAGTCCAGGATGGTGCGCTGGTCGTGGCAACATCGAACAGCACAGTGCGTGAAGTGCTGGCACTTTCGGGGCTCGACCGCGTCTGGAAGCTTGTCGAAACCTCTCAGGAAGCACGGGCCGCACTGGGCCGTCGAGACATTCAACCGACCGTCGATGATGATCAGAGTGATGCCTCACCGCTGCCGGCCTATGCACTTCTGGCGGCCTGTGTGGTGGGAATTCTGGGTCTCATTGCTTACGGGATGGATGCGATTTCACCGGGGAGAATCTTGTTGGTCACAGGTGGAATCATGGCACTTGCCGCCGGCATCTGGGGCTTGTTGACCACCTTTGGCACGTTACGTCTGTTTGCCGGGAGTGGAGTCTCCGCCGGGGTTGTTCTCGTATTGATTGCCTTTCTTTTGCCACAGCCTAAGGGCGAGTTTCGACGTAATGAGTCTGAAGGTGAAGAGCCCGCTGCGGGCAGTCAGGCTGCCTCAAAAGCACCAGCAAAAGTCTCAAAACCGAAGGCCAATCAACCCCAGGACGATCTCCCCAATAATCAACCGGCTTCAAAAGAGCCATCTGCTGCCGCCGGGAATGCCACAAATGAACCACCCAAAGCGACCACACCGACAGATGCTGCTGATTCAGGAACTGGTTCACCTGCAACCAATTCTCCAGCTGCCACACCGGCAACAGAACCAGCAGGACCCATTACTCCCCGTTCATCGCTAAAAGATCTTTAGGAAGGACTGCTGACGACGCTGATTCGCCTCGTTCGCGACTCATTCGTCCAGTTCTGGCAATTGTTACTCGGCCTGCCATTTGGACTGACATCTTCGGCTGAAGCAATTTCTTTCGTTTCACAATAAAGCAGAGAATGACTGCTGACTTTCTTTCTCTCAGGAAACTCTCCCATGGCTGTCGTCACGGAAACCGCTGGTGATTCCCGTCAACGAGCTCTTCAACAGGAACTACGCGAACTCGTAGACGTCGTGGGGCCGGCTCCGTTAGTTGATCTTCTGCTCGAACGCAGCTTTCAGCTCAATGCGACAGATATTCACTTAGATCCCACACCGACAGGCCTGAGAATTCGGCTGCGTGTCGATGGACTCCTGCACGACATCATTGAACTCCCGGGTGAAATCACTTCTCAGATTATCAGCCGTCTCAAGCTGATGGCTGGCATGAATATCACCGAAAGACGCCTCTCGCAGGATGGCCATATCAGCGGCGCCTCGTTGCGAGCCTCGCGCGATATTCGTGTGGGGAGTGGGCCCACCATTCATGGTGAACGCCTCGTCCTGCGGTTGATGCCCGACGAAACCGTTTTCACCAAGGTGGAAGATCTCGGCCTGAACGACACCCAGCTTCAATTGATCAATCGAGCACTCAAAAAGCCCTATGGTCTGCTCCTTTGCGTCGGCCCGGTCGGCAGTGGAAAAAGTACTACAACGTATGCGTTGCTCGATCAACTCAACTCACCTCACCGCAGTATCGTCACACTGGAAGATCCTGTCGAACGGCGCATTGAATCGATCAATCAGATTCAGATCGATCCTCGCATTAACTTTAACTTTGCTGATGCTTTGCGAGGTGTGTTAAGGCAAGATCCCGACGTGGTGATGGTCGGTGAAATTCGTGATGCGGAAACGGCGCATATTGCCTGCCGTGCCGGTCTCACGGGTGTTCGCGTCCTCTCGACATTGCATGCCAATGATACAGCCGCCACGATTGACGTACTGCGGGAATTCGGCATTCCTCCGATGTTCATTGCCGATGCAGTGAACTGTATTGTCTCTCAGCGACTGGTTCGTAAAGTCTGCACGCAATCGCGAGAAATCTATCATCCAGACGAGGCAGAATGCCGCTATCTCGACATTTCTCCCGATTTTGCTGATACCGTCGATCTGGTCCGCGGAGTTCCAGCTCCCGTCAATTTTGGGACAGGCTATTCTGGACGATCTGCGGTCTTTGAAGTCTTACCCATCGATGCCCGCCTGCGACATGCCATCCTTTCGGAAACACCTGTGACACAACTTCGCCAGATCGCCATCGACGAAGGGTTGATCACCCTCGAAAAAGCTGGTCTGCAGAAGGTCCGCGAAGGAATCACCACTCTCGATGAAGTCCACCGCGTACTGCTGACTTCCATCATCTAACTGCGATGATTGAAGCTCACCAGTTCTCCGACGGTGTTTACCAGGGGAGAGATCTTCTCTTTCTTGAATTCGTTAACAATTCAACTTCGCTGCCGTTGACCTGCCTGCTGAGAGAGTCGACAACTGTGAGTGGCTGAATTCAGCACAAGTGGCTGAATGAGGAAACTCGACAATTTCGACTTCTCACAACAGGATTAGAACTATTGCATCATCTTGATTTGATTCTCACTCTCACGGGTGGCCTGACGGCGGCTCTGGTGCTGGGTTACATCACCAACCGGCTCGGATTATCACCCATTGTCGGCTACCTGCTGGCCGGGATTTGCGTCGGTCCTGCAACTCCCGGATTTGTCGCCAACGCCGAATTGGCTGAGCAGATGGCCGAAGTGGGCGTGATTCTGCTCATGTTCGGTGTCGGGCTGCACTTTCATCTGGCTGATCTGCTTGCCGTACGCAAAGTGGCACTTCCCGGAGCGCTGGGCCAGATTCTCATTTCTGCACTACTCGGTACGGGATTAGGCCTGATTGTCGGCTGGGGGCTTGTGCCCTCCATCATTTTTGCCCTGGCACTCAGCGTGGCCAGTACTGTGGTCCTGGCACGTGTACTGGCCGATTTCCGTGAGCTGCATACGAATACCGGGCGCATCGCCATGGGCTGGCTGGTGGTCGAAGATCTGTTCACGGTCGTGACCCTCGTGCTCCTGCCGACAGTGCTTGCTGCCAAAGCCGATCTGGCAGGTGTCACCATTGCGGCATTTTTGACTTTCGGAAAGATTGGCCTGTTTGTCGTCGTCGTTATGTACGGCGGCGGCGTGGTGATTCCATGGGTTTTTGAACGCATGGCCAAATCGGGATCCCGAGAACTTTTCACACTCACAGTTCTGGTCACAGCTTTAGGGATCGCTGTGGTTTCTGCCCAACTCTTTGGTGTATCGATGGCCTTGGGAGCCTTTCTGGCAGGGATGGTTGTAGGGCGATCCGAATTCAGTGCCCGAGCCGCTTCCGATGCACTGCCGATGAAAGATGCTTTTGCAGTGCTCTTCTTCGTCTCTGTGGGGATGCTGTTTGATCCCTCTCAACTCGTCGAGGCCCCTGGCGTGATTCTTGGAACACTGGCCATTGTGCTTATCGGCAAACCTCTTGCTGCCTTTGTGATTGTGATGTTGTTGCGCTATCCGCCGCGCACAGCCCTTTCTGTCGCTATTGCATTAGCACAGATCGGAGAATTCTCATTTATTCTCGGTTCTCGCGCCCGTGAATTGGGAGTTTTCCCTGAAGAGGCGAACCAGGGGCTCATCGTGGCGGCAATCCTCTCGATCACGATCAATCCCTTGCTGTACGGAGCCATTCCCAAACTGGAACGATGGATGTATCAGGTGCCGTGGCTGTCAACGCGTTTGCTGGCCAGACTTGATGCCGCCCCGGCAGTCTCTGACGACTACGAAGGGTTAGAAACCAACACACCCGCCATCATTGTGGGATATGGGCCGATTGGCCGCATGGTTGCCAGAATACTGATTGAGAATGGAATCCGGCCTGTCATCATCGAAATGAATCTCGACACATTCCGGCGACTGCGAAACGAAGGGATGTCTGTCGTTTATGGAGATGCTCGACAGATCGAAGTCCTCAAACAGGCCCACGTCGAGTCGGCCCGGTATCTCATTTTCAGCAGTGCGGAAAGCCATGGTGTTGAAGAGATCATCCAGCAGGCGAAAACTCTGCATCCCCAGATCATGACCTTCGTGCGGACACGCTTTCTGCACAATCTTCCCGAACTGGAGCATTTTGGTGCCGCCAGAATTTTTGTCGATGAAGCCGCCATTGGTCTGGCATTGGCAACATCCATACTCAAAGACCTCGGTGCAACGGGTGACCAACTTGATCGAGAGCGTGACCGGGTGGAGCGAGAGTTCTTCAATACCAAGCAGTCAACCACCACCAGCCAGGTTTCGGCAGAAACTCCCGTGGTACCTCCACAGGATTCACCGGCAACATAAAAAGTTCACGATGTTATGAACTCAAAGAATCCAGCGACCGAGATTGAAGTAGAGGAGCAACGTCACCACGTCGCTTAATGCGAGTGCAATCGGGCCGGAGGCCAACTGAGGATCGCGTCGAATCAAT